>JAZOBZ010000117.1:0-20879 GCA_045596245.1 Alistipes sp. | reverse complement strand
GTTTGGGCTATCGGTACAGGTAAGACCGCTACCGCAGAGCAGGCACAGGAGATTCACGCATATATCCGCGAGGTATTGCGCTCGAAGTTTGGTGCTGCTGCCGAGGAGTGCCCAATTCTCTACGGTGGTTCGTGCAAGCCATCTAATGCTGCCGAGATTTTTGCAAAAGAGGATGTTGATGGTGGCTTGATTGGTGGTGCAGCACTCGTGGCTACCGACTTCCTCGCAATCGGCAAGGGCTTCTAATTAGAAATCCTTGTAAAAACCTCTTCAAAAGCAATTTTTGGGGTTGTTATATCTTTTGGGTTGCTCATTTCAGAGCAACCCAAATATTTGTTAAAAAAGCTAATGGCAAAAAGCCAATGGCTAAGTGCAAAAAAAATGAATCGTTATATCAACATAAACGACTACGACTATCCGTTGCCTGACGAGCGAATTGCGAAATTTCCGCTTGCGGAGCGTGACTCATCGAAGTTGCTTGTCTATCGTGGTGGCGAGATTGCAGAGCGACACTTCTCCGATATTGGCGAGGAGTTGCCCGAAGGCTCTCTGCTCGTATTCAACAATACAAAGGTGGTGCGAGCAAGACTTGTTATGCACAAGCCGTCAGGAGCAAGGGTTGAGGTCTTTTGTTTAGAGCCCCACGCCCCTGCCGACTACGAACACGCCTTTGCGGTAAAGGGCGAGTGCGAGTGGTCGTGCATTGTGGGCAACCTCAAAAAGTGGAAAGAGGGGGCGGTGCAGATACCTTTCGAGTACAAGGGCGCAGACTACACCTTGCAAGCCTACATCGCCGAGCGTGGCACTCGCGAACATATTGTGCGCTTCGAGTGGTCGGCACCGATGACATTTGGCGAGTTGTTGGAGTATCTCGGTCGTATTCCTATTCCGCCATACCTTAACCGCGAGAGCGAGGAGATTGACAATACCCGCTATCAGACGGTCTATTCCCGTTTTGAAGGCTCTGTGGCAGCACCAACGGCAGGTTTGCACTTTACCGAGCCGCTTATCGAGCGAATGAAGGCAAAGGGTTTTGACTTTGCCGAGGTTACGCTCCATGTTGGCGCAGGAACATTCTTGCCGGTTAAAGATGAAGATGCCACCAAACACGCAATGCACACCGAGCATTTCGATATCACCCTTGCAACACTACGCAAACTGCGTGCGAATTACGGCAAAATTGTGGCAGTTGGCACAACCTCGGTGCGCACTTTGGAGTCGCTGACGGCTTTGGCATGGCGCATTAAGAGTGGCAAGGCTTACGACTGCGCAACGGTGGGACAGTGGGAGTTGTACGATATCCCTGCCGACTTCACAGGTGAGGAGGTTCTCGATATACTTATATTATATATGGAGCAGAACGGTTTGGAGCGTCTGCGTGCTGCTACCGAGATAATGATTACCCCACTTGGTTACAACTATCGCATCGTGCGCAATATCGTAACCAACTTCCATCAACCGAAATCGACCTTGCTGCTGCTTGTGTCGGCGTATGTGGGCGATGATTGGCACAAGATTTACGACTACGCCCTCTCGCACGATTTTCGGTTTTTGTCGTACGGTGATTCATCATTGTTGATGCGCTAAACGATAAATCACAAAAATCGGGTAATGGTACACCACTTGCACCACTACCCGATTTTCAATTTAACAATATCTCTGCCTACCTTGTTGGATATGCTGCAATAAAGAGGTCGCGCTCACGAATTTGAGCGTTAATCTTGTGGAGATTTGCCAACGATATGTGACCTACAACATATTGGTAATCGTTGCTTATGTACTGCTCCTCGATACTGTCGAACTCGAACAATGCTCTATCCTCGGCGTGCGTGTAGCGGAGATATACACGAACCAATACATCATCGGTGTACTCCACAGGAGCATGACCGAACATTCGCTTATATTCGTAGCGGTAGTTGTAGAAGCAGGCGGTGATATCGCTCAACACTGCCGAGCCGGTAGGGTGACCACCTGCACCACGACCAAACATAAACTGCTTGTCGTAGAACTTACCCTTGATAACTACGCCGTTGAACTCGTCTTCCACCGAGTAGATATATTTGTCGCGCGAGATAAGTTGCGGCATCACGCTCATAATGATTTTGCCATTCTCCAACTTCTCGACATGGGCAACCAACTTGTAGCGGCGCTCCTTCTCGTTTGCAAAGCGGATATCGTTGTCATTCATCGAAGAGATACCGTATGTGAAAATCTTCTCTGGCGACACATAACAACCGAAGGCGTGTACGGTGATAATTATCAACTTAAAGAGCGAGTCCCAACCGCCAATATCGAGTGTCGGGTCGCTCTCGGCAAAGCCCAACTCCTGCGCGCGGCGAAGAGCCACATCGTAGGAGTAGTTCTCGTTAAAAATCTTCGACAGAATAAAGTTTGACGAGCCATTCAGGATACCCTTAACCGATACAAGAAGGTCGTTATCGTAGTACTCTTCGAGGTTACGGATTACCGGAATACTTCCGCATGCCGAAGCATCGTAGAGGAGTGCTACATTGTGTTTTTGCTGCAACTCTATAAGTTCGGGCAGGTGGTGCGCCAACATCTTTTTGTTGCCCGACACAGCCGAAAGACCGCTTGTGAGGGCGCGTTTTACAATGTGGTACGCCGCCTCGGCATCGTCAATCAGCTCCACGATAAGATTAATATCCTTATCGGCGAAAATCTCTTCGGCATTATCGGTGAAGAAGTCGGCATCAACACCACGCTCTTTTGTAATGTCGCGCACACAGACGCGCTTAATAGTCGCCTCCTTCGAGGAGATTGTGTTCAGCACATCGTAAAGACCTCGTCCCACATTGCCGAAGCCGAACATTCCGATTGTAAGTTGTTTATTTCCCATCTCTCTATCTCTAATTATTTATAAATTCCAAAATAAGTTTGTTGAGCGACTCCGCCTCCACAAGGAAGCCATCGTGTCCGAACGATGAGTCAATAAGGTGGTAGTGCGCCCCCTTGATATTGTCGGCAAGGTAGCGATTTTCGACCTCTGTAAAGAGAATATCGCTCGTGATACCCACCACAAAGGTTCGACTCTTAATTGTCGCCAAAGCCGCCTCTACGCCACCACGACCACGACCTATGTCGTGCGAATCGACCGCTTGCGATACTCGGTAGTAGGAGTAGGCGTTAAATCTGCGGCGCAACTTCTCGCCCTGATAACGCTGGTATGAATGGACTCTGCGCTTGAACAAATCTCCCTTCAACTCCTCGTTATCCTGCTGCGTAAGGCAGTAGGCAGGTCCGCCACGATAGCTCAACAATGCCACACTTCGTGCCGCAGCCATACCCTGCTCACCCGCATCATCTCGGCGCTCGCCAAATGTAGAGTCATTCTCCAAAATCCAGCGTTGCGACTCGTTGAATGCCGAAATCCAAGGTGTTGTTGTTGCACCCGTAGCGATAAGCACCAAATTCTCTGCCAGGTCGGGGTTCATCAGTGACCACTCCAAACATTGAAAACCACCAATCGAACTGCCGATAAGCAACTTCACGCGCTTGATGCCGAGGTGGTCTGCCAGGCGCTGATGACATACCGCCATATCTCGCACGGTAACCACAGGAAAATCGTTGTACCACTTCTCGCCCGTAGCAGGATTTATCGAGAGTGGTCCCGTAGTGCCGTAGTGCGAGCAGAGGAAGTTGGCACAGATGATGAAGTAGCGTGACGAGTCGAGCAATTTACCCTCGCCAATCATTTCGGGCCACCACGACTCCACATCTGACGATGCGGTCAGTGCGTGACAAACCCAAATGATGTTCGAGTCATCGGCATTACGCTCGCCGTAGGTGTCGTATGCGATTGTCAGCTCGCTCAACACCTCTCCTCCCTCCAAATGCAAGGGGGTTGTATCGTGAAAATATCTTGCCATATTTTAATTGACAGTTGACAGTTGACAATTGATAATTTAAGGTAAAAACGACAAGTCGTTTTTTCTGAATTATCTATTTATTGCTCTGTCAATTATCATAAAATAAATTTAAAAAACCTTTAATTGTCAATTCTCAATTATCAATTTTCAATTTGAGCAAACGCCTGCTCAAAGTCCTCGATAATATCCTCTACTGCCTCCAAGCCTGCCGAGATACGCAACAAGGTTGGAGCGATACCCGCCTTAACCTTTGCCTCATCGCTCAACTGCTTGTGAGTGGTCGATGCTGGGTGGGTAACAACGGTTATCGAGTCGCCAATCATAGTCATATTGGCAACCAACTTCAACCCCTCAACAAAGCGCACAGTACTCTCCAAAGTACCCTTCAACTCCACCGAGATAACGCATGCAGCACCCTTGCGGAAGTACTTTTGTGCCAAAGCATAACTTGCATCCTCCTCGAAGCCGACATAACTTACCGCCTTGACATGCTCGTTTGCGCGGAAGAACTCTGCCAACTTTGCCGTAGCCTCCGCCTCGTGGCGAACACGCAACGAGAGGGTTTCCAGACCGAGCATCATCAGGTAGGTGTCGAATGGCGAAGGACAGCAACCAAAGTCGCGCAAGCCATCAACACGACACTTTACGATAAATGCCTGATTGTGGAAGGTTTCCCACAAGTTCAGGCCATGATAGCCCTCCGAAGGTCCGTCAATTTCGGGATAGCGACCATTGCCCCAGTCGAAAGTACCGCCATCAACGATAATACCGCCCATAGCCGTACCGTGTCCGTTAATCCACTTTGTAGCCGAGTCGCAGATGATATCTGCACCCCACTCGAATGGGTTGCAGAGGTATCCACAAGCACCAAAGGTGTTGTCCACTACGAGTGGCATCTGATGCGAGTGGGCAACCTTTGCCAACGCCTCGATATCGGCTACGATGCAACCCGGATTGGACATCGACTCCACAAACACGAAGCGAGTCTTTTCGTCAATCAACTCCTCGATGCTTTCGGGCGAGGCGTTCTTTGCAAAGCGCACCTCCACGCCGAGGTTACGCAACGAAATGGTGAATTGGTTGTGCGTTCCGCCATAGACATAAGGCGAGGTTACGATATTGTCGCCAGCCTTTGCCAACGCCGTAACGGTGAGTAGAATTGCCGACATACCCGAAGAGGTAGCCAGCGCACCCACGCCACCATAGAGTGCCGCAACACGATTTTCGTAGTTTGCGGTCGTTGGGTTGTGAATACGGGTGTATATGTTTCCCGGCTCGCTCAATTCGAAGAGGTTAGCCGCATATTCGCAGGTCTTAAAGTGATAAGCAGCGGTTGGATATATCGCCAAACCGCGCGACAGAGTGTGGTCGGGAGCATAGCCGCCATGTATCTGTAATGTTTCAAAACGGAGTTTTTTACCTTCCATCGTATGAAAAGTTTTATAAATTTTGCAACTATTTTCTTTTGTTGAGGGATTGTTGTGTTCGAGTGTCGGGCGGTGCGTAACTGCCACAGTGAGAGATAGTGCCTATCGGCACATTCGCATCATCATACCAACCATTATGTTCTTCTGTATGCTATACATATCTCGAACTCTTTTGCAACGGCAAAGATACAACTTTTTTCTTAAAAAGAAAATGCAGGAGCAAATTTTCGCCCTACATATCCTTTTGGCTCATAGTTTTTATTACTCCTCCTTTACTTTCTTGCCCCAATTGAGGATTGGAAGCAAGAATGAGATAACCGATGCGCCAATCCAGAAGAGAGCCGCCTGCGAGAAGTCGTAATGCTTAACAACCTCACCGAGTTCATTTACCGTTTCGGTGATATTGCTGTCGATAAGCCAACCACTCACCACATCCTGAATACCTGCTGCAATATAACTTGCAATACCAACAACACCGAGTGCTGCACCCGAAGCCTTACGAGGTACGATATCCACAGCCATCAATCCACCCAAGAAGGCAATCAAAACTCCGATTGCGATACCGAACAATACCATAGCGGCAACATTTACCCAATACTCGTTTCCTCCATATATAAATATGATGTACGAGATAGAGAGCAAAATACCCGAAACAAATGCCGGCATCTTGCGGTCACCCTTGAACAACACATCTGACATCCAGCCAGCCAATACCGTACCTACGATACCGAGCAGAGCATTAATCGAGATGATGAAGGTTGCGGTTTCGAGCGAGAAGCCCTTCTCCTCCTGCAAAAAGAGGATACCCCACGAGTTTAATGAGTAGCGAGAGATATACATAAATGCCGAAGCGAGTGCCAAAATCCATACCGCAGGGGTACGCAATACCTGCTTTTGAATATCGGCAACCGACTCATCTTTCCTCTTCACCTCTACCTTTTCGCCGGTCAGCACCTCAATTGAAGGCAAACCCTTGCTTTCGGGTGTATCGTGCATCATAAACAGAATAACAACAACACCAATGGCACCAGCCAAAGCCGAGCCGAAGAATCCCCACTGCCAACCTGCTGCGGCAACGAGTGAGCCAACAAAGATGAAAGATAACCATTCGCCGATATTGTGGCTTGCCGAGAAGAAACCATAGAATGTTCCTCGGCGTGAGAGTGGGAACCAACGAGATAGCGCAATAATTGCAGGAGCTGCACCCATCGACTGCGACCAGCCGTTAATACCCCACATAATGGCGAAGATTACGAAAACTACTGCCGAAGGTATAGCAGCTTCGCCTATAAATTCGTTGTTCGAGCCAAAGAGCCCGATAAAACCCATTGTGAGGTTTGCCAAGGTCGAAACCAACAAACCGGTTGCCATAAATCGTTTGATATTGCAGTGGTCGGCGATAAAGCCATTTACCAACTTGCCGATGGCGTAGGCAAAGAGGAGTGCCGAGCCGATAATACCCAACTGCGTAGCATCGAGCATTCCGCTGTCGAGGATTGGCTTCTTCATCACATTGAGTGATGTTCGGCATACATAGTAGAGGCTGTAACCGAGTGTTCCTGCCACGAATGATTGGAAAGCCAACGAACGATGATACCTCTTCTGTCCCTGCTCGTCAAGGTCGGTACGAAGCGGTGCAGGTTCGCTGATACCGTAAAACTTCTTAAATGCTGAAATAAATCCCATAGTTTTTTCTTTTAATTGTCAATTATCAATTGTCAATTATCAATTATTTAGGTGTGTGACGACCTTTCGAGTCGAGATACTTGATAAGCATTGCAGGGCGGTCAGTCTGAATCATCGATGCTCCGTACGAGAGTATTTTACCGTAAATCTTCTCCTCGTTGCCTACGGCCCTATCATCGTAGTAACCATTTTCGTATCCACCACAAAGGCTTCCCCACAAGGTGTTTACCCACAAACGCTTACCGCTTTTCAACACCTTGTTGAAGACCTTTTTTTCGCCCTTTAATGTGCCGTTCCAACACATCTCGAAGGCGATAAACGGGAGGTCAGTCGAGAGGTAATCGTTGAAGAGAAGTTCGTGCTTTTCCCACGATTTGCTACCATAGTTTATGATAGGCATATAGAGCATATTCTCCTTATGTTTCGAAAAAAATGCCTTCATATCGGCAGGCGACTTGGTACCCTTTATAATCACTTGGTCTGCCATTTTACGCTCGATAAGCATCGCCATTACTTGGTCGTAATAGTTGATGCCCTTGTCGAGATTGATAAGTACTCGCCCTTTGCACACATCGAGAGCCTCTTCCAAAGTCGGCATCTTGTAACGAGTTACGGCATTATGACCTGCACGCAGATTACAACTGCGAATATAGTCGAGTGTTAATTCCTTAATTTTACCCTTACCATTCGTAGTACGATTGATGGTGCGGTCATGACACACTACCAACTCCCCATCAACAGTGCGATGCACATCTAACTCAACGATATCGACACCCATCTGAATAGCCGACTCGATAGCTTCCAACGAGTTCTCGGGGAAGTTGCGCCAATCGGCACGATGAGCAATCACAAAGACATAGTCCGACTTTGGGTTGTGCAATTCACGCAACAGCTTGTCGGTACGGCTCTCCGCAACAGTGGCAAAAGCCACAATCGCAAAGATGAAAGATAATATGGTTCTCTTCATAAAAATTATTTTATTGTAAATTTTCCTTCAAGTTTAGCGTTTGAATCGGCACCTAACCATGCGTTAAACAAGCCTTTTGTTACTCGGACAACATCTTCTCTATTCGGCGTTGCTTGCACGATTTGCGCGGTTGTGTAGGATCAAAAATCTTATAACCTATAGAGACACCGATTTTCGATGGTAACCACTCTGCCGAGCCATTGAATGGATCGGGGAATTTAGGCTCCTTTTGGTGGCGAGGAAATAGATTTATCTCGCCATTGGAGAAGTAATCGTTATACCAACTCCACATGCGGTCGAATGCGAAGAAGGCATCTACCACCCATCGCTCCTTAAATATGTGAGTATAACCTATTCCAACACCTGTCATCAAACCAAAACCGCGACCGAAACCCGACTCAAAAGAGATTATTTTCCCGTTTTGAAAGAGATATGGGCGTGTAATATCGAACGCCTGCATACCTGCATTTGCACTAACATAAAAGCCTCGCGCCTCGCGCTTAATATAGAATCGATACTCTGCCTGCAAAATTCCGAATTGAGCGTGAATATCGTTACGGTCACCCCACTTAATTGTCTTGTATGGCGAAAACATCGGGTCTATCGATATTGAGGAGTGCGGACCCACCACAAATTCAAGTTGCGGATTTATCACACCCACAACAGCATATAAAGCGTTCAGTTTGGCGTATATCTGCGCCTGTGATACAACCGGAATCGCCATTAATACTATTACCAGAATTATACTGTAAACTCCATTCTTCATAAGTTTGAATCATTTATAGCGCAAATATAATAAAAAGATGAGAGAATAGATACAATAGGGAATAAAAATGCAGAATTGCGCCGCAGGTCCGAATAATTAGTAAGTCAATTTAATGTATCCGCTAACAGGGATATTCACTCGTTGCAATCCCGCTACAAGTTTTTCACCCTTTACCACATTGCCATAGGTATCGAAATACTCCACTTTGCGAGGTGCCTTTTGCAACTCCACGATAGGTCTCTCTTCGCCCGTAGCGTTGATAATGTAGATATCGCGGTCAGGCACACCTGCCTCAACCATCACACGCTCCTGATAAACGGTAATAATACGCTCCTCATTGTTTTCAGCCTCCAAAATCGGATAACAAGCCTCAGGGTGATATGGCTTGAATGAGCCGTGCAACAAGGCATTGCGGTGCTTCTGCGAGAACTCTATCCAGTGTTTAACCATCTGTTTCTGCGCCTCTGGAATATCACGCAACATCACCGAATATTGCACCACTCCATACATTGCCGACAGAATATGGCGAGCAGCCACCTCCGGTTTCTCGGTGGTATTCCACTCCAACATATCGGCATGAACGGCTGTTGTGCCACTTGTTAGACGCAAATTTGCTATTCGCATACGATTAAATTGCATATTGCCGGGGCAGTCGTGCGCACGGAACATATTTCCGTATTGGCGAATTGCCGGACCAATATATCGCTGTCGAAACTCAATAAGCACATCGGGTTTGATGGCTTGCAGACGCTCCGTAACTCCCTTCATCAAGACATTTACCGCCTCCGGAACACTCTTTATATCGCGACCAGCATAATCCTCGGCGATGGCCGGGTCAGTGCCATATATGCGAAATGAGTCGATAAAATCCAACTTAAAGCCATCTAAATTCCACTCGCGCAGAGCATTTTCGTAGGTCGAACAGATAAATTCTCGCACCTCTGGAAAACGAGGATCTAAAATACCCGCCCCACGACTCTCCGGTATTGCGAGATATTTTCCTTCGAAGCGCTTGAAGTTTTTGCTATACTTGCCGACAAACGGCACCGAGTACCACAACATATACTTCATTCCCATATCCTGTACACACTTGACATGGGCTGCCATATCCTTAATGCGTGTAGGAGCAACTTCCCAATCACCACAATAGGCGTAACCACGATTGTTATCGGCGGTCTGCCAACCATCATCTACGATTATTGTCTTCATTCCAAGTTTTACAGCCTCACGACACTCAGCCTCAATTTCGGTATCGGTAATCTGCTGGTGGAACTGATACCACGATGAATAGAGAGGATCGAATGCACTATCGGGTACTCGACACACCTTAAAGTCATTCTGCGACTCAATCCACTGCACACCCTCACGCACAGCATCCGCCCAAAATATATCACGATTATCGAGTAAGATTGTAACCTTGTAGTAAGAGCGTGGAGCATCGGGTTCTGCAAAGAAATTTAATATACCACGCAAAAGGGCATTTTCCTCTCGGAAGCCCATATTTGCCTCTACACGGCGTATAACCTCACTGCTTGCAATGGTAAGGCGGTTGCGATTGTTGGCATTTATGAACGAATAGAGGGGAATACTATGTGCCAATGCCGAATGGTAGCCATTTCTCCAATCGGGTTTTAGAGTTGTATAACCCTGAGTGTCCGCCTGCCACAAATGGTGAGCATCGAGTTGAGGGGTGCGAAACTCTACCGACACCATTGGAGGCGTTGTAGGTTGTGGCGTGCTCATTTCAATAGTAATAACTTCACAACCATCTTTCGAGGTGAGTGAGGTCTCAACACTCCAAGCGCTATCCTCACTCGCAATTGTTACATCACCAACCGTCTTGGTCTTAACAATTGCGCTAAATGCCATTGCATTTACCGATAGTGCAACTGCACAAATCAACAAAATTATTCTCTTCATAGTTTAGGTCTGATTATTCTATCTCTTTACTTCTTTATATAGTTTATCGCCTCGGCGTACCAATTCAACGGTCTTTATCGAGCAGACATCACCCTGCTTAACGCCCTCGACAACTTGTTCGTTCAGGACAATGCCCTCCGCCTTCTGCTCCACAACACCCGTTGTTTCGCCCATAATCAGAATATCATCGCCCTCCGCCAAAGTCGAAGCCTCAACGGTAAGTTCCGCAACACCGATATTCTTGAAATAGTTGGTAATCTTGCCAACATACTCCTTGCGATGTGTTGCCGAAGAGCCGTAGGCGTTGGTATGCTCAACAATGCGTTTGTGGGCGTAATATCCACCCCAGAAACCACGATTGAACACTCGCAACAACCCCTCTTTCAACCGTTCGGCATTCTCGCGAGTATATTCGCCTGCCTCAATCAGTCGCAACGCCTTGTCGTACGCCTCGACAACTCGTTTAACATACTCACCGCCACGAGCACGACCTTCGATTTTCAACACTCGGACTCCCGCAGCGATAAATTGGTCGAGGAAATCGACCGTACACAAATCCTTTGGCGAAAGAATATAGCGACCATCAATATCGAGCATCTCGCCCGTATCCTTATCCTGAATGGTATATTTTCTACGGCATATTTGGCGACAAGCACCGCGATTTGCCGAGCAAGCGGTTTCGTGTTCACTCAAATAGCACTTGCCAGAGATAGACATACACAATGCGCCGTGTGCAAACATCTCTATCTCGACCAATTCGCCTTTCGGTCCGCGAATATCCTGCTCAACGATGGAGCGATGTACCTCGGCAATCTGTTCGAGCGACAGCTCTCGCGCCAAAACCACCACATCTGCCCACTGCGAGAAGAACTTTACCGCCTCCGAGTTGGAGATATTGCACTGCGTGGAGATATGCACCTCAACGCCTGCATGGTAGGCGTAGGTTATAACCGCAAAGTCCGAGGCGATAATCGCATCGACACCTACCGCCTTTGCCTTATCGACAACCTCATGCATCGCCTGCATCTCATCATCATAGATGATGGTATTGACCGTAAGGTAGGTTTTAACGCCAGCCTTATGGGCAATCTCGACAATCTGCTCCATATCGGCTTCGGAGAAATTTGCCGCCGAAGCAGAGCGCATATTCAATCGCCCAATGCCAAAATAGACCGAGTTGGCACCGGCATTTATCGCTGCATGGAGCGATTCGTAACACCCTACGGGTGCCATTATTTCTATATCTGTGCGTTTCATATTAGCTTTTTCTTCCTACAAGATTTTCGGCATAGCGGCGTAACTCTGCGGTGCGCTCTTGTGGTACTTCGAGAGTGTCGAGAATAGAGAGTGCCTTTTGGAACTTCTGTGCTATCTGCTGCTCCACCCTTTCGGGGACACCCAACTCATCGTACAGAGTTTTGATTTTGGAAATCTTCTCGGCATCACTCAAATCATTGCGCAAATGGGTTGTGCGCAACACCTCTCGTTGCTCCTCGTTGGCACGGGAGAACGCCTCTATCATGAGGATTGTCTTTTTGCCTTCGAGAATATCGCCACCTATCTTCTTGCCAAGTCGCTCATCGCCATAACTATCGAGCAAGTCATCTTGCAGCTGGAACGCCAAGCCAATCTCGCGAGCAAAATCGTAGAGTCGTTTACAATCATTCTCCGATGCTCCTGCAAGCAGCGCACCTATAATGGCAGAGCCCGCAAGCAGTGCCGCCGTTTTCAACTCTATCATTCGCATATAATCGACCACCGACACCTTCTGCTGCGTTTCGAAATCCATATCGAACTGCTGTCCTTCGCACACTTCGGCCGCCATCTTGTTAAAGTGCTCAAAGATTTGCACAAGTCGCTCCGAATTGGTGCGTTGCAGGTACGAATATGCCAAAATCAACATAGCATCACCCGATAAAATCGCCACATTATCGCCCCACTTAGCAGGTACCGAAGGGCGACCTCGGCGTACGGAGGCATTATCCATAATATCATCGTGCAACAGCGTAAAGTTGTGGAATATCTCTACCGCCATAGCCGGCATCAAGGCACGCTCGATATCCTCGGCATAGAGATTGTAAGTCAACATCAACAGAGCAGGTCTGATGCGCTTTCCGCCTACCTCCAAACCATACTTTATCGGAGCATAGAGCCGTTGTGGTTCTTCGGGGGTTGGCATCTGTGCGACATAGTGTTCGAAGAGTGCGAGTATCTCGCTGTTTGTGTTCAATTTCATATTGAATTCAAGGGTTAAAATCTCTTTTTGTCAAAATCGACTCTCAAAGGTACAAAAAATTTTGAATCTTTGGAATTTATGTTTAACTTTGAGTGATCAACTTTTTCTCTTTTGCAGAGAGTAACGAAACGAACTAAAAATAATAACTAACATAATATAACTATGAAAAAGCTTGTTTTCGGAATCGACATTGGTGGTATCAATACCGCATTCGGATTGGTAGATGAAAAGGGTGAAATCTTTGCCGAATCTGTTATCTCGACAAAGGCATACCCAAAATTTAGCGACTATCCTCGCTATATCAAAGACCTCGCAGAGGCAATGAAGGCGTTAATGGATAGTGTGGGATTCGACTTTAATTTGGTGGGTATTGGTGTCGGTGCGCCAAATGCCAACTACTACAAGGGTACGGTCGAGATGCCTGCAAACCTTTGGAAATACTCAACTCCTGACGAAGGTAAAGAGGAGGAGCGAAACTTTAACTTTGCGGAGGATTTGGGTAAGTATTTTCTCAATGTACCTGTCTATATCACCAACGATGCCAATGCAGCAACCATCGGTGAGATGGTCTATGGAGGTGCAAAGGGCATGAAGGATTTTATAATGGTTACGCTCGGTACGGGTGTGGGCTCCGGTTTTGTCGCAAATGGCGAGATGATTTACGGACACGATGGTTTTGCAGGCGAGTTCGGTCATGTTATCGTGGAGCGTGGCGGTCGTGAGTGTGGTTGCGGCCGTAAAGGCTGTCTTGAAACATACGCTTCGGCAATCGGCATCAAACGCACAGCTTTCGAGTTATTGGCTGTAATGAATGACCCTACACCTCTGCGCGAACTCACCTTCAATCAGGTGGACTCGGCTATGCTATCGCAACTCGCAGCCAAGGGTGATCCTATTGCAAAAGAGGCATATTGTCTTACAGGTCAGAAACTTGGTTATGCTTTGGCTGATGCAGTAACTATCACCTCTCCTGAGGCTATATTTATCTTTGGCGGTCTTGCAAAGGCAGGCGCGATACTCTTCGACCCTATCAAATGGTATATGGAGGAGAATATGCTCGCCGCATTCAAAAATAAGGTAAAGGTACTCCCAAGTGAGTTGCAAAACAAAAATGCAGCTATTCTCGGAGCAGCGGCCCTTGTATGGCAAGCTAAATAGATTAATTGAATAAGGAGTAAAGATACAACATATAATTACGAAGTGGTTGCTCAACAAACTTGTTGGACAACCACTTTTTAATTATATATACAGGTAGCGACTATCGCACCTTAAATTCGGGGTCTGCCTTCTGTGGAATAGGCATCGAGCTGTAATATCCCGACTCGAACTTCTCTCGCACAGCCTTAAAGGCATTGATGGTGTACTCAACATCCTCCATTGTGTGGGCTGCGGTAGGGATAACACGCAGAATAATCTCGCCCTTCGGTATTACCGGATAGATAACTATCGAACAGAATACTCCGTAGTTCTCGCGCAAATCAACGATAAGGTTTGTACCCTCCTCGTTACCGCCCTTCATATAGACAGGAGTTACAGGCGATTGTGTAACACCGATATCGAATCCGTTGGCTTTGAATCCCGACTGCAAAGCGCGGGTAATCTCCCACAACTTCTCCTGATACTCAGGGTGGTTGCGGATAAGTTCAAGACGCTTCAACGCACCAATTACCATAGGCATAGGCAACGAATTCGCATACAACTGTGAGCGCATATTGTAGCGGAATAGATTAATCAGCCAACGAGGTCCCGACACGAACGCTCCGATACCAGCCATAGATTTTGCAAAGGTGTTGAACAACACATCTACGCCATCAACTACGCCAAAGTGTGCCGCAGTACCGCGACCACCGGGGCCCATAGTACCAAATCCGTGAGCATCATCAACGAGAAGGCGGAACGAGAACTCCTCCTTCAACTTAACGATAACATCGAGGAAGCCGAGGTCGCCCTTCATTCCGAATACACCCTCTGTAATAACCAGAACGCCGCCACCCTGCTCTTCGGCGAGGTCTGTTGCGTGCTTCAACTGCTTGCGCAGCGACTCCTCGTTGTTGTGACCATAGACAAAACGCTTGCCTTTGTGCATACGCAAACCATCAATGATGCAGGCATGCGCCTCTGCATCATATACGACCACATCGCGTGGAGTAAGCAGGCAGTCAATAATCGAAATCATACCTTGATAGCCAAAGTTAAGAAGGAAGGCATCTTCCTTGCCAACAAACTCTGCCAACTCACGCTCCAACTGCTCGTGGTACTTGGTCTGACCACTCATCATTCGGGCACCCATAGGAGCCGCCATACCGAACTCGGCTGCACCTGCTGCATCGGCTTTACGCACCTCAGGGTGATTTGCGAGACCGAGGTAGTTGTTGAGACTCCAATTGAGCATCATCTTACCGCGAAAACGCATGTGTGGGCCAATCTCCCCCTCCAATTTAGGAAATGCGAAGTAGCCGTGTACAGCACTCATATACTGTCCAATCGGTCCTCCGGCATTTTTCTCCAATCTATCAAAAATATCTACCATTACTAAACTCTTTTATGTGATTAAAATGTTTGTTTTAATGATGTAAAGGTACAAAATTTTTCAATCGGCTATCCTCTGCATGTTCCATAAGATGTATATTTTGTTCCAAATTGGGTATAAATACCTAATAACAAAAAAGGTGTCGGTCCGAAAAAAAGACCGACACCTCAGTTGATAGTATAGTTATACTATTTCTCCTTCAATGCAGCGTGAGCCGCAGCCAAGCGTGCGATAGGCACACGGAATGGAGAACAACTTACATAGTTCAAACCTGCGTAGTGGCAGAACTCTACCGAAGATGGCTCACCACCATGCTCACCACAGATACCGCACTTCAAGTCGAGACGAGTCGAACGGCCCTTCATAACAGCCTCACGAACGAGCTGACCTACACCATTGCGGTCGAGAACCTTGAATGGGTCTGCCTTGATGATGTTCTTGTCGAGATATACAGGCAAGAACTTAGCGATATCGTCACGCGAGAATCCGAGTGTCATCTGAGTAAGGTCGTTTGTACCGAATGAGAAGAACTCTGCAACCTCTGCAATCTGATTTGCAGTTACAGCAGCACGAGGAACCTCAATCATTGTACCTACGAGGTAGTCAATGCGGTCGTTACGCTCTGCAAATACCTCGTTAGCAACACGGTCGATTACATTCTTCTGGTAGCGCAACTCCTTATGGTTACCTACGAGTGGAACCATAATCTCAACCTTTACAGGTGTACCCGAAGCCTTAACATTCATTGCAGCCTCGATGATAGCGCGTGCCTGCATCTCGGTAATCTCCGGATAGGTGTTACCAAGACGGCAACCACGATGTCCGAGCATAGGGTTAACCTCGTGCAACGACTCAACCTTTGCTGCAACCTTCTCAAATGGAATACCCATCTCTGCTGCCAACTCCTTCTGCTCCTTCTCTGTGTGAGGAACGAACTCGTGCAATGGTGGATCGAGCAAACGAACAATCACTGGGTAGCCCTTCATCACCTTGAACAAGCCCTCGAAGTCACCACGCTGCATAGGGAGCATCTTAGCCAACGCTACACGGCGGCCTGCCTCATCGTCAGCCGAAATCATCTCGCGGATAGCCTTGATACGGTCGCCCTCGAAGAACATGTGCTCGGTACGGCAAAGACCGATACCCTCAGCACCGAAGCGGAATGCCTGCTCAGCATCGCGTGGAGTATCTGCGTTAGCGCGAACCTTCAACTTAGCATACTTACCTGCCAACTCCATCAACTTACCGAAGTCGCCATCGAGAGCAGCCTCCTTGGTTGCAACCTGACCGAGGTAAACCTCACCAGTCGAACCGTTCAACGAAATCCAATCTCCCTCCTTGATAGTCAAGCCGTTAATCTTGATTGTACGAGCCTTGTAGTCGATATCCAACTCACCTGCACCCGAAACGCAGCACTTACCCATACCACGAGCAACTACGGCAGCGTGCGAAGTCATACCACCACGAGCTGTAAGGATACCTGCTGCATCGAGCATACCCTTCAAATCCTCTGGCGAAGTCTCGATACGAACGAGGATAGCCTTCTGACCTGTCTCTGCAAATACCTTCTCTGCATCGTCTGCGAAGAATACTACCGGACCTGTTGCAGCACCCGGAGATGCAGGCAAGCCCTTAACAACAACCTTTGCATTTTTGATAGCAGCCTTGTCAAATACAGGGTGGAGCAACTCATCGAGCTTCTCAGGCTCGCAACGCAAAACTGCGGTCTGCTCGTCAATCAAGCCCTCTGCCAACATATCCATTGCAATCTTCACCATTGCGGCACCGGTACGCTTACCGTTACGGCACTGCAACATCCACAACTTACCGTCCTGGATTGTGAACTCGATATCCTGCATGTCGGTAAAGTACTCCTCCAAGTGGTGCTGAATATCGTTCAACTCCTTGTAAACCTCAGGCATAACCTCTTCGAGTGAAGGATACTTCTCGGCACGCTCCTCCTCGGAGATATTCTGTGCCTTAGCCCAACGGCGCGAACCCTCGATAGTAATCTGCTGTGGAGTACGGATACCGGCAACAACATCCTCACCCTGTGCATTTACGAGATACTCACCATTGAAGATGTTCTCACCGGTTGCAGCGTCACGCGAGAAGGCAACACCGGTAGCCGAGCTGTCGCCCATGTTACCGAATACCATTGCCTGAACATTTACAGCTGTACCCCACTCTGCCGGGATATTGTTCAACTTACGATAGAGAATTGCACGCTCGTTCATCCACGAACCGAATACTGCGCAGATAGCACCCCAAAGCTGGTCCCAAGGGTTTACAGGAAAGTCCGAACCGGTCTGCTCCTTAACAGCAGCCTTGAACTTCTTAACGAGAACCTTCAAATCCTCGGTTGTGAGGTCGGTATCCATCTCAACACCGCGCTCCTCCTTCAACTCATCGATGATAACCTCGAATGGGTCTTGGTCCTCCTTCGATACAGGCTTCATGCCGAGAACAACATCACCGTACATCTGTACGAAACGGCGGTATGAGTCCCAAGCGAAGCGTGGGTTACCCGACAACTGAGCAACAGCCTCAACAGCCTCATCGTTCATACCGAGGTTGAGGATAGTATCCATCATACCCGGCATCGAAGCACGAGCGCCCGAACGAACCGACACGAGGAGTGGCAACTCCTTGTCGCCGAACTTACGACCGGTCAAAGCCTCTACACGCTTGATAGCAGCCTCAACATCAGGACGGAGCAACTCGATGATTGCAGCCTGACCATGCTGGTAGTACTCTGTACAGACATCGGTTGTGATGGTGAATCCCGGAGGCACCGGAATACCGATAAGGTTCATCTCGGCGAGGTTAGCACCCTTACCACCGAGCAACTCTCTCATCTTGCCATTTCCCTCGGCCTCTTTGTTACCGAAGAAATAGACGCGCTTTACATTTGTCATAAACTGAAAATTTAATTATTAATAAATGAATAAAGAATTTATCGTTTTTGTATTCTTTGCTGTTTCAAACAACAAATTTAATGTTTTTTTTTCACACTATCAAACAAATATCGTTATTTTAGCAAAAAATAATCCATTCGTATAGAATTATAACAAATTTTTCATTACAAGTTCCGTATCGATAGTTCTTGATTTTTACAGATTAAACCCTTCTTTTGCGTGCAGCAAAAATTTTAGACATCATTTTCTTAAACTCACTCGATTTGGTCTTACGCCCATTAGCAACAACGGTCTTGTGAGCAATGACCATATCCAGTTCAGGGATAACAGTGATATATTGTCCTCCATAGCCAATGGCAGTATATGCTCCTTTCAACTCAGGAACATCAGTGTCGTAGAGCCACCACATATAGCCATATCCATATAGTCCCCCCTTGCGTTTCTTTGTAGAATCAATCTCTTCGCGAGTAGTCCAAGGAGTTAACATCTCCTTATGCCAACTCTCCGAAATAAGTTGCTTATCCCCCCACTTGCCGTTGCGCAACATAAGATAACCTATGCGAGCCATATCGCGAGTGGATATACGAATGTGATAGGCAAGATGGAGCGACTTCTTTATATTGCCACTCTTTTTGTGTCGCGACCTATCCCAATCCTGAAACCCCATAGGCTTTGCCAAATCCTCCTCCAAGGCATCGTAGATACTCTTTTCGGTCAATTTTTCAAATATAGTACCTGCCGCATTGAAATCCCAATTGTTATATAGGTAATATGAGCCCGGCTCCTTCGAACCTCGCGCAGGGACCTTTTTAGGGTTATCCATTGCACTACCTGCATTTGCAGCCTGGCGATAGATACCGGAACGAGCCTGAATAAGATGTCGTACAGTAGCCCTCTGTTCAATTGGCAATAGTCCCCCATGATCGGTAATACCTATCTCGCCGAGAGTCTTATCGAGGTCAATAGTACCATTTTCGACATATTTGCCGTAGAGCATTGCGAGTACGCTCTTGCGACACGAAGCGATATAACTTATTCGTTCAGTTTCCCCATACTTGAAGATACATTCGCCCCCAACAATAACCATTACACTTGTAGTGTTCATTGAGTCGGCGATGTAATGGTACAACTCTTTCATTTTCTTGTTGTTGTAGCCATACTTAGAGGGCTTTACCATTCTCCAATCCTTGCCAGCCTCAGGGAATATATCCCGGGCTAAAACTGTTGAGATGGTGAAAACAGATAGTAGAATAAGTAAAATTTTTTTCATAAAGCGTTGATATGTTGATATTATTACACAAAATAAAGACTTTTTTGTCAGAATTCCAAAAATATTTATTAACTTTGCGTAATGAAAGTATGTAAATACCATTCACTTTTTTTATAAAATTAGTTATTTATGAAAAACCTAAAATTTATCTTGTTGGCAGTAGTTGCGATGTTCTTCTCTGCCAATGTAGTGGCTCAGGACGCGCCACAGAAGCTTACTTTGCCATCGTTCGTTGGCAGTAACATGGTTCTCCAACACTCAACTACTGTTAATCTTTGGGGTTGGGCAAAGCCAAATGCAAAGGTTACAATCGCTTGCGATTGGGTTGCAGGAAAGCCTGTAAAGATTAAGGCTGATGCTGAGGGTTTCTGGATTTTGCCTGTACAAACTCTTGAAGCAGGTTACGATGCACACACCATCACAATCAAAGCAGGTAAAGATGTTGCAGTGTTAGAGAATGTAGTATTCGGTGAGGTTTGGCTCTGCTCAGGTCAGTCGAATATGGAGTGGTCGGTCCGCAGAGATCCGGAGATGAAATCCGAATTGAAGAAGGCTCCAAACAATGCAATTCGTCTCTACTGCACAGGTCGTATCGCAGCTGCTACACCTCAGACCGAGGTTCCTGCACAGAAGAGAAACAAGGCTGAGTGGAGTGTTTGCAATGCTAAGTCGTTGGCAAATTTCTCTGCCGTAGGTTATGGCTTCGGTAAGGAGTTGCAGGAGGCTTTGAATGTTCCTGTTGGTTTGATTGACGCTTCGTATGGCGGCACACCTATTGAGGGCTGGTTGAGCGCAGAGTATCTCGCAAACAACCCTAAGGTAGCAGCCGTGGCAAAGAAGTTGAAGAGCAAGAAGTGGAAGAACAAGTCATCACACCTTCACAATGCCAACATCTATCCTATTCGTCACGCAACCGTTGCAGGTACTATTTGGTATCAGGGCTGCTCGAATGTTCCAAGTTTCAGAACTTATCAGACAATGTTGACTCATCTCGTGAAGTCGTGGCGTGAGGAGTTCCGTAATCCTGAGATGCCATTCTATATTGTTCAGATTGCTCCTCATACATACGAGGGCATCAATGGTGCTATCGTTCGCGAGGCACAGGCAAGAGTGGCTGCTCGCACTGCAAACTGTGAGTTGGTTGTAACTAATGACCAGAATCAGATTCCGGGCGATATTCACCCACCAAAGAAGACAGATGTTGCTCACCGTTTGGCATTGTGCGCTCTGGGTGCTCACTACAAGAAGAGCGATGCTCCATTCCGTTCGCCT
>JAZOBZ010000116.1:0-22177 GCA_045596245.1 Alistipes sp. | reverse complement strand
GCCTACCCTACCATCGGGAACAATCTCGGGCAAACCGCCCACGCGCGTTACAATCATAGGAACGGAGAAGTTGTAGGCTATCTGCGTAACACCACTCTGCGTAGCGGTGCGATATGGCAAAACCAGCGCATCTGCCACCGAAAAGTAGTAGCGCACATCATCATCCTTGACAAAACCTTCGTGCAGCACCACCCTCTCGCCCAAGCGATCAAGCAGAGGGCGATACTGCTCCTTATCGTTGTAGAACTCTCCCGCAACAAGCAGTCGCAAATCGCTATTCTCAACCCCTTCAAACGCCTCCAAAAGCAAATCCAACCCCTTGTAGTCGCGAATAAGACCGAAGAATAGCAGATATCTCTTCTCGGCATCAAGGCCAAGTCGCTCGCACGCCTCGGTACGCTCTACCCTCTCGCCAAAGTTCTCGAACATCGGGTGGGGCGAGGATATCGCAGGTGCGGAGGTGTAGGCTCGCAGTTCGCCACCCACCTGCTCCGACATATAGACAAAGCCATCTACCGCACCGAGGTAGTAGCGGTTGAATGGCTTATCTATGAGGTGATGTTCGTGCGGCTCGACATTGTCGATTTGGCAAATAACCTTTGTCTTGCCGTTTCGGCGAGCAATACGGGCAATAGTGCCGAAGCAGGGCGCCATAAACGGAGTCCAATACTTCATCAAAATCATATCGGGAGCCTCCTTGCGCAGACGCTCGCCCACCGCCACCCAATTCAGAGGGTTGCAGGTATTGACGATACGCTCGATATGCAAATCGTGCGGTGCGGGGCTATCGACTAATTGACTCTTGCCGGGGAACAACAGCGAAGGGTATTGCAGCGAGAAGGTGTAAACCTTAACCTCATCTCCGCGACTCTGATATTCGCGTGCCATAGTCTCCATAATCGATGCCAAACCGCCACGATATGGGTGCGCAGGACCAAGAATAACAATCTTCATACCAATCTCTGTTTTGTATCTGTTTTACAAAGATAGAAATTAAAATTGACAATTGACAATTGACAGATGACAATTTAAGGTGTTTATGTTATTAAAGTTGTCATTCAATGCCATTTAGCGAGTAAAACGAGCGATTGCCATTCAATGCCATTTGCCATAATTTTTTGCACTTTTCGAGATAAGTTACTATATTTGTGGTGCAGTCCGTTGGGTTGCAGACATATTTTGATGAAAGTGTATTAGCTTTTATCCCTTTTGGAAATCCGGAAGATTTCATTTGACCAAGGGAAGCAAACACACTCGTCACTCCGTATTGACTCTTCAATAGGGGTGTTTTGCCCCATTCTTGTAGATAGATACGAGTGTGGGGTATTGTTTATTTGGTCAGGGCTATTCCGGAGCCTCCAAAAGATAAACTAATCAACCTCACACTTTCTTTTTATAATAACGCCTTATTCGAGGTTGGTGGGCAAACAACAAACTGATTATGTGTTGTATATGTATTTCCGAAATTGTAGATATTGTAGAGGTAGTAGTATTGGCTGCAACCCTTATTACTACGATATGTCTATATTATAGAGAAGAGCGAAGAAATCGTTTTTACAAATTATTAGATAATTGGCTTCATATTAAGCGTAACATGGCATTAGAGGTTGAAAAAGCAGAAGGCTTTGACATAATAACAGAAACGATTGTAGGTGAAAATATTTTCCATTACACAAAGGAAGAAATAGAGCAAATTGCAAAGAATATTCAATCAAATGAATATAAAGGCAAATGGGAGTTCAAGTATATAGACGAATACAAAAGTTTGACACATAATCTATGGCAAGATGTCCATACCAATGCTAGCACCATTTCAGTTGAAGATGCAACAGATATAGAATCTCAATATATATCCGATTATAAGATACAATTTACTAATTATAAATACGACATAAACTCCAATATTTGCGGTTTAACGCAGTATAAATACGATAATTGCGTAAAGGAGATGTCGTTTTATTTATTTTTTAACAAGTACGAAAAAGAGTTGTACTCATATTTTGCCAGTTTAGAAACATTACTGCTGCTCATATCGAAAATAAAGTCGCATAGGAAAGAGTATGAGAGAGTCGTAATTGCATCTATAACAAAAAGCGAAGTAAATCTCATAGAATTGTATGTTCTTCGCTACAATACTTCCAAAATTGCAGAATTTTATCGTACTAACAAAAAATATATGTCATTATGAAAAAACTTTTAATCACTCTTGCCCTTGTCGCAAGTTTAGCACTTACATCGTGCAGTAACACAACTTTTGATGATAGCCAATTATGGAAAAGTATTGGCGAACTTGAATTGCGTGTGAAGAATCTTGAAGAATTATGCAAGCAATTAAACACCAATATCTCTGCACTACAAACGCTAGTTGATGCATTACAATCTAACGATTTTGTAACTAGTGTAACGCCTATCATGGAAGATGGTGTCGAGGTTGGTTACACTATCACCTTCTCAAAATCTCAACCAATTACAATCTATCATGGTCAAGACGGAGAAGATGGCTATACTCCTCAAATTGGTGTGGCGAAAGACGGTGATGGTGTTTATTATTGGACTATTGACGGAGAGTGGCTACTTGATGCAAACGGCAATAAAATTAAGGCTGTTGGCTCTGATGGTAAAAATGGTAGCATCGGACAAGATGGCGCAGATGGTATAACACCTAAACTAAAAATCCAAAATGGATATTGGTATGTATCATATAATAATGGCTCATCGTGGACTCAACTCGGTAAAGCAACCGGTGAAGACGGCAAAAATGGTTCAAATGGAAAAGATGGCGATTCATTCTTCCAGAGCGTTGATACTACCAACGAAGATTATGTTATTTTTATTCTTGCAAATGGTACACAAATACAGTTACCACGATACAAGGCTCTCGAAATCTCATTTGAAAAGGGTGATGAAATTGCAGTTATGGCAGGCTCCACCTTTAAGGTTAATTATACGCTTGTCGGAGGCAGTGCAGATACTAATATTGCAACAATTACTAAAAATAATTGGACAGCCAAAGTAACCAAAAGCTCTAATAACGCAGGCTTTCTAACTATTAGTGCGCCAAATCCTCTAACAGATGATGCTATTGTTGTATTGGTTAGCGAGGGCACACAAACTATTATGCGTAACCTTACATTCGTTGATGGTATTACGACAATTGCGACAAAAGCGTATGCAATAACAAGTGAAGCGACCACTTTGAGTGTCGATGTTTCTACAAACTTGGATTACACGGTAAACATTCCTTCAACGGCAAGCAGTTGGATTTCATTGCAAGGTATCACAAGCCGTGCGGCAGTTCGTAATGATGTGATAAATCTTAATATCAACGAAAATACCGCAACATCTAGCAGAGCTGCAACAATACAACTTGTTTGTAATGATGCAGAGGTAGGAACAATCTCTATTTATCAGCAGGGTATTGAAGTTGCTAACAACGAACTTATCTATACATCTTCCGATGGGAAAATTATTGAGCCGTATCAGACAATGGGCTTCAATGCAAATATCGTTAGCAATACCTATTCAAATGGTCGTGGCGTAATTGTATTTGACAAGGATATTACAGCAATTAGTGAATATGCATTCTATAATTGCACAAAACTAACATCTATTAAAATGCCAAAGTCAATTACAAAGATTAGGGAGTATGCATTCTATGATAGCGGATTGACAAATATAGAGATGCCAAACAATGTAACTGAAATAGCAACCTATGCTTTCTACTCCACTAATTTAGTCAATTTGGTCATTCCTGATAGCGTTATTTCGATTGGAGCATCTGCTTTCTCTTATTGTAGATCGCTGGCAAGTGTTACAATTCCTGATAGCGTTACTTCGATTGGAGAGTATGCATTCTATAATTGCACCTCGCTAACAAATGTAACAATTGGTAATAGCGTTACTACTATTGAGAATGGAGCATTCTATCGTTGTGACTCTCTGACAAACATATACTGCAAACCTACAACACCACCAGCAATATCTTATAGAGGTGGTGGTTCCGGTCTTGTTATATCCTTCACCCAAAACTCCAATATGAACATATATGTACCACGCCATTCATATAATCTATACACACAATATTCTGATTATGACGGCAGCTCAATAAATCAAGATAATTGGTATGGATACAAATCTTATATTAAGCCTTATGATTTTGAGTAATTAAAAATTTAGACAACTATCGCCTCGCAATTTGTTCTGCGAGGCGATACCTTTAATTGTCAATTATCAATTCGTCAATTATCAATTTGAAAAAGCCAATGGCTAAATGCCCCCAAGCCCCATAGGTATCGAAAACGATACCCAGCACACAAGAGAAACGCACCCATACAAACATAGGTATCGAAAACGATACCCGGCACACCAAAGAGAACACCTACCACAGAGAAAATCTCCCCTGCCTTCATGGGTATCGAAAACGATACCCGGCACACAAGAGGAACGCACCCATACAAACATGGGTATCGAAAACAATACCCGGCAGTAGAGGGGGCTACTTTTAACTCCACCCTACTCGCTCTTCTCCCCTTTCGATTTGTGTTTACTGTTGGCGATGGATTGCAGGGCGAGGTAGTGTGAGCCGTAATCGAGGAGGTTTTGCCACTCGGTGCGGAAGATGTCGAGGTGCTCCTCCTCTTCCGCCGCCATCTCCTGAAAAATCTTGTGCGTAACGGCATCGTCCTCGGCAGCGCAGAGGCGAGAGTACTCGTTATAACTATCAATCGTACTCTGCTCCAACTTTACGGCAAAATAGAGTGCCTCGACCGGCTCGTCAATCTGTCGTGCGCGCTCCGAAGGGTTCATATCGACCTTGCCATCGAGGAATAAAATTCTCTCGGCAATATGCTCGATATGCTCCATCTCGGCAATCGAGATACGGCGCATCAGGCGAGCGAGGTGCTCATAGCCCGCATCCTCGAAGATGGTGTGGAAATAGATATACTGCAAGGTTGATGAAATCTCCTTGCCAAGTGCATCGTTCAGTCGGTCGATGCTACGCTGATATTTAAAAGTCTGCTCCATAAAAAATAAACTTTTACGAAGCAGACTACTGTGCAAAGATGGTGCCATCGGAGGGTTACTCCTCCTCGTATTCCAAGATTTCGCCCGGCTGACAGTGTAACTCGTGGCAGATGGCTTCGAGTGTCGAGAAGCGCACAGCCTTACCCTTGCCCGTCTTCAAAATAGAGAGATTGGCAGGTGTTATTCCCACTCTTTCCGACAACTCTGTCAGCGACATATTTCGCCGAGCCATTACTGCGTCAAGTTTCACTTTGATACCCATTTTCGTAACATTTTTTCATTTATAACCTAACTAACTAAGTGCGAATATAGGCAAAAATGCGCTATTTTCCAAATTTTGCCGACCACCCTATTACTGCTGCAAAATGTCGCAAAAGTCGTTTTTTAGGCTTTTCTATTGCGGATTATTGTCAAAATAGTTACTTTTGCCTAACAATTAAAATGGGAATTATGGCAGAGAAGACAAACTATAATTTTTCGGCTGCGCCCGAAAAAGTTGATTTTATGCTCCACGCAACCATCGAATCGCTATGTTCGGACATTCTGAATGTTGCCGGAGTCGATGCGAAGAACAAGGGTATCAGTGCCGATGTATTGATGCAACACAATCGCTCGTGGGTACTCTCGCGTATGTCGGTTGAACTCGACCGCCAGCCTGAGCAGTACGAGGAGTACAATATCCTCACTTGGGTAAATCCGCACACCTCACGCCTTATCTCAACCCGTAATTTCGAGCTTTCGGATAGCGAAGGCAAGCAGTTCGGTCGTGCCGTATCGCAGTGGTGCGTCATCGACTTCGAGAAGCGTATGCCGGTATCGTTGGAGGAGGTCGAGCATCTCTTTACCGATAAGTTCTGCGAGGCCCCTTCGCCATGTGAAGCACCACGCAAGGTGCGAGGTATCGAGCCGAGCGTAACCCGTAAGCACGAGGTTCGTTATAGCGATATAGACTTCAATCGCCATGTCAATACAATGCGTTATATTCGTATGATGCTCAATACTTTACCGATAGAATATCTGACCGAGCCACGCCCTATTCGCCTCGATATTCACTTTGCAAAGGAGTGTCGTTTGGGCGAGGTCTTAACGATTGGCTACGAGCAGCGAGATAGTGTATCGCTCTTCGAGATTCGCAATGGCGAAGGCGCAGTCGCCTGCACCGCAGCGATTGAGTGGAAGTAAGAAAAAGCACCTTTTAGGGTGCTTTTTTTCAAATTGAGAATTAGCAGCAAAAAATTGATTTTAAGCAGATGAGAGCAGGGCTTACAAAAATTCCGAGCAAACTCCCCAACTAAAAAATCGCTTATGAACGAGGAAATTTCGTGCTAAACAAGAAAGCGAGTCCGCAGCAAAAAAATTGATTTTAAGCAGATGGTTGTAAGGCGCACAAGGAAATCGCCCCGCAGCATACTTGGCGTATGTGAGGAGCGATTTATCGCAGTGCAACGCAGCAAACGCTGCTTAAAATCGATTTTTTTATCCTTTCATGCAACCCGCAACCTTAATAACCTCTCCGCTAATGTAAGAGGACATATCGCTGGCGAGAAATAGTGCCACATTTGCCACCTCATCGGCACTACCCATACGACCAAGAGAGATGTCGGCAACGAGTTTGGCTTTGATATCGTCACTCAACTTATCGGTCATATCGGTAACGATAAAGCCCGGAGCAATAGCATTGCAACGGACACCGCGTGCGCCCATCTCCTTGGCGATAGATTTTGTAAGTCCGAGTAGCCCCGCCTTAGATGCAGCATAGTTGGTTTGTCCGGCATTACCGTTAGTACCCACCACAGACGACATATTCACAATAGAGCCGGCACGCTTACGAGCCATCAATGGAATGACCGCGTGGGTAAAGTTGAATGCCGATTTAAGGTTTGTATCTATAATGGAGTCCCACTGCTCCTCGCTCATACGCAACATAAGCCCATCTTTGGTCTGCCCTGCATTATTTACGAGAATATCTATCTGTCCGAAGTCGGCAGCGACCTTCTCTACCACTCCGTGAGCCTCTGCAAAGTCGGCAGCATTCGAGGCATAGCCTGCGGCACGACAACCCAAAGCCTCAATCTCGGCAACAAGAGAGTCGGCAGCAGCAGATGATGAGAGATATGTAAAGGCGACATCTGCCCCCTGTTCTGCAAATTTAAGAGCGATAGCGCGACCAATGCCACGAGTGGCTCCTGTAACCAGCGCAACCTTTCCTTCGAGTAACTTCATACTATAATTTGTTTATAAGTTTAGGGCAAATATAGTGTTTTTATTTGAAAAAACTCGTAATTTCGCAGGGCGAAAGTTCCTATAATTGGAACAAAAATTATATAACGGTCTTATTTACAATAATATATACGCGAAATGAAGAGAGACGAACAAATTTTCGACCTTATCTCCGAGGAGCGTGCCCGCCAAATGCGCGGTATCGAACTTATCGCTTCGGAGAACTTTGTTAGTGAGCAGGTGATGAACGCCATGGGCTCGGTTTTGACAAACAAATACGCCGAAGGCTACCCTGCGGCTCGTTACTATGGTGGTTGCGAGGTTGTCGATAAGGTGGAGAGCCTTGCTATCGAGCGACTCTGCAAGATTTATGGTGCCGAGTATGCCAATGTACAGCCACATTCGGGCGCACAGGCTAATATGGCAGTATTCTTCGCAGTATTGAAGCCGGGCGATACATTCCTCGGTCTGAACCTCTCGCACGGAGGTCACCTCTCGCATGGCTCGGCAGTGAATATGTCGGGAACATACTTCAACGCCGTAAGTTACTCG
Source organism: Alistipes sp. (assembly GCA_045596245.1). Lineage (GTDB taxonomy): Bacteria > Bacteroidota > Bacteroidia > Bacteroidales > Rikenellaceae > Alistipes. Next base: position 14,380 of record JAZOBZ010000116.1, on the reverse strand, counting down.
GTACGCGAGGAGGACGGTCGTGTCGATTACGAGGAGATGGAGCAGAAAGCATTGGAGTGCAAGCCAAAACTTATCGTGGGTGGTGCTTCGGCATACTCTCGTGAGTGGGATTACAAGCGCATGCGCGAAATTGCAGACAAGGTTGGTGCTTTGTTGATGATTGATATGGCTCACACCGCAGGTCTTATTGCAGCAGGTTTGCTCGAAAACCCTGTAAAGTATGCACACATCGTAACTTCGACCACCCACAAGACTTTGCGTGGTCCTCGTGGTGGTATCATCTTGCTCGGCAAGGATTTCGACAATCCATGGGGCTTGACCACTCCGAAGGGTGTAGTGAAGAAGATGTCGCAGATTCTCAACTCGGCTGTATTCCCAGGTATTCAGGGCGGACCACTCGAACATGTTATCGCAGCGAAGGCTGTGGCATTTGGCGAGGCTTTGACACCGGAGTACAAGGAGTATCAGCAGCAGGTTATTCGCAACTCACAAGCATTGTCGGCAGCACTCACTGCTCGCGGTTACAAGATTGTTTCGGGCGGTACAGACAACCACCTTATCTTGGTCGATTTGCGCACCAAGTTCCCTGAATTAACGGGTAAGGTTGCCGAGAAGGCTCTCGTGGCAGCAGATATTACAACCAACAAAAACATGGTACCATTCGACTCTCGTTCGGCATTCCAGACTTCGGGATTGCGCTTCGGAACTCCTGCCATCACCACTCGCGGTTTGAAGGAGGATAAGATGGAGTATATTGCCGAGTTGATTGACCGAGTATTGTCAGATGCTGAGAATGAGGTGAATATTGCGGCAGTGCGCAAGGATGTAAATACACTTATGGAGCAATATCCTCTCTTTGCGTGGTAGGAATTGCATAAAACCGACAAAAACAGATAGTTTATCTTTTAGTTATTCTATCTGTTTTTTTTGTTTTATGGGAATTTCTCACTATATTTGCAACAGATTTTGCATATAAACCAAAAAACTAATTATTAGAACAATGAAAACTAAATTCTTATCAATCGTAATGACGGCTGTAGCAGTGATGTTCTCATTATCTACTACTGCACAGATTACAGGCGTAGAGTTGGCTCGCAAAAGTCAGGAAAACACTTTGCTGACCAACAAAAATGATCAGGCTATCCGCTATGTCGAGATGGAGGCTCCAATCGTAGTTTGCGGTGGAGGTTTGGCTGGTATCTGCGCCGCAGTATCTGCGGCTCGTAACGGCTCAAAGGTTATCCTTATTCAAGACCGTCCGGTACTCGGTGGAAATGCATCAAGCGAGATGCGTATGGGTATTGTTGGTGTTAAAGAGGACAAATATCAGGAGACCGGTATTCTCGAAGAGATGCAGTGCAGAAACTTCTTCTACAACCCATTACAGCGTTATCCTCTTTGGGACGACATCTTCTACTCTACCGTTGTTGAAGAGCCCAATATCAATCTTTTGCTCAACACTTCGGTTCGCGATGTTGTGATGAATGGCAATGAGATTGCAGCTGTAAAGTGCTGGAACAGCAACAACTACACCGAGTACACTATTTCGGGTAAATTGTTCATAGATTGTACAGGTGATGGTATTCTTCGTGTTTCAGGTGCAGAGTACCGCCGTGGAACAGAGGCTAAATCTACCTACAACGAGTCGTACCTTTCGAATGAAAAGTCGAACTTCCACACTATGGGTAACTCCATTCTTCTTCAGGTGCGTAAGACCGACAAGCATCACCCATTCAAGGCTCCATCTTGGGCATACCACTATACTGACGAGGATTTCAACTACGACACTCCACAGCCAACAGAGCCTGGACACAAATTACTATATAAAATAATAAATCGAGTTGGTGACAACAACTTCTGGTGGGTTGAGTGTTCGAGTGTAAGATTCGATAGTATATTCGACTCTAATGAGGCACAATTCGAGTTGAAGAAGATTGCATACGGAATTTGGGAGTACATGAAGAACCACCCTGACGGACGAGGTCATAACTATGAACTCGTATGGATTGGTGCAATTCCTGGCAAGCGTGAATCTACCCGCTATGTTGCGCCATACACCCTCACACAACAGGATGTTCTTTCGGGAGGTCACTTTGAAGATGTTGTTGCATACGGTGGTTGGGATCTTGATGACCATGATCCTAATGGCTTTGAGAATAGAGGTGCTGCAAGTTATGTTTACAGAATTAAACAAGGTTACGGCATTCCTTTCGACTGCCTCTACTCTGTAAATGTTCCAAACTTGATGTTTGCAGGTCGTGATATCTCCACTTCGCACATGGCATTCTCGGCTACTCGTGTAATGGCAACTTGTGCACTCATTGGTCAGGCTGCCGGTACTGCTGCCGATATGATTATCGATAAGGGCACTACACCTGCCGGCTTGCGCAAGGATTATATCAAAGAGTTGCAAGATGTGTTAGAGGACGATGACTGTATGTTGCCATATCGTTGGCGTAAGATATATCCATTGACTGCTGCGGCTAAGACTCTTGCTGAGAACGAGCCTATGCGTAACGGTATCGACCGCGAGTGGGACGGCAACGACAATGGCGTTTATGCTGCTGTTGGAGAGAAGCACCTCACCTACACATGGGACAAGCCGATTACCGCTTCTGGTGTTCGATTTATCTTCGATTCAGACTTGAAGGTGCGTGGCAAGCGTATGCGTAAATTGGAGGAGACATCGGAGCGCTCTCCTATGCCTTCGGAAATGGCTCGCGAATTCCGTGTTGAGGTACGCGTTCCTGCAACTAATCGTAAGGCTCAGAAGATGAATGCAAAGAGTCCTGAGGCTGGCGAGTGGAAGACCGTTGCTACCGTTAAGGATAACTACCGCCGTCTTGTTAAGTTGGATTTCGATGCTGTACAGACCGATGCTGTGCGTATCGTTGTTGATAAGACTTGGGGTGCGGAGAAGGCTCATATCTTCGCTTTCGATGTGAAGTAATATCTATTACATACAATGACAATAAAAGTCTGCTTAGCCGCATGGTTAAGCGGGCTTTTTTATCATTTTTTCAATCCAAATCACGAAAAACAGGTAAAATAGTTTTAATTGTCAATTAGCACTTGTCAATTCTCAATTATTTTTGCTATTTTTGCAGATTGATAAATAGAATTTACAAGAAAAACAAGATAAGACATGGCTATTTCGGACAAGTATTTGCCACAAGAGATTGAACAAAAGTGGTACGACTACTGGATTGAGAAGAACCTTTTCCACTCGGAGCCAGATGCTCGCGAGCCCTACACTATCGTTATTCCGCCACCAAATGTAACAGGTATGTTGCACATGGGACACATGCTCAACAATACATTGCAGGATGTGTTGGTGCGCCGTGCCCGTATGCTCGGCAAGAATGCTTGCTGGGTACCCGGCCCCGACCACGCTTCGATTGCTACAGAGGCAAAGGTGGTTGCAAAGTTGAAGGCTGAGGGTATCGACAAATCAACCCTTACTCGTGAGGAGTTCCTCGCTCACGCTTGGGAGTGGAAGGAGAAGCACGGCGGCATTATCTTGAAGCAGTTGCGCAAGTTGGGCGCATCGTGCGATTGGGATAGAACTTGTTTTACTATGGACCCGGAGCGTACCGAGAGTGTGATTTCGGTCTTCTGCGACCTCTACCGCAAAGGTAAAATCTATCGCGGTGTGCGTATGGTGCACTGGGACCCATCGGCAAAGACCGCTTTGTCTGACGAGGAGGTAATATACAAGGAGTCGCAGGGCAAGCTCTACTACTTGCGCTACAAGTTGGAGGGTACAGACCGCAACATTATCGTTGCTACAACACGCCCTGAAACTATATTGGGCGATACGGCTGTCTGCCTTAACCCTAACGACCCTCGCTATGCCGATGTTCCGGAGGGTGCGCGTGTCATCGTACCTCTCGTAGGTCGTTCGATTCCTATTATTCGTGACGAGTATGTAGATATCGAGTTTGGTACGGGTGCTTTGAAGGTTACCCCTGCGCACGATGTAAACGACTATATGCTCGGCGAGAAGTACAACCTCGAAACCATCGATATCTTCAACGATGACGGCACAATCAACGACAAGGTTGGTATGTATGTCGGTATGGACCGCTTCGACTGTCGCAAGCAGATTGAGAAGGACTTGGCAGATGCCGACCTGCTCGAAAAGACAGAGGCTTACACCAACAATGTAGGCTACTCGGAGCGTACAGGCGTAGCCATCGAGCCGAAGTTGTCCATGCAGTGGTTTATGGCGATGAAGGAGATTGCCGAGCCTGCAACAAAGGCTGTTTTGGAGGATATTATCCGCTTTGTGCCTGAGAAGTACAAGAATACCTATCGCCATTGGATGGAGAATATCAAGGATTGGTGTATCTCGCGTCAGTTGTGGTGGGGACAGCGCATTCCTGCATACTACTTGCCGAAGGGTGGTTATGTTGTTGCCGAGACCGCTGAGAAGGCATTGGCTTTGGCTCACGAGAAGACGGGTGACGCATCACTCACTTTGGCTGATTTGCGCCAAGATGACGATGTACTCGATACATGGTTCTCATCGTGGTTGTGGCCTATCTCGGTATTTGATGGTATCCGCAACCCCGACAACGAGCAGATTAAGTACTACTACCCTACCAACGACCTCGTAACCGGTCCGGATATCATCTTCTTCTGGGTGGCTCGTATGATTATGGCGGGATATGAGTATCGTGGAGAAAAGCCGTTTGGAAATGTATATTTCACAGGTATCGTGCGCGATAAGATTGGTCGTAAGATGTCGAAGCAGTTGGGTAACTCACCTGACCCGCTCGATTTGATTGCCGAGTATGGTGCTGACGGTGTGCGTGTAGCGATGATGCTCTGCTCTTCGGCTGGTAATGACTTGATGTTCGACAATGCTCTCTGCGAGCAGGGTCGTAACTTTGGTAATAAAATTTGGAACGCCTACCGCCTTATCAACGGCTGGCAGGTCGATGTAGCATTGGCACAGAGCGACTGCTCGAAGCAGGCTGTGGCGTGGTTTACAAACCGCTTCAATGCAGCATTGGCAGAGATTGAGGATAACTTCAAGAACTACCGCATCTCGGAGGCGTTGATGGTTGCCTACAAACTCTTCTGGGACGATTTCAGCGGTTGGTACTTGGAGATGATTAAGCCTGCCTACGGCCCGCCTTGCGATGCTGCGACAATGGAGGCAACAAAGAAGATGTTTGAGCAGTTGATGCTCCTTCTCCACCCATTTATGCCATTCGTAACCGAGGAGATTTGGCAAGACCTCGCCGAGCGCAAGGAGGGAGAGTCTATCTGCGTGGCTTCAATGCCAAAGGCAGAGCCTGCTGACGAGGTTGCTTTGGCACGCTTTGCTCTCGCTCAGGAGGTTGTATCGGCTGTGCGTAATATCCGCAAGCAGAAGAACCTTCCGCAGAAGGAGGCGTTGGAGTTAAAGGTTGTTCGTGACGAGAACTATCCTGCGGAGTATGAGGCGGTTATCGTGAAGATGGCAAACCTCTCGGCTGTAACATTCGTAACCGAGAAGAACCCTATGGACGCGGCGTTTATCGTTAAGACTACGCAGTATTCTGTTCCTATGGGCGACAATATCGACAAGGAGGCGGAGATTGCGAAGTTGGAGAAGGATTTGGCATATCAGCAGGGCTTCCTCGCAACCGTAATGAAGAAGCTTTCGAATGAGCGTTTCGTATCATCAGCACCTGCGCAAGTAGTTGCTAACGAGCAGAATAAGAAGCGTGATGCGGAGGCGAAGATTGCAGCGATTGAGGCACAGCTTGCAGCATTGAGATAGGATCTACTGTTCAGTGGCACCTATACCACATATCAAAAAAATAAAGAGATGCCGATAATTCAGCATCTCTTTATTTTGCTTTTGTGGGAAAGGCATACGCACAAAAAAACAGATGGCTTTTTAAGCCATCTGCCCTGCCAGAAATTTTGCGGAAAGGGAGGGATTCGAACCCCCGGTACAGTTACCCGTACACCGCATTTCGAGTGCGGCCCGATCGACCACTCCGGCACCTTTCCTTGTGCGTTTTGCGGTGCAAATGTACGAATTTATTTTATAATTACAACAATTTAACCCAATAATTTGCACTTTTTTTGTGTAAGTTGTTCGATAGATAAGTTTTTTACAAATATATGTGTTATATTTGTATATACTAAATGACGAATCTTGTTCGTTTATTACATATAAAAGGTATATCGCTATGAGGAAGTTAATAGTTTTAGTTGCAGTTTTTATCGGAGCATTATGGCTATCCGGTTGTGCAGCAGCATGGCAAAGTTCGACATACACAGATGATTTGTACTCTGTTCACAATAAGATAGCAATTGCCAATCGCCAAAAGGCTGAGGCCGAACTCGCCAAGGCGCAATATGAGGCACAGCAAGCGCAATACGAAGCTACCTTAGCAAAAATTAAGGCAGAGGCTGCAAAGCAGGGCGTAACCGTTACGGGAGATAGCGACTTTAATGGTTATGATGCTATATTGGCCGACACCTATGAGAGTGCCTATGCTCGCCGTCTATATGGTTTCTCTTCGCCAACATATCGTATGCCATCATCGTACTACACTTGGCGATACTCCGATGCGTTTCACTACGCTACGGCGTACGACCCCGCATTCTACAATGTAATGGTTTCGGGCGATATGGTTTGGGTTGAGCCAAAGTATATAACATCTATGTTCGGTTCGTGGGGAGCAGTTGCCATGCCATCGTATGGCTGGTATTATGGTTGGGGCAACCCATTCTACCCATATCGTTGGAGTCTGAATTGGTATTGGGGTTGGAATTCACCTTACTATTGGGGGTGGGGTTATCCATATTACCACCATCATCACCACTATCCGCATCGACCACCTCACCACTACCCACCACATCATGGAGGTGTAGGCAATACGGGGATTCATCACAATCGTCCCGGCATGGTTGTTGGTCGTAATCCTGGTGCTTCAAAGCCTGCGGATAGAGGTGGGTATGTTCGACCATCTCAGCCTTCGAACGGTCGTGGTTCGCAGCCTGCATATCGTGGAAACGACTCCTCGTCAGGCAGGTACAATAGTGGCAGCTCCTCGTATCGCGGCAATACACCTTCGTTCAACAGTAGCAGTTCACGAGAAAGTTCATCATTCGGCGGTGGAGGTTCATCGCATAGTGTAGGCGGAGGTAATTCGCGTGGCAGATAGTTCTTGTTTAATAACTAAATTTTACAACTATGAAGAGAGTTGTTTCGGTTTTGGCTATACTTCTTGCATCGACAATGGCGGTGCAGGCGCAAAATACAACAGGCATACTTCTCAATAGAGATATTCTTCCTGCATCATCTATCCTCTCGCTATCGCAACGCGAGGTTACAGGTACAGCGCGTTCAATGGGTATGGGCGGTGCATTCACCTCGTTGGGTGCAGACATGGCATCATTTGGCTACAATCCTGCCGGCTTCGGAATGTACCAGCGTAACGAGATTTCCGTTTCACTTGGATTGGGAATTGTCAATACAAAGAACTACAACGCCTACAACAATGGTGATAATAGCAGCGTGCGTTGCGCTATAAATAATGTAGGAGCATCATTCAAAGTCTATGAAAGTTCGGGTACTCTTACAGCTATAAACTTTGCCTTTGGATACAATAAAACAGCCGATTACAACTACGATATGGCGTACGGAGGTCCTACCACAATCTCTTCGTTAGCAGATGCCTTTGCCGATATCGCAAATGGCGGTAGGCTGGGAATAAATACAGATAATAAAATCACAGACCCAAATGGCTATTCCGACTACAACATGAATCCCTATTATTGGGGGGCAGTCATGGGCTACAAGGGCGGTTTGATAAATTTAGGAACAAATGGCTGGTATCCTGACGAGATTGCCGAAGGTGCATTAATGTCGCAATATACAACTCTTGCAAGTCGAGGCTCAGCAGGCGAGTTCTCATTTGCCTTTGGCTTTAATATCAACAATATCATCTATCTCGGAGCATCACTTGATGTTCAGAGTATCTCGCGCAAACAGACAATATACTACGATGAGTATATCAACTATGACGAAGGGGCGCAACCCGATGCAACCTCCTATCCTTATCAACTACAACACTTCGAATTTGGGCAGTCAATGCAAGTAAATGGTTCGGGAGTGGGAGCTAAATTTGGTATTGTTGTACGCCCGATTAAAACACTGCGTATCGGTTTTGCAGTACATACTCCGACCTACTATTCGTTGGCTTATCGCTACTCGGCAGCTCTATCTTCGGAGGCACTGAGTGTAGGTTCCAATCCTAATAATTGGGAGGTGATAGATGGCAGTGTCTATGCCGATGAGGCGACTCCTATATTGCAAGATGGCGGAGTGCATCGTTGGACATTCACCACACCGACACGATTGTTGGCAGGTATATCGTATGCTATCGGGCAATATGCCGTTATTTCGGCAGATTATCAGTATGACGCTTATCGAGCATTAAAATTAAACTATACACCTGCCGATACAGGCTATACAAACGATACATTTCATAATAGTTTGAAGGGCACACACACCATTCGTGCAGGAGTTGAAGCAAAGCCGTTACCTTGGCTTGCATTGCGCGTAGGCGGAGGATATAGAAGCAAGGTCTTGAATAAAAATTTCGACACCATATCTTTCTCTGAGCCTGTGGCAAATATCTCGTGGTACGCCTCTGCCGGTTTGGGATTCCGTTTGAGTCAGGCAACTTCGATAGATGTGGCATATCAATATCGCAATACCAGATATTCGGACTACTACTCATTTAGTACAAATCTGGGTAATATGTCAAACGCAAGCCCACTCTACGGACTTGATATGATCACCCACAATATCGCATTAACATTTGCATTCAGATTTTAGGTTCACAATTAGCGCACACATAAAAAAGGCTACCCTTTGCGGATAGCCTTTTTCATGAGGGAGCTCTACTTGATGCCGATTGGTTTATATAAAGAAGTGAACAAATGGAGAAAATCGGTTAAACTCGCCTCGCGGTTAAATTTAATACACACATTTTTTATTTCCGAGTACAAATATAAGTCGGAAAAATTATTCTCAAAAATAAATTCAACAAACACCCTAAAAAAATCAACAAACGCCCTCTGACTCTATACCAAAGGGCGTTTTTAATGGTTTTATGTCCGATTTTAAACTTTATTCAAGGCATCAAACCCTTTACCATAGACACCCATTACCGAACCTATTGTAATAAACGCCTCAGGGTCAACCGCGCGAACAACTTTCAGTACCATTGTAAGGTCGCGTTTGCGACAGATACACATCACAATCTTCGAGTTATCTTTACTGTACCAACCCATTGAGTCTATAACAGTAGCTCCACGATGCGCCTCATTATTTATAGCATCTGCCATCGCTTTATAGTCTTTGCAGATGATAAAAATTTGACTTGATTGTTGGTTACCCGATAATATCATATCAACCGTATAACTAAACACAGCAACCATCACAAAGCCATATATCACACCATCAATACCCACATCCGGAAGAAATAGTGCAGACGAGATAATTACGCCATCGGTCAAACGGATAAATTTGCCATAAGATATGGTGTAGAACTTATTTACAATCATCACAACAATATCCGAACCTCCTGTTGAGCCACCCTGCATAAAACATAGTGCCACACCGACACCTGAACATATACCTCCGAGAATAGCCGACAGTAGGCGGTTATTCAGATTGAACAAATCTACGATTGTTCCATTTGCCACCGATAATCCATCTCGCGCTACAATCATCTGTGCAACCCAGCCATCAGGCACAGTAAACCAGAGTTGCAGAAAGTGCATCACTATTGACATCGTGACGACACAATATATGGTTTTTACACCAAAGTTCCACCCAACGACAAAGCCTGCAATAACAAGGAGTATGGCGTTTATGATAAGCACCATTGTACCAATCGATATTGCTCCACCCGTGAGATGGTAGATAAGCAATGAGAGACCTGTTGCACCACCGCCAGCCGCATTTGCCGGCAAGATACAGCAAATCCAACCAAATGCATATAGCGACATTCCGAGTGTCATCATCAGATACTCTTTGATAGTAGTAACTACGCTTGTTTTATTTAGAGATATTCCCATATTAAATTGAATTACCGAGTGGCAAATTTACAAAAAAATATATTCCGATATCTGTTTTCCTCCAAAAAATAAGTAACTATATTGCTATACATTACTGTTTAACGATATATATTGATTCGACTATATGACCTAAATAGCGATTAGCATACCATAAAACCGGTAAATTCTCTATTTTTTCACTATTTTTTTGAGAAAGTTTTGCAAAAACAAAAAATAAATCATACTTTTGCACTCGCAAAACAGAATTGGGCTATGGTGTAATGGTAACACTACAGATTCTGGTCCTGTCATTCCAGGTTCGAATCCTGGTAGCCCAACTCAAATAGACAAAGCAGGAGAGGGTGTGTCCAAAATTTTTGGGCACGCTCTTTTTGTCATAAGTTGTATAACCACTCTTTGTTAGGCTGTTTTTTTTGTCCTCTCCCTTTTTTGAATTTGAGATGTAGGTGTTTTGAGAACAAGAAACTTTTAGCTTTTAGCTTTGCTCTTTTAACTTTATTTTGTATATTTGTAACATAAATTTAGAGCTATTCAACTATGAACAACAGAAAGCCTCTCTACTGCGTAATTATGGCAGGTGGTGCCGGTACTCGTTTTTGGCCTGAGAGCCGTCAGAGTAAGCCGAAGCAATTCCTCGATATCTGCGATACAGGAAAGTCATTCTTGCGAATGACATACGAGCGATTTGTGCACCTTGTTCCTACCGAGAACTTCCTTGTCGTAACCAATGCCCGATACAAGGATTTGGTGTTGGAGCATATCCCCGAGTTGCGTGCCGAGCAGGTTTTGTGCGAGCCGATAGGTCGCAATACAGCGCCTTGTATCTGCTATGCAGCATACCACTTGCGCAGGGTTGCCCCCGATGCAATGATGATAGTTACCCCTGCCGACCACCTTATTCTGAACGAGGCAGAGTTCCACTCCATTGTGGAGGATACTATCGAATTTGCCACCGAGAACAAGGCTTTGATGACAATAGGTATCACTCCGAGTCGTCCCGAAACAGGCTACGGCTACATTCAAAAGAGCGACAACGCAACCATTTCACGAGTGAAGTGTTTTACCGAGAAACCAAATTTGGAGTTGGCACAGGTCTTTATACAGTCTGGCGAGTTCTTTTGGAACTCTGGTATCTTCGTATGGAAGGTTGGCGATATCATAGATGCCGTAGCAGAGCATCTGCCTGAGCATTACGCGCTCTTTGAGGAGATAGCCGACAAACTCGGTACAGCGGAGGAGGCAAAGGCGATAGAGCTGGTATTTTCGCAGTGTCGTGCCATATCCATCGACTACGGTGTAATGGAGAAGGCGGATAATGTATATGTTCGCTGTGGGGATTTCGGTTGGAGCGATGTCGGCACTTGGGGCTCGTTGTACCAACTTTCGCGAAAAGATAAATATGCCAATGTAAAGCCTTCCGAAGGGTGCTACACCTACAACACACGCTCTTCGATTGTTTCCTTGCCAAAGGGCAAGGTGGCGGTTATCAACGGCTTGCGCGACTATATCGTGGTCGATACCGAAGATGTATTGCTTATCTGCCCTCGTGCCGAGGAGCAGAACATCAAGAAGTATATCGATGAGGTGAAGTACAACACGGGAGAAAAACACATATAATGAACGGAAAACGGAAAACGGAAAACGGAAAACTATATACCGCATTTTTAGACTCAATGGGCGTAACTACCGACTCTCGAAAAATCGAGGTCGGTGCGCTCTTTTTTGCTCTACACGGAGCATCGTTCGATGGTAACGACTACGCTGTACAGGCGTTGGAGCAGGGCGCTTCGGCTGCCGTTATTGACAGCGAGGATATTTTCAACAACAACCCTCAATACGCCGAGCGACTACTGCTTGTAGATGACACGCTGAAAGCCCTGCAAGCGTTGGCTCAGGAGCATCGCCGCCGTTTGGCTATTCCGATAATTGCCATAGCTGGAAGCAACGGCAAGACCACCACAAAGGAGTTAGTATCGAGAGTCTTGGCGGAGAAGTTCGAGGTTTCGACCACCAAGGGTAACCTCAACAACCATATCGGCGTACCTTTGACGCTCCTCTCGATGACCCCCGAAACGAAGTTTGGCGTGGTGGAGATGGGAGCGAGTGCGCAGGGCGAGATTGCTCTGCTCTGCTCGATAGCCGAGCCAAACTACGGTATTTTAACAAACATCGGACTTTCACATTTGGAAGGTTTCGGAGGTGTAGAGGGTATCCGCAAGGGCAAGGGAGAGCTGTTCGACTTTCTCAACGAGAATGGCGGTCGTGCCTTTGTACCGCAGGAGGACAAGGTGTTGTGCGAAATGGCTGCTGCAAGGGAGGATTTGGCAGTAGAGTACTACTCGCGCTCGATTGGCGAGGGTTTCAGAAGTAACCTTACGGGAGATTACAACCGCCACAATATAGCGGCTGCGGTGGAGGTAGGTCGCTACTTCGGGGTTGCAGACGAGCGCATTGCCGAGGCTATACTATCGTTCACGCCCGACAACAACCGTTCGCAAGCGGTCAAGACCGAGCGTAACCGCTTGGTGGTGGATTGCTACAACGCCAACCCTTCGAGTATGGAGGTAGCGTTGGACAATATAACCACGATGGAGGCGGAGCACAAGGTGTTGATTTTGGGAGATATGCTCGAACTTGGCGAGTGGAGCGAGGAGGCTCACTGCACCATTCTCCGCAAGGCAGACACCATAGCCGAGCGCATAATTTTGGTGGGTAACGAGTTCGCAAAGGCGTTTGTCGCAGTTGGCGAGGAGTTGCAAGCCGACTACGCACTCTACCCTACAACTGCCGAGGCATTGTTGGCACTCGAAAACAGCCCGATAAGCGACAGCCTTATATTGCTGAAAGGCTCGCGCGGAATAGCATTGGAAAAACTAATTAAAATTTTATAACTAAATGGAAGAAAAAAAGAGTGTTTCACTCCCCGAAAACGCCTATCGTGAATTGAAGGCAGGCGAGGAGTATCAGCCGATAATGTCGGCACAAAGCACCCCTGCCGAGGCTACGCCATACTCGGTGACTATGGGCGTTATTATGGCTATTATCTTCTCGGCAGCAGCAGCCTTTCTCGGCTTGAAGGTTGGTCAGGTATTCGAGGCTGCAATCCCTATCGCAATCTTGGCGGCAGGATTCGGCTCGTTGCGTGGCAAGAATCGCAGTATGCTGGGCGAGAATGTTATTATTCAGTCGATTGGTGCATCTTCGGGTGTAATTGTTGCAGGTGCAATCTTCACGCTCCCTGCACTCTATATCCTCGGCTTGGAGGCGCAATTCTATCAGGTATTCCTCTCCTCGTTGTTGGGAGGTGTGCTCGGTATCGTGCTGCTTGTGCCTTTCCGCAAATACTTCGTTAAGGATATGCACGGCAAATATCCATTCCCTGAGGCTACCGCAACCACCGAGGTACTTGTTTCGGGCGAGAAGGGCGGCAAGCAGACCAAGTTGCTCGCTATCGCAGGAGTACTCGGCGGATTGTACGACTTCGCCGTTTCATCGTTCGGTGCTTGGGCGGAGAATATCTCTACCAAGATGACCGCTTGGGGCGTTGCCGTAGCGGATAAGTTCAAGGTGGAGTTCTCGATGAATACGGGAGCAACCCTGCTCGGTTTGGGTTATATCATCGGCTTGAAGTATGCCGTAATCATCACCGCAGGCTCATGCCTTGTATGGTTTGTGATTGTACCGCTTGTGGGCTACGCATCGGCAGAGGCGGCTTCGATGAGTGCAATGGAGCTGTTCCAAGCGTATGGTCGCCCTATCGGCATTGGCGGTATCGCAATGGCAGGTTTGATAGGTATTATCAAGCAGGCAGGCATTATCAAGCAGGCAGTAGGCTTGGCATTCAAGGAGTTGGGTGGCAAGAAGTCGGAGGGCACAGTTGAGCGCACCCAGCGCGATATCTCGATGAAGGTTATCCTCTCGGTTATTATCGCCGTACTCGTTGCAACCGTTGTATTCTTCCAATTCGGTGTTTTAGGCAATTGGTTCCACACCATCATCGCTCTGCTGATTGTATTTGTTATTGCATTCTTGTTCACTACCGTAGCCGCTAATGCAATCGCTATCGTGGGTACAAACCCCGTATCGGGAATGACGCTGATGACATTGATTTTGTCATCGCTCGTACTCGTTTCAATTGGCTTGGAGGGCGAGAAGGGAATGACCGCAGCGTTGATTATCGGAGGAGTAGTCTGCACCGCATTGTCGATGGCAGGAGGTTTCATTACCGACCTCAAAATCGGCTATTGGCTTGGCACTACCCCACGCACACAAGAGAAGTGGA
>JAZOBZ010000115.1:0-4861 GCA_045596245.1 Alistipes sp. | reverse complement strand
ACTCTCGATGGTGCGAATCTTGGCGATAGCCTCCTCCACCGCCTCGCTCGGAAGCGTTGGGTTTATGGCATAGAGCGACTGCTGCACAAGGTCGATGTGCAACGGCTCGGTGTATTCGCGCTCCACACTTGGACCATAAACATAGTCGTAGCCCAGCGTATCACGCATCAACTCCAATATCGCATTCTCAAAATGTGCCTCGGTAAAGTGCATTATATAATTCCAAATTTTTGTAATAACCCTACTAAGAAAACCACCGATGTAGCAAGACTCATAAAATACTTTAACACAACAGCGATAAAACTGCATATCGCAATATTATCCAACTTTATACGACTTGAATTGAATAGGTAAAAAGCATCCACTTTTTTGTCCAAACGAAATGACTCTAACCTATATCTACAAGCGTCAACAAAATAATGAGTGATATCTAACAATAAATATATAAAGCCCATTATTACCGAAGCTTTTAGACAGTTGTTAAATTGGCTCATCTCAAAGTCTTGCGAACACATCATTGCCCAAATCGCACCTATAATACCATAAACCATAGAGCGTGAAATAGATGAGACTTTTGAGGATTGTTCATTCTGACTTGACTCACATGCGGATTGACACTTTAATACCGCATCTTTTGCTTGCTCTTCAAAAGAATTATTATTGGACATATTATTATGTTACTTATTAGCGGTTCCAGACGGTTTTTTGGGTTCAAATCGGAAGTTTGTTTCTTGCGATTCTCCGATAATTCTCACTCTGTCACTAACAGGAACTTTTGCTGTTGTAATGTTCTTATTTTCTGCCATAATTTATGTTATTTTAAGTTTGCACTACAAAGTTAATACATTTATTTTGTAATTATCTCTCCATTCATCAATTTTGGTAATAAAGTATCGCGGAGGGTGGCGAGGGTTTCGTTTTCTTGTAAAATTTCTGCCATTTTGTGGTAATATACCTTAAATGCTCTATCCATTTTCTCTGCCTCTGAATTTGGAGGACAAGCAACTACATATTCAGGTAAAGCCTTTTTACTCATATGCAATACGGTAGTACCATTTACATATCCCAAGCAATGAGCCTTAAAGTATGGATTCTTTAATAACGCTGCTAACAGATACTTGTACGGGAAGTTACTCTTTGGCAAAACTTTAACTAAATCCATAGAGAATATGACATCTGTATAACCACCAAAAGTTAATAATATTTCGGCATTTCCTATCACATCTGCATTTTGCGTCAAGTCAGTATGTGCTACCAAAATATCAAATAATTCTGCGTGTTGCTCTGCTTTTAATTTTGGCGAAGCAACTATATCCTTAAAACCTTCTACTTTGAAACCACCTTTTCTTTCAAAGTTTTTAATGGTTGCCATAGCAGTCGATGACGATTCTACAAGTTCATTCCCTTTGTATGAATATCCACCTATAAACTCTGCTATTTCAGATAATGGTTTTTCTTCCCAATCATCGCTGCGATTATCTACAAACCATTGTTTATAGAGTGCTTGGGCTTGGAGTTCGAGGTTGGTGTTTATACGGCGATTATTCTCGACTTTATCATCTATCGCACCCAATATCCCCGCAATCCTCCTCTGCTCCTCCAACGATGGCAACAAGATTGGTATTTCTGACATTATTTGAGTGTTAATAGAAGGCATTGTCGCACCCACTGCAACATTACGAATATATTGTTTAACACTTTCTAAACAAAAATAGTAATAAATATACAATGGATAAACTTCTCTATTGCATCGTACTCTTAAACATCGTCCAGAGAACAACCACCCAACCTCTTTGTCGCTAACATATGAACATCTATCAACAGAACCGACTCTACTAAACACAATATCACCTTCCGACAAAATATACTTACTTAATCTTGCTTTGTCGGTATCAGATACTAACGGTAGATTTTGTGTTGTGAAGTGTCTATTACCTAAATGCTCAACCGTTACAATTGGAGAGCCTTCATCTGCATAATCTTTATTATGCAATTGGCTTCCAAAAGGCCCTGTTTGAATATCTGCAATATCCCCCAATTTATATGTTTTCCACGAAGTCATAATTATTACTGAATTTCTAATATTGTTTTCAAATCTATATCAGAAACAGCTAGTGGTACTTTACTAACTTTATTAGCCTCCCTAAAATATTTTGTGTACTCTTTTTTAGACACAATCGTGCGATTTACAAAATACTGCTCACTCATATGTAAATGAATGTCAATGTATCTTACACACAATAGTTCTATTTCCCTGTAATTCCATAGATTATAATCTAACCCTACCTCATCATTAGAGTTGAATTTAGATATCAATTGAGCACTTTGTATTACATCCAACCCAAATGAAGCATATTGACCAGCATCATCTTGTCTTATACAAACAACAGAAGACTGTTTTATTGGAATAACTTTTCTAATTTTTTTGTCAAGCCTCCAAACTTCAACACATTTATTTACATCAACCCCCTCTAATTGAAGATACTTACTTTGCTCTCCACGAATAGTTAGCGTCCAATCCTTGACGGTAAAAGTAAATCTCGGTTGTTTTTCTTTAATATTATCATTTCGTTGTTTGAATAATACAATTACGGTTGCAATAGCAGTCGCAGCCGATGCAACAGCTATTATGATATTGGCAATATCGCCCCACATTGAAAGTTCACAAGCGCACATAATTTAAATTGTATCTAATAACTTAATTATTTCATCTGCATCAATCTTGGCAACATCATATGAAGTATCTGTTGCGTCTTTCTTTATTTTGTAATATACCTCCTCTGTTATAAGACTATTGTTTTGGTAATAGGACTCATGAGATATACCTAATGTATCAATATATTCTATTTTTATCACATCTACTTTGCTGACAAAATAAAATATATCACCTTTAGAGTATGAATGAATTGCTTGCTCAAAATCAATATATTTGGACCAATTATTCAACAAATAAGCACTTGTCAATTCTCCATATAATTGTTCGGTGGGGAATTGTGCCCAATAATAACCATCTATGGGGATAGTTAAAGTAATATCTGTCTTCGGGGTGTATTTTTTAACTTTGTAATAAACACTAATTTCTATATTAGTCGGTGCTTTCAAATTTGCTCCTATATTATTTACAGTCAAAATCTCGGTGTCTTTGATGCCATTACCATCATAATCAATTCTAGCTTGTGAAATATGAAAGCAAGGAGATAATGTGGCTGCGTTAATTACATTTGCTTCTTCCTGCAATTTATTTTGATTAACCATTAATAGTATTGTGGCAATAGAGGTTATAAGTGTTCCTATGCCAATTATTATCTCATAAAATTGCTTGGTATAACAACCAACTTCTTTAATAAATGTTTTAATTTTTAGAATCATAGGTCCCATATATATTCTTACAATTTATACCCAATTTCTCTTTGGGTTTTATGTAAATTCTTGAAGATTTTTCAAAAACTTTCAAGAATTTTCAAGTTTTTAAGATTTGGATTTTGGGTTATTTTTAGTACTCCTTACAATTTATACCCAATACTTTCGAGTTGTTTTTTGATTTCGGTTTCGAGGGTGTGCGACTGCTCAAAGAGGGTGGCGAGTTCGCCAGTAAGGCGCTGCATCTTCTCCTCGAATGGCTCGCTGTCCTGCTCCTGCTCGGCAATGCCCACATATCGGCCCGGGGTAAGAATAAAGTCCTGCTCCGCAATCTTCTTGATATCCACCACAGCGCAGAAGCCCTTTTCATCGGCGAGTGTACCCTCGGCAAACGCTTTATAGGTGTTGGCGATACGCATAATATCGCCCTCTGCGCCATCGGTCAGCTCACGCAGTTTGCGCGTAACCATCGAGCCAAGGTTGCGGGCATCAATAAACAGAGTTTTGCCCTTCTGTTTCTTCGCCTTATTGAAAAACCAAATCGAGACGGGTATCTGCGTAGTGTAGAACAACTGCGAAGGCATAGCGACAATACAATCGACCAAGTCCGCCTCGACCAATCGTTTGCGGATTTCGCCCTCGCCACCGCTCTGGCTCGACAACGAGCCATTGGCAAGCACAACGCCCGCCCTGCCCATAGGTGCGAGGTGGTGGATAATATGCTGAATCCACGCAAAGTTGGCGTTGCCATTAGGTGGCGTGCCGTACTTCCAGCGCACATCGTCAGCGAGTTTGTCCGCGCCCCAATCGGAGAGGTTGAAAGGTGGGTTTGCCAAGACAAAGTCCGCCTTCAAGGTTGGGTGGCAGTCGTTGAAGAAGGTATCGGCATTATACTGTCCGAGGTCTGCCTCGATGCCGCGAATAGCCAAGTTCATCTGCGCCATCTTCCAAGTGGTAGGGTTGGAGTCCTGACCATAGACCGAGATTTGGTTGATATTGCCGGCGTGGCTCTCGATAAACTTCGCCGACTGCACAAACATACCGCCCGAGCCGCAGCAAGGGTCATAGACACGACCGGCGTATGGCTCCAAGACATTGACAAGTGTCTTGACGATGCAGGCAGGGGTGTAGAATTCGCCCGCCAACTTGCCCTCCGCCTCGGCAAACTTCGAGAGGCAGTATTCGTAGGCACGACCGAGGATATCCTTCGAGTCGCCGTGCTCGTGCATCTTGATATTGGTGAACAGATCGACCACATCGCCCAAGCGACGTTTGTCGAGCTCGGGGCGTGCGAAATTCTTGGGCAGAATATCTTTCAGTCGGCGGTTCTCCTTCTCGATAGCACGCATGGCGTTGTCGATGGTAGTGCCAATCTCTGGCGTATGAGCCGCCGCAGCGATGACCGACCAGCGAGCCTCAGTAGGGACATAGAAGATGTTCTCGGCGGTGTACTCGTCCTTATCCTCCTCGAAGCCCTCGCCCTCATCGACAAGTGCCTTGT
>JAZOBZ010000114.1:0-31267 GCA_045596245.1 Alistipes sp. | reverse complement strand
TGTGTCTGTTACGCAAGAGAATGCCATCATTCCCGCCACAACTGTCATGAAAATTTTAAGCAAATTTTTCATTTTTGTTAATTGTTTAAAGTTTTAATTAAAGTTTGTTATAAAAGTATTTTATATAAAAAATGGGTTTTTCGTTTTCGCTTCCTGAACTCCTAATCTCATCGCGGCGCAAGTTTTTTAGTGTCGTTAGGGGCGTTAGTGTCGTTAGGGGTGCGCTGAAAGAATTAAAAATTAAGAATTAAAAATTAAAAATTATCAATTTTGCATTTTGCATTTTGCATTTTGCATTTCATTCTCAACTCCTCACTCCTCACTCCTCACTAAACTAAAAGTTTTCCGCTTTCCGTTTATTTACAGATATATGGTCCGCATACAAACTTTACTCGGTATTGGAAGTCGCTATCATCGAGCATATAGACATAGAACTTATCTCCGCCCGGTGTTACACGCAATACGATATGACCATTGTAGGCAGTCATCTTGTCCACAAGTTTGTTTGCCTTGACCTCCGGCATGGTCGGAATGCTTGGGTGTAGGTTTGTAGCATAGAATCCCTCAACTACGGGCAGAACATGCATAAGTTTCTCCACATTAGGCTTGTTGTTGGTAAAGCAATGATTGAGAACTACACGCGGGTTAAATCCAATCTCCTGCATTCTTTTGCTCCACGAATTGCCTGCCAAGTGGTGATGGCATTTGAAGGCTTCAAGGTTTCCTACTCCGATAAAGTCGCGGAAGTAATATGCAACTCTATTTTGAGGCTTACTTACCAAATCGCCGCACGCAATGTAGTCGAAATTGCCGTAACGGATATGGAAACCACACGAAGCGGAGTTTCCTAATGATGTTAGCTCCTCTCCTATCACGCGAGCTTGTCCACTTTTAGTTTTGCCCCAAACGCGACCATTTGCGCAAATGTTGAAAATGGAGAAGTCTGCATGCTTCTTTGGCTTGTTAACCATAGTTATTTGCTCCTTGCCCGGAACGAACTTTTCTGCCTTAAACTTGTTGTTTTCGGCACCCCAACGAGTAAACATTGCCCAATCGGCTGCAAGTTGTCCCGATATTTTGTATGACTCGTAATTTGGGTATGCACTATCAAACACATGTCGGTATGGTATCTCATCGTAGAGAGCCAACAAACCCGATTTGTGATAACCAACAGGTGAAGTTTCGGTTGCCGCACTTATGCTACCGATATGGTCGGTGTGTAGGTGCGTGGCTACGCAGTAGTCGATAGCCTTATTTTTAGCAGGTAAGAAGTGCTTGATATAGTTTGCATATACCATGTATGGGCGAACATTCGCATTCGGACGCTGCTCGACTTCGATACTGCCTGTCGTTACCTCGCCGGCATCAACCAAGAGGGTAGTGCCGTCAGGCATAATGTAGAAACAACACTCACCACGCGCACTATTGATAAAATGAATATCTAAGCAACCTTCCTCCCACGCAGGTAGGGTTTTGCCAATCTCAACAGTGGTGGCGTTGGTTTTCTTCGCTTTTTTACCCTTTCTGGGGGCAGCATCAGCATACCCTACATTTAGTAGTAGAGCAAGTGATAAAATAAAAAGAATCTTTTTCATAAGTGGTAAAATTTATTTGGTTAATTATTTCGATTTGTAAGGTCCGTGAATCGATTTTACTCGATACTCAAAGTCGCTATCATCGAGCATATATACATAGAACTCTTTGCCTCCCGGCATTACGCGCAATACAATGTGTCCGTTGTAGGCAGTCATCTTTTCGATGAGTTTGTTCGCCTTTACTTCTGGATTGGCTACGATGGCAGGGTGGATATTTGTAGCGAAGAAACTTTTAACTACGGGCAGTACATGCATAAGTTTCTCAACATTAGGCTTGTTGCTGGAAAAACAGTGGTTGAGTACAACCTGTGGCTCGAACTTAGCCTCTCGCATCTTTGTACCCCACGAGTTGCCTGCCAAGTGGTGATGACACTTGAAGGCTTCGAGTTTTCCTTCGCCTATGAAGTCGCGGAAGTAGTAGGCTACTCGATTTTGAGGTGCGCCAACCAAGTCGCCGCATGCGATATAGTCGAAATCTCCATATCGCACATGAAATCCGCACGATGTGGAGTTGGTCATGCCTTCGGATCTCTTGCCTCGCAGTTGCGCCTTTGTTCCATCTTTGCTCAATCCCCAAACACGACAGTCTGCGCAGATATTAAAGATTGAGAAATTCTTGTGCTTCTTAGGCTTGTTGAGCATTACAATTTGCTCCTCACCGGGGATAAATTGCTTTGGAGTAAATTGCTTGCTCTCTTTGCCCCAACGCATAAATATAGACCAATCTTTTCCAATTCCACTATTGATGTTGCGTGCTTCGTAGTCGGGATATACGCTGTCAAAAACATAGCGGTATGGCACCTCATCGTAGAGAGCCAACATACCTGTTTTGTGATAACCCGCAGGAGCAGTCTCTGTTGCCACTTTTACGGTGCCGACATGGTCGATGTGAAGGTGAGTTGCCAAGCTGTAGTCAATGGCTTTTGCACCCTTAGGCAGGAAGTGCTTGATATAGTTTGCATATACCATGTATGGGCGCACATTACCATTTGGTCGCTGCATAACCTCTATTTTGCTTGGTCCAACCTCTCCGGCGTCCACCAAAAGGGTGGTGCCATCTGGCATAATGTAGAAACAGCACTCGCCACGACCACTATTGATAAAGTGAATGTCGAAGCAACCTTTGCTCCATGCAGGGAGAGTTTTGCCAATCTCAACGGTGGTAGCATTGCTTTTTTTTGTTTTTTTGCCTTTTTTCGGTGCTGCATCGGCATAAAGTGTGCTTGCGAGCATCAAGACAGGTAGAATAAAAAGAAATTTTCTCATAGTTGTATTATTTTTGTATTACTTCATTTAGTTATCGAGTTGTTTATTGTGATTCGTACGGTCCGTGAATCGATTTTACACGATACTCAAAATCGCTATCATCGAGCATATATACATAAAACTCTTCGCCACCAGGCGTAACACGCAATACAATGTGTCCGTTGTAGGCGGTGATTTTATTCACAAGGTCGGCGTGTGAGGCGTAGATATTTGGGTGGATATTAGTGGCGAAAAATCCTTCCGACCACTCTGAATTTACTATAAAGGATAACTTTTCAGGGTCAGGCTTATGAGCATTAAAACAATGGTCTATAACCACTTTTGGAGTGAAGTGATTAGTTGAAATCTGCATTTGTGTTCCCCACGAATTACCTGCCAAGTGGTGATGAGCCTTGAATGCATCGAAAAAGTTGTAATACTGATTGGCTCCATAATTGAGGAAATCTCGGACATAAAGTGCAACGAGATTTTGGGCTCTGCTTACCAAATCGCCACAAGCAATATAGTCAAAATTTCCGTAATGAATGTGAAAACCGCATGAGCCGGCATTTCCATCTTGTTCGCCACCTCGTAATTTCTCTACACCATTCTCTGCTCCCCAAACAAAACCATTAGCACAGAGATTGAAAATCTTGAAATAAGGATATTTTTTTGGAGCATACAACATCTCTATCTGATACTCTCCCGGAGTGAAACGGGTGGCAGTGAATTTGTTGTTTGCTACGCCCCAATTAACAAAATTACCCCAATAATATGATATCCCCTTATCAAAATTTAATGCTCGTGTAACATTCTCACCTGCTGAGTCATCTTCATTAGAGGTGTCTTCCTCATCAGAATCATTCTCTATCTCATAATTTGGGTATGTATGGTCGAGAATATGGCGGAACGGTATCTCGTAGTATATCGCCAACAATCCCGTCAAAGGGAAACCCTCAGGTGATACATCTGTTGCGTAATTGGCTTGACCGATATGGTCAATATGGAAGTGCGATGGAGCGCAATAATCAATATACTCTTTGTCATGAGGCAAAAAGTGCTTTATATAATTTACATAAGTGATATATGGTCGTATCTGCGCAGATGGGCGTTGCTCTGTGGACTCCTTACCCAAGGTGTTGGAGGTTCTGGTTTCGCCGGCATCTACGAGGAGCGTAGTACCATCAGGCATAATATAGAAACAACACTCACCACGCGCACTATTGATAAAGTGAATATCAAGATAACCCTCGCTCCACATCGGAAGAGGCTTGCCGACTTCAACCTTGTGGTCTGCTGCGTAGGTAATATTCTTGTCAAACTCGCGAATAACTCCTGCTGCAATAGGCTTTGAATTTGGAGCAGTGAGAGTTGCCGACATAGCACCTCCCTTGCTATCGTACAATACAATGTTTATCGAAGAGTATTCTCCCGCAGGGATTGCAATATGCATATATGTCGGCTCAGAGATGTTGAGTTGTACGCCACCCCCAAAAGAGTAATTTACGCTATATTTGGCTTGCGAGGTAGGGGTAACTTTTCCACTCTCAAAATCTATGTCGAACACTCCTGCGACAGCCCTATCCGTAGTCGATAGACGCACTTTTGTTAGTGTTGCCGAACCTACAACTCCTATTTTGAGAATGCCCGTAAGGTGGTTTAGTTGAATACTTTTATTTGTGCCGATACCATACATTGTCGAGACACCCTGACCAAAGGTGGTGTTGTCCTTGTGCATTTGATTCTCTGCAAAAACAACCTTTCCTTTCGGAGCATAGGGATATGCGATTTGATACTCACCTTCTATCTCGCCATGAACGGTAAATGAGGCAATGGCAGGATTATTTGGGTA
This sequence comes from Alistipes sp., assembly GCA_045596245.1. Lineage (GTDB taxonomy): Bacteria > Bacteroidota > Bacteroidia > Bacteroidales > Rikenellaceae > Alistipes. The sequence goes on along the minus strand of JAZOBZ010000114.1, from coordinate 26,575 downwards.
TATCTCTGCCTCTTCCGATTGAAGACCATTGACAGAGATTCTATCTCCTGCGCTCCAATAGAGTGGATATGTGTTGCCATTGAGTTTGCCAAGTTGAGTGCGAGATTCTGATAGGGAAATGTTGATAGTGGTCGTTGGCAGGCAGCTACTATCTTTGAAATCATTATCTAAAATCTCAGGGGCGGATACGCATGCAATCGTAGCCGTTATTGCTAAAACTATTGTTAATATTTTTGCCTTCCCTCTCATCTAATCTATCTAATCTCAATGTAAGATACGGACGCATATATTTATCCCATATCTTCTTGCAAAGATAATAATTTTATAAGAATAAAATATGCATTTGTATAAAAAATATAAAATATATGCATCTTTTTTCTGTTTTTTTTATAACTTTGCAACAAGTTAAAAACTACAAATGTATATAAAATGAAAAACATCAGACAATTTTGTTTCGTAGCAGTGGCTGCTATTGCAGTACTATTTTCGTTCTCTTGTACGCCTAAAAATGTTGTGGTTGATAAGGAGTTGCCAGCGGGCAACATTGTATTCGAGAGAATGGTTAATGATACCGTGTATGTCCATCAGGAGTTGCGTGGCTCGAAAAAGGCTTGGTTCTATTGGGCTTTCCGTGTTAGAGGTGCGCAGGGTAAGAAGTTAACTTTCGTATTTACAAAGAGTTTCGCACTTTGTGAACGAGGACCACTCGTGTCGTTGGACAAGGGCAAGACATACGAGTATTTGGCAGAGGAGGGCTCAACTCCGCACACATTTACCTACACCTTCCCTGCTGATGCCAAGGAGGTCTGGTTCTATGAGTGCCACCCATATACTCCTGAGATGTGGGAGGCGTTCTTGAATAATCGTAACAATAAAGGCAAGTTTGAGACAGGTGTACTCTGTACAACTCGCAAGGGTAGAGATGTGCCATTTTTCAGAATGACACCCCAGAATGCTGCTCCTAAGAAGTCGCTATTTCTGAGTGCCCGTCATCACTGCTCGGAGGCCCCTGCTGCCTATGTTATGGAGGGACTTGTTGCCGCATTTTTGGAGGATAGCGAGTTGGGCGTTTGGCTCAGAGAGAATATCGAATTGACCGTAGTGCCTTTCGTGGATATGGACGGTGCTGTTGAGGGCGATCAGGGCAAGTGGCGACTCCCTCACGACCACAATCGCGACTATACCGATTTTCTCTATCCCGAAACCGCTGCTTTGGCGGGACTTATGGCGGAGACCGAGCCTCAGATATTTATCGACTTCCACAATCCAAAACTCTACAAGTACAACGACAACTACATCTACACTCCATACAAGGATTATTACGGAGTGAACGAGGTTAATTTCTCGGCACTTATGGAGAAGTATCAAGAGGGTGGTTTGAAGTATCAGCAATCTGATGACCTGCCATTTGGTGTGAGTTGGAACTCTTCAAAGAACTACACAGATGGATATAATGTTACAAATTGGGCGCATTTCAACATCAAGAATATCGAGATTAACCGTACTATCGAGTTTCCGTTTGCATACTCTAATGGAGAACTTGTATATCCCGATAAGTTGAGAAAGTTTGGTCATGGAATGGCACGAGCAATTAAGGCCTATGTCGATGGCGAAGTGCTTGTTACCGAGATGCCTAAATAGGGCATGATTTATTGAAAAATAGTTATAGGGCGTCAGACAAATTTTGTTTGATGCCCTTTATCGTTATTCGATAGAGATATGTTGTATATGAATATACAAGAATGAATTGTGTTAAATTGTGTAAATGGTGTAATTTTTTTTTGTATTTTACAGAGTAAAACATTACCTTTGTCGCGCTATGTTAAAAAGATATTTTAATTCGATACTAACCTGCTTGCTCCTTGCATTTGTAGTGGCGCCCCACCTTGTCTTTGCACAGGGCGGTGCAGTTGTTACTGTGAGTGGTGTTGTAACCTCGGCAGAGGATAAACTACCGTTGATAGGAGTTACAGTCGTTACCGAAAAGATGTCGGGTGTTACGACTGCACTTGATGGAACCTACTCTATCAAAGTTGAGGCGGGTACAAAACTATCATTCTCTTATTTGGGCTATCGCTCGGTGGATTGGACTGTGCCAACGGGCAATGACAAGGTTACATACAACCTCGTTATGCAGAGCGATACCGAGTCGATTGATGATGTGGTGGTTATTGCTTACGGTGTCCGTAAAAAGGGTACTGTGGCGGGCTCCGTTTCGGCTGTTGAGATGGAGAATATCACCGATACTCCGACTGCTGCATTCGACCAGGCGTTGCAGGGACAGGTGGCAGGATTGTCAGTTATGTCCTCTACGGGTGAGCCGAGTGCTTCGGCGCAGCTGATAATTCGTGGTGTAAACTCCATCAATTCTGGTACGGCCCCACTCTACATCTTGGACGGAGTACCTATCGAGAGTAGCGATTTTAATGCTATCAACCCTGCCGATATTGAGTCTATGTCGGTACTGAAAGATGCAGCTTCGACCTCAATCTATGGAGCGCGTGCAGCAAATGGTGTTATAGTTATCACTACCAAGCGCGGAGCCAAGGCGGACCGCCCTCGTATCGACTACCGTATGCAACTCGGATTTTCGCAGATTGCGGGTGATAATTGGGATTTGATGAATACTGCGGAGCGTATCCAGTACGAGAAAGAGGTCGGATTGACCGAAGGACAAGATTACGACCTGCTAAGTAAGACCGATGTCCGTTGGCTTGATGAGGTTTATAAGAAGGCGGCTCTGTTGCAGAGTTACGAACTCGCTATCTCGGGTGCAGATGATAAGACATCGTACTATGTTTCGGGTGGTTACTACAACCAAGAGGGTACAGCACTCGGCTCCGGCTTTGCCCGTTTCTCGTTCCGTGCCAACTTGGAGCGTAAAGCAGCTAAGTGGCTTAAAATTGGCACGAATACAATGTTTAACTATCAGCAAATCCAGCAGGCAGACGAGGGTGCTTATACACTCGTAACTCCAATCTCGGCTGCGCGATTTATGTTGCCTTACTACTCTCCATATAAGTCTGACGGTTCGTTGGCTTCGATTAACGATGGCTCGTGGAAGGGTATCAAGGAGAATCCGCTTGAATGGATAGAGAATAACCCTGTACACTTCAAAAAGTATAAGTTGCTCTCGACATTCTTTGCCGAGGCGACCCCTATTGAGGGATTGTCGTTGCGTTCGCAGTTGGCGGTGGACTATTCGCATACTACGGGCTTTGGTGTGTCGTATCCGAGCTACCTGCCCAATCAGGGACAGGGTTCAGCTTCGCGCTCTTCGACCGATGGTGGTTCGCTGACAGTTACCAATACAATCAACTATCGCTTCTCGAAAGATTATAAGCACAATTTCAACTTCCTTGTCGGACAGGAGGGTATCTCCTATCACTATGAGGCATTCAGCCTCTTGGCACAAGGACAGAATAATGATTTGCTGACTAATGTGACTTCGGGAACTCGCGTAACATCGTGGAGCGATACTACCGATTCGGATTACGGCTTCCTCTCCTTCTTTGGTCGTGGCGAGTACAACTACGATAATCGATATTTCGCAGAGTTTGCAGTGCGTGCAGATGGCTCTTCACGATTTGGTAAGAATAATCGTTGGGCGGGTTTCTGGTCGTTGGGCTTTATGTGGAGTCTGCGCGATGAGCCTTTTATGGAGTCAACTCGCAATTGGCTGACACATGCTCAGATTTCGCTCTCGACAGGTACATCGGGTAACTCCTCGATTCCTAATTATGAGCATTTGGCTCTCGTTGGCGGAGGTGTGGACTATGGAGGTGATGCAGGTATGGTGCTGTTGCAACCCGGTAACGAGTCGCTCTCGTGGGAGAAGCCTTGGACTTCGAACTTGGCTCTGCACTTTGGCTTCTGGCATCGTTTGACCGTAGATGTCGAGTTGTACTATAAGCGCACGACCGATATGCTTATGCAGGTGCCACTGCCATACTCGACTTCGGGCTTTGGCTATAAGTGGGACAATGTCGGAGCGATGGTGAATAAGGGTGTTGAGGTAAATCTCAACGGAACGCTTATCCAAACAAAAGACTTCTTGTGGACGGTAAATGCTAATTTCTCATATAACCATAACCGCATTACTGAGTTGTATAACGGAGTTCAAGAGTATGAACTGTCTAATACCAGCACCAAACTTGTTGTTGGACACCCTCTTGGAGAGTTCTACATCAACCGCTACGCAGGTGTAAACCCTGCCAACGGAGATGCTTTGTGGTACACCAAAGATGGTGAGATTACCAACGAACTGCGTGATGAGGATAAGGTGCTTGTCGGCAAGAGCTATTATGCCCCTTGGCAGGGCGGTTTCGGTACGGCTTTGTCGTGGAAGGGTATTGCGTTGAGCGCACAGTTTGCGTGGGTGGCAGACCGTTGGATGATTAACAACGACCGCTACTTCGATGAGTCGAACGGACGATTTATGTCGTACAATCAGTCGGCTCGACTGCTTGACCGCTGGAAGAAACCTGGTGATATCACCGATATCCCTCGTCATGGCGTATATACCGAGTTCGACAGCCGACTGTTGGAGGACGCATCGTTCTTGCGCTTGAAGAATGTGATGCTCTCGTACTCATTCCCACAAACGCTGTTGAAGAAAAGTAAGGTATTCCAGGGTTTGCGAGTGTATGCACAGGTGCAAAATCCGTTTACCTTTACGAAGTTCTCAGGCTTGGACCCGGAGGGAACATCTAATATCTATGCGGCGCAATACCCAATGGCGCGTCAATATACATTCGGTCTTGATATAACATTCTAACGGCTATGATGAAGAGTATAACATATAACATAAAGGTTTGTCTTGTTGCGATACTGACACTTGTGGTGACAGCATCATGTTTGGAGAAGTATCCGGGTTCGGCAATACCGACAGGAAAGGCGATGAAGACCTACGATGATGCGGTGCAGATTAACACAGGAATATATGCAATGTTGAAGAGTTCGAACCTATATACAGGCTATCTGACTCTGTTGCCGGATATTCAGACCGATTTGGTCTATGCGATTGATGGATATAGCAACCAATTCGGCTCTTTTTGGTTGTGGCAAATTCGCTCGACTACGGCAGAGGTGGAGAGTGTATATGCCTCGCTGTATAGTGTTATTTCAAACTGTAACTTCTTTCTCGAAAATATCGGTACGGTAAAGGCCAATACCACCGATGATGCTAAGTTGTCGGATCTTGATTACTTTACGGGTGAGGTATATGCGATGCGTGCATTGGCATATTCGGAACTGATAAAACTCTACTGTAAGGCGTACAACCCTGCAACAGCAAGAGATGAGTTGGGTGTTGTATTGCGCAGACACTACTCAAAGAAGGAGGAGGCTGTGCGAGCATCGCTCTACGACTCGTATCAATTTGTGCTGGGTGATTTGGCACAAGCAGAGGAGTTGCTCGATGAGGAGTATGACGGATATGGTGCTATCTACACCACAAAGGCTATGGTAGAGGCTCTGCATGCCCGTGTAGCGCTCTATATGCAGGATTGGGAGAGTGCTATCGAGTACTCGACACGCCTTATCGAGAATAAGAGTTTTGCGCTCTCGTCTGTGAATAGTGCTATCGGTTCCCAAAACCACTTCCGCTATTTATGGACAAATGATGATGGCTATGAAATTATTTGGCGTATTTATCTTACCCCCGAATCGTACGGAGGTGTTATAGGTTCACCATTCCTTGGTCGTAATAACGACAGAATCAACTACTATCCGGACTATGTGCCTGCGCAGTGGGTGCTGAATCTATATGAGCAGAGAGATCTTCGTTATGATGCCTATTTCCGTACCATTCAGACCGGACACTCTCATGGATTGACTTGGCCTCTATTGATTAAGTATGAGGGTAATGAGAGCTTTATACAGAGCATCTACACATACGAGATTTCAATGCCAAAGCCATTCCGTTTGGCGGAGCAATACCTTATTCGTGCTGAGGCGTATTGCCGTCAAGCAACACCAAACTACTCGGCAGCATCGAACGACCTGATTAAACTTCGCCAGAGCCGTTTCGCTTCTGGTTCAGGCTCGATATCGCTTAATGCGGGTAATTGGATAGAGAATATCGCCAATGAGCGCGTGCGCGACCTCTACATGGAGGGACATCGTTTACAGGACTTAAAGCGTTGGGGCGACCTCTACAACAATGGTAATGGGTTTGAGCGTACTCCGCAGACAAGCTCGTTGGCCGAGGGTAGTTCGTTGAAGATTTCGGCCGATAACACAATGTTTGTGTGGCCAATACCTCGCCATGAGGTGGAGGCACCGGGCTCACGAGTGCAACAGAATGAGGGCTACTAAAAAGATGACAATTATGAAGAGATTATTTAATATATTTTTGGGCATAGCTACTTTTGCAGGCTTTGTAGCGTGCAACGAGGAGTATGTAACCTATGACGGACGAGAGTATTTGATGTTCTCGGATACGCTCTCTACCAATATGATTGCGGCAGACGGAAAACCTTTCAAGGTGGCGGTATCTTCGACCGTTGCTCGTGGTTATGATCGTACATACGCAGTAGAGATAGTTGATAAAGGTAGCAATGCCATTGAGGGGTATCACTATCGTCTTGCTTCGAATACGATTACTATTCCTGCGGGCAAGCTCTCGACCAATGTTGAGGTATATGGCAACTACGAAAATATCGAGCCTACCGACTCGCTTGGTTTTACCTTGCAGTTGGTTATGCGTGATGAGTTGAAGTGGGAGCTATATCCCGAATCCAACCGTACAAAGGTTGTGATGTATAAATCGTGTCCATTCGATATCAATGAGTGGGGAGGTACGATAGAGAAGCCTAAGTACTGCTTTCTTACATCGCTATTGTTGTATAGCTATCCGGGTACGAATACATCGTACAGCAGATTGGTTAGGTGTTACAAACACAAGAGTATGGAGAATACTGTTGTAATGGACGACCTCTTCTACGATGGTTTTGATGTGCCACTTACATTCGACACTACAAACCCTGCCGAGCCACTATTAAAGATGCAGAATGACCAAGTTATTGGTGATGAGTGGTCGGTATTTGGCTACGCATACGGCGATGGCAATATATTGGGTGTGCACAGTCCGATGTCGGGACAAACATCATATTTTAACTCGTGCCAGAAGTATGCGCAGTTGTGGGTGTTGATGTATGTTAAGGACTTCTCCACTACAATCGGATATATGGGCTATTTCTACAATGTCCTCGAATGGTTATCAGATGAAGAGGCTGAGGAGTTGATGCGAGAGGGGTTATAGAATTCAAAATTCAAAATTCAAAATTCAGAATGCAGAATTCAAGATGCGAAATTAATATAGAAAACCAAGAAGATTATGAAAAAGATATTAGCGATTTTTAGTGTAGTTGCGATGTTGTTTGCATCGTGTGCGCAAAATGAAACCCTGCCAAGACCAGAGTTTCCGGAGATTAAAGAGATTACTGTTATGGGAGGTAGTACATATAATATACACTTCACGACAGAAGTTGCATGGACAATCAGCCTTCCTGCTGAGTCACAGCCATACGCGAAACTTCGTTACGATGGCTACATCGATACTCGCCATTCAGGACCGGCCGGGGAGAATGTTGTAACATTGCATGTAAATAAGGGTGTTGGTAGTTACTTTAACGATATCACTTTCAATATCGATATTACAATGAATCACTATACCGAGAATCTTGCGCTCTGTACGATACCTAAATCGACAAAAGTTATTACGGTTACAGGTGCACCAAATGGAGGCTTTGAGGAGAGTGTAAAGGTCGATTTTATGCAAGGTGGACACCCTGAGAACGGACCATTTGCAACGGCTCCAAACAGATATAGCGTAAGACACAAGAAGGGCGTAGATGCAATAGATGCCAACTACTATATACAGCACAATTTCGATTTGCTCTATAACTATGTGGTATATGCCAAAAATGCTGAGGGTGAATTTGTTGATGTTACCGAAGATGAGAACTCTTGGTTAAGACTTGTGTCGTTTGGTGCCAATGACGAGAAGCATCGTCTTTACATGAACTACACCTCTGGTACAATTACTCAGGGTGTTGGTTATGAGGCGTATGTGAATGTGGAGGATGCAGACAAGAATGTGATTATTTCGGTCTATTATGTCTATAATCCTGATGACGAAGTACTTGTGGAGACTGCTATGGAACTTGCGAATCCGGAGTTGGCAGCAGAGAAGGGTGTTACATTGAATGGTGGCGGCACTACATATACGCTGACAATACCTACTTCGGATATCTTTACTGAGCACTATGCAGCGGCAGCATTGAAGTTTATTGGCTATTCATCCGGACTCAACTGTACGATTCCGAGCGAGAATTTACACTACAATTATGATATGGAGACGCAGACTCTCTCTGTATTTTTGAAGGAGGGTGCAACCCTTGATGGATTGTATCGTACCAACACTTGGACTGTTAGTGGTATCAACGACAATGATACGACTGATGAATATACAATAACCGCCATCTTCGAGTGGATTCCTGAGACAGATGAGGAGCCGATTGAGTAGCGAATGTTACCTTACAGAGATGTATAGACTATATTTATAGATAAAAGATTACTTAGTAGATGATGAAGTTTAGTAAAATAGGCATATTTGCAACGGCTTTTGCACTCTTCTTTGCGTATGGCTGTACACAGGATAGTGTTGCAGACCTTCGCGAAAAAGATTATGGATATGTGCAGTTTAAGTTGTATAAAGATGTGTCATATACACCGACACAGGGCAACTCGCGTGCTACGGTTGTTGATGAACTTGACTATCTGTACGATGCCAACAAAATCGAGGTCAATCTCTATGATGAGAACAATATAGAGATTCGTCAGAGTTTGGTGTTGTCGGCAGCAAATAAGGAGTTGGCGGAGTTCGGCTTACGCAGTGGCAAATTGAAGCTCCTTGCCGGAAATTACCGACTTGGAATGATAACGCTTTTTGATGTCCTTGATAGAGTGCTCTATCAGAAAGTTCCAACATCAAAACTCGACTTCGAGGTTGTGGAGGGCGGACTTACGCAGCACGATGTGACTATTGATGTGGTTCCTCGTGGCAGTGTCAGGTTCTCGTTGATTAAGGATATGTCGAACTTCCAAACGGCAACTCGCAGCGAGAAGACGAGGGAGTACACTTTCGATGAGATTAAATATGTGGATATTGCATTGAAGAGGGTTGTAAATGGCTCTACAATTGGTCAGACAATACTCTTTGAGGATCTTCCTGCGAAGTTCTCGCAGCACTTTGACGAGGAGAATGAGCAGAGTGATGCACACGGCTATAAGACATCGTCAATTAAGTGCGATACGCTCTTGTCGCTCGAAGCAAGTGCATATCGTGTAATCTCATATACCACTAAGAATCAAAAATCCATTACAGGAGTGTTGGAGACCAACGATAAGCCTGCATTAGTTGAGTTTGTTGTTGAGGATAATAAGACTACTGAGGTGAAGGTTAAAGTCCAACTCTATGAGAGTGATGGCTATATCAAGGACTACTACGCTTTGTATGAAATTTGGAAGTCGCTCGGTGGAGAGAAATGGTACTACGATGGCGAGAATTATCAGCGTGGTACAAATTGGAATTTTAATAAAGATGTCGATTTATGGGGCGAGCAACCGGGTGTGCAGGTTCACTCGAATGGTCGTATTGCTCGCATCGATTTGAGTGGTTTTGGCTTCTATGGAGAGATGTCGCCTGCTATTGGACAACTCACTGAGTTGGCAGAATTGTATCTCGGAACACATAACGATACAAATGTCATATATGATCCTTCGCTCGACCTCTCTCGCCCATTGGCGGAGCGTCAGCGTAACCTTTTTGACGACCAGCGAGCATATCTTCGCTCGATACACCCGGCTATTCAGATGTCGGAGCCTTGCGCTCGTGCATTGATGGAGAAAGGGCTGACCTCACCGGCGATTGCGCTTTACGAGCAGGGAGGTAAGGAGTCGGATATTATCGACAAGAAGACAGGAAAGCAGACTATCGGCAAGTACGATATGAATCATGGCGTTTTGAAGAATGGTCTTACTAAGTTGCCTGCCGAGATTGGCAAATTGACAAAACTTGAGATATTAAATATCGCAAATTCAACTATCACAGAACTGCCTGCCGAGATTGCGCAGTTGGAGTCGCTCTCTTCATTGGAGATTTACAACTGCCCGAAGATGACGAAGTTCCCGACAGTGATTGCCGAATTACCGGCGTTGCGCTCGGTGAATATCTCGAACAATAAGCAGTGGTCGAGTGAGGAGATGGACAAGGGCTTTACCGCTTTGGCGCGTGGTAAGTCACGCAAGACAATCGAAATTCTCTACGCTCGTGAGAACAATCTTTCGAAACTCACGAAGGAGATGTTTGGTGCAGGTGCAACCGAGAATGAGGGTGGCTTGGAGGCTATCGGGTTGTTGGATTTGGCATTCAACAAGATTTCGACTGTCGAGGCTCTTGGTAAAGATGTGGCATTTACGCAGTTGTATCTCGACAACAACCAAATCGACTATCTTCCGCACGATGCCGAGGGCTACTTCTGCGGATATGACGATGTCGAAACCTTCTCGGTGAATTACAATAAACTTACAATGGTACCTAATATCTTCAATGCCAAGAGTAAGTTCAATATGACCTCGGTAAGTTTTGCAGGTAATCAAATTGGTAACAACGCCGAGGGTATAATCTGCGAGGGCGAGAATGATGGTAGTTATAAGGGTATAAATGTCAAGACCTTGACACTCTCGTTGAATCCATTGAAGAGGTATCCGAAGGCATTTGCCGACTCGAACTCCATTTTTGAGTATTTGGTTGTCAGTGCTTGTCAGATAGAGGAGATAGAGGAGGGCTGTTTCTCTCATGAGAAAGCTGTAAATCACTTCTCGTTCGACTTCTCGTATAACCGATTGAAGAAGTTGCCAAAGGATTTCCATGCCGGCAATATGCCGTATCTCTATGGTGTAGATTTGTCGTTCAACCGATTCGAGGATTTCCCATTTAATCCGCTTGATGCAGAGGGGTTGACTGTGTTGGCAGTGCGTAGCCAGCGCAATGAGAAGGGAGAGCGTTGTTTGCGAGAGTGGCCTCAGGGTATCTATCAACATAAGGGCTTGCGAGGTCTCTATCTCGGTTCGAATGACCTGCGTGTTATCGATGATACCATCTCGACATTGTGTTACTACCTCGATATCAGCGATAATCCGAACATTGTATTCGATGCATCGGATATCTGTTATGCTTGGCAGGCGGGAGCCTATATCCTTATGTACGATAAAACACAGAAGATTTTGAACTGTGATGCAATGTTAGAGTAAAAGCGGAATGAAGAGTATGAAAATGAGATTTAATATATTGGTTTTGGCGATGGTAGTGTTTTCTGCTGTTGCCTGCGTTAAGGATCAGGTTGTCGAATTTACATCAGATCGCAGAACTATTGAGGTTGGCGCAAATGGAGGTGTTGAGCAGGTGAAGATATCCTCGGGTGATGTGTGGGTGGCATCGGTAGGTCTGCAACAAGAGGGAGAGAATGAGGGTGATCCTAATCCTTGGATTACGGTCTCGCCTGCGAATGGTCGTGGTTCGGTAACTTGCGACTTTATTATCGACTCGGCTTTGACTACCAAACCTCGCTCTGCCGTAGTCTCGATACATAATGTCAATACCAACGAGGTTAGGCGCATCACCGTAAAGCAGGAGGGCTATGATTATAAATTGGAGATAGATGAAAAAAGCGTGGATATAAAGAGGTATGCCGAGTATGGTAAACGATTCTTTGATATAGTTGTAAAGACCAACTTCGCTTTTGATGTCGAGATTCCGAATAGTGTTCACTGGGTGTCCCGTGAACCTGAGTCTAAATTGGGTGAGGCTTATCAGCTGAACCTAAATCGTGGTACTCGTCCTCGTGAGGTTAAAGTGCGCTTTAATTGGAAAATAAATAATCAGGCAAAGGTTCGCTTGGCGGATATTAAATTCGTGCCAAAGAGCAACATTATGGCTACTTGCGACCAACTCTCTGTGTCGCAGGAGGCTGCCGAACCAATTATCCCCGACACTCGTGCAGGCGACTCATTGTCGTTGCTCAATATCGCTAATACGATGCAGTGTTGGACTGTTTGGGACTCCTCGACACCTATGGATACATGGAATGGCGTAACCTTGTGGGAGGAGCGTATGGCAGGTAGCGAGGGTAAGGTTGGTCGTGTTAAGCGATTGGAGCTCTTCCTCTGCAACACTTTCGAGGGATTACCATACGAGATTCAGTATTTGACCGCAGCCGATGAGATATACATCTTCTCGAACGAGAACTCAATGTTGAAGAGTCTCAATATCGGTGAGCATATCTGCAAACTGACTAATCTCAAACGATTGACCGTTGGAGCATTCGGTTTGACGGAGTTGCATCCTGACTTTGTGAATTTGAAGAACTTGGAGTATCTCGACCTCGGCTCGAACAACTTCCAGAGGGTTCCAGAACTTCTTACTAAGGGTAACTTCCCTAATTTGCGTGCTCTTGTCTTGAATGCACAGCAGCGTAATGCCGTGTCGGATTTGAGCAATATGGTACACGATGTAGAGAAGGTAGGAGGTTTGATTAGCGAAGAGAAGTTCCCTGAACATCTGCTTACCTGGGGGTTGGATACTTTGGTTTTGAGTATTAATTATCTGCACGGTCAACTCCCTTCATTCGAGGAGGATTCGAGTGTTCCGAGATGGAGTGAGGAGGAGATTATAGCAGCTGATACGCTCCCTATGGAGTTGAAGGGCACGCCTAAAATTATGCCTACGACCAAGACCTTCCGTATCAACGGAAACCGTCTGTCGGGAGAGGCACCGAAGTGGTTGTTGATGCACCCTGCGCTCGATTGGTGGGTGCCATTCAGTCTGGTATTCCCTCAGGAGGGACGCGATAGAGATGGAGTAAAGGCGGGATTTACAAATGCGCCTGCAAATCTTGTTGATTACTACAAGAATTGGTATCCAAATAAGAAGTTGGCAAACTCCATTGAGGAGGAGCTACCTGCCGATGAGGAGAGTGGAATTATAACGAAATAAAAGAGATGAGAATGAGATACAGTAGAATTATAATCGTATCGCTATGTGTGGCATTAGCCATTACATCTTGTGTTAAGGATGTGATGACGGAGGGGGTGAAGACTCCTTCGAAGGGTGAGGCCTATACAGCAGGCGAGTTGTTTGTGAAATTCACTCCTGAGGTAGTCTCGTTGCTTGAAGAGTCGGGCGTTGTACGCTCTACCTCTACACGCAGTGGTGTAAGCAGTATAGACGAGTTGCTCGACTTGGTTGGAGGTTTCGAGATTTCTCGTGTCTTTCCTGTGGACCCTCGTTACGAGGAGCGTACTGTGCGAGATGGATTGCACTGCTGGTATATTGTGCGATATAGCAACGACTATACCGTTGAGGAGGTGTCGCGCCGCTTTGCGCAGTTGGGTGAGGTACAGAAGGTCGATGTAAATCGCACCATTAAGCGTGCCAATACCCGTAAGGCTATGCCATTGTCGAAGGCGGAGTATGAGCGTATGCAGGGTACTCGTGCCTTGCAGCAGCCATTTAACGATGCACTATATGCCAAGCAGTGGAACTTAGAGAATGATGGCTCGCACTTTATCAAGGGCGACTCAATCAAGAGTCTTGCAGGTGCTGATGTTCAGGTTGTTGAGGCTTGGAAAAAGAGTACGGGCGACAAATCTGTTGTTGTGGCGGTGCTTGATGAGGGTATCTATGTTAAACACCCCGATTTGGCTGCCAATATCTGGGTGAATGACGATGAGAATGGCTCACTCGATGAGGATAGAGATGGCAATGGCTATAAGGGCGATAAGAATGGCTATAACTTCGTTCACGATACTGGAAAGATAACTTGGGACGATTACTACGATTCGGGACACGGAACTCATGTCGCAGGAACTATCGCTGCGGTGAACAACAACTCTATCGGTGTAAGTTCGATTGCCGGAGGTGATGGAACTTCCGATAGTGGAGTAAAGGTAATGGTTTGCCAAATCTTCTCAGGTAACATCTCAACAGGTTTATACAATGTTGTTCGTGCGATGAAGTATGCGGCGGATAATGGAGCCGTAGTTTTGCAGTGTAGCTGGGGCTATGTTTCGGGTGCTGCGAACGAGTACGATTGGGGTGAAGCGGGCTACGCCTCGGAGGAGGAGTGGATTGCCGGCTCTCCAATCGAGAAGGAGGCTTTGGACTACTTTATCAACAATGCAGGCTCGCCAAATGGTGTTGTCGAGGGCGGTATTGCAGTCTTTGCCGGAGGTAATGAGTGTGCCGCTATGGCGGGCTATCCGGGTGCGGCAGATTATTGTGTGTCGGTGGCGGCAACATCGGCAGATTTCACCCCTGCAACCTATACCAACTATGGACCGGGTACGACAATCTCGGCTCCGGGTGGCGACCAAGATTACTATTTCAACTACTATAACCCTGAAACCAAAGCGTATGGCGATGTGGGTTGTATCCTTTCGACCTTGCCGGAGCATATCAGCGAATCGGGCTATGGCTATATGGAGGGAACTTCTATGGCGTGTCCTCATGTCTCGGCGGTAGTGGCACTCGGATTGTCGTATGCTACGAAGTTGCGCAAGCACTTCAAGGCAGAGGAGATTCGTGAACTGTTGCAGGCAACAGAGAATGTTACGCCGATAGATTCGTATATGAAGGGCTATAAAGAGTATCGCCGCTATGTTGCCGATATGGGACCTATTCAGCCTATGCAGTTAGCTCTTGCTCCATTTAAGGGACAGATGGGCTCGGGGCAGGTTAATGCGGCAAAATTCTTGGCGGCTATTGGTGGCGAAAATGTTGGTGTGGCGATGAGCTTTCCGAATATCACCATTAAAGTTGGTGGTAGCGTTGCCGTTGCCCCTGCGATGTACTTTGTAGATGGCGAGAATTTGACCTATGCAGTTACGATTGCCGATACAGCGGTTGCTACTTGCGAAAAGAGTGGCGATAAGTTGCTGTTTAAGGGCTTGAAGAGTGGAACAACCACTGCTACCATCGAAGTAAGTAACGGTGAAAAGCAGACCTTCATTATTACGGTTCGTAAGTCTGACGGCTGGCTGTAATAAACGGAAAACGGAAAGCGGAAAACGAAAAACTGACGCAGCGGAGCGAGTGCAGAGGGCAAACTTGTTTGCACTATGCCGAGCCGCAAGGAAGAAAAGACTGCGAAGCAGGATTAACGGAAAACGGACCGCTGCGATTAAGTCGAGAGCAGAGGCTGCTTGCAGACTATGCCGAGACGGAGCAGTGAAAAGCCCACGCAGTGGGATTAAAACGGAAAACGGAAAACTGATAACTGATAACTATCAAATGCGTAGAGTCTGTGTTTTTGTGATAATGCTTTTGGCTGTGCAATTGGTGTTTGCACAGATACGCATTATCCCACAGAAACAACTCGAAGCTGCAAATCCGAAGGCGGACTCCTCCTCGCCGTTGCAATTTGCGCCAAGCAAGGTGGATTTTGGCACGATAGAGGAGATGCTGAGCGTATGGCAGGGCAGTGCGGAACTTGTGAATACGGGAGTTGATACTATCGTTCTTACACAGATTAAAACCACTTGTGGCTGCTTGAAAGCGGAGGTGCAGAAGAGAGTGATAGCTCCAAAAGAGAGAGTCCGCGTTACCATGAAATACTATCCTCGCGGACATGCGGGAGATGTAATGCAGAGGGTGCTGATATATATAAATAGCTCGATAGAACAACCTTCGGCAGTCTTGCAGTTGAGAGGAGAGGTTTTGGCATCGGTGGATAGAAGCGATGACTATCCATACAATCGAGGGACACTCCGTCTGCGTCAGGAGATTGTTGAAGTAGAGGGCGATACAAGAGAGGTATTTCGTATCGCTTGTATGAATGGCGGCTCGACTGCGTTGCAGCCTACGATTGATACTCTGCTTACATCACGAGCACTTAAAGTGCGTTTTGAGCCTGCGAGGCTTGCTCCGAAGCAGGAGGGTGATATGGTGATAGAGTACAATCCGAGTGTAGCTAAAATTGAAACACAAGGATTTAAGATATATATAAAGGGCTTGAATGTACCTCCACGCCATGCCATTGTAGAGGTGGAGAAAAAGTAGATAAAAAAGATGAGATATATGAGTAGATTTATCAAATTAGTAGTAGCATTGATTGCGGTTGTTATGGGTGTATCGTGTGCTAATGATGACAATTTCAGTAACGGATATCTTGATGTAACCCCCAATAATATATCGGGTATATGGCGTATGGAGAGCTATGATAACGGTATAACTATGGAGGAAGGCAGCTACTACTATATCGATTTTGTCCGCAAGGATAAGACCTTTGTAAGTTATGATAACCTTGATAGTAAGGGCGTTCGTAAACACTCAGGACGATACGATATCACTACAAACGGTGCGGCTGTAATTCGTGGTAAATACGATTTCGAGCAAGGAGATTGGGAGCACAGATACTATGTGCGTGATTTAACTGCAAACCGAATGGTCTGGGTTGCGGTGGACGATGAGAGTATCGTTACGGTATATGTTCGCGCAGAACTTCCCGAAGAGTTTACAGAATAGAGTACTCCTCCTAATAGACTATACGATTGAGCCTTCGGTCGTGAGGCTCGGTTGGTAGTTCGTCAAGCAGTTGGCAAGGGTAACAAACTCCTATTGTGTGGGCGCGAAATTCCTTGCGTGAAAGGTATCTATCGTAGAATCCCTTACCTCTGCCAAGTCGTGCGCCTTCGGGCGTAAATGCCACTCCCGGAACAATCATAACATCTATCTCGCTCGGAGAGATAGGCGTAGTGGCAATGGGCTCCATAATCCCGAAATAACCCCTTTGTACTCCTGCGGAGAGCTCGTAGAAATCCATCTCTTCGCCATTGATGCGTGGGAGAACAATACGCTTTTGGGGTTGTAGTTTTTCGATAAATGTTGCTGTTTGAGGTTCATCGGGTAGTGATGAGAAAATCGCAATTGTAGAGGCATTTTTAATCTCCTGCAACTCCGATATTTTGCTGAATATCAGAGAAGATAGTCTCTTTTTGTCGCGAGAAGAGAGTATTTTTATCTGCTCTCTTACTGCCCGCCTTATGTCTCGTTTATCGAGTGAAATCATAAAAACTTCGGTTTTAACATCAAAAAATCGGTTAAAAGTATTGTTATTTCACAAACAATTCGTATCTTTGTAGTTAGGATATGTATATCCCGTAATAATCAAAGTGCAGAGATAACAAACTTTTCACAAATATACACAAATCTTAAATTTAATTAAAATTATGGGCTGTTTCTTAACTAATTCATCTCTCGGAAGAAAGTTGGTGATGAGCATCTCGGGTTGTTTCCTCGTGCTTTTCATTCTCTTCCACATGTCAATGAACATCGCCGCAATCTTTTCGGCTGATGCTTACAACTGGATTTGCAGAATGTTGGGTGCTAATTGGTACGCTTTGGTGGGTACTGCTGTCTTGGCACGCGGAGTATTGGTTCACTTCGCCTACGCTTTCTGGCTCACATGGCAGAATCGTAAGGCTCGTGGTAATGTGCGCTATGCTGTAACTGTTACAGAGAAGGGCGTTAGCTGGGCATCGAAGAATATGCTCCTCTTGGGCGTAATCGTAATTCTCGGTCTTTTGTTGCACCTTTCGCACTTCTGGGCAAAGATGCAGTTGGTAGAACTTCTTGAGGGTCACGGAGCAAAAAATGATCTTGGTTTCCTTGCAAGTGATGGCGCAGCACTTATTCAGTACACATTCTCGCAGTGGTACAATGTTGTTTTGTACCTCGTATGGTTTGCTGCTTTGTGGTTCCACCTCACTCACGGTGTATGGTCGATGTTGCAGACCGTAGGTTGGGCTAACGATAAGTGGTATCCACGCTTGAAGTGCCTTTCGGGTATCGTTGCAACCCTTATCTTCGGCGGTTTTGCTGTTGTAGTAGTTTGGTTCTACATTCAGAGCGTATGCCCTTGTTGTGGCTGCTAATCGGGATTAGCAATTTGAGTATTTAGAAAAATAACAAAATTTTATAAAAATATGGCTTTCAAATTAGATTCCAAAATTCCTGCTGGTGAGTTGGCTCAGAAGTGGAGCAACCACAAGGCGGCTATCAAGGTTGTTAGTCCTGCTAACAAGCGTAAGTTGGATATTATCATTGTAGGTACCGGTCTTGGTGGTGCGAGTGCAGCTGCTTCGCTCGGCGAGTTGGGCTACAATGTTAAGGTCTTCTGCATCCAGGATTCGCCACGCCGTGCGCACTCTATCGCTGCACAGGGCGGTATCAACGCTGCAAAGAACTATCAGAACGATAACGACTCGGTATATCGCCTCTTCTACGATACAATCAAGGGTGGTGACTACCGCGCTCGTGAGGCTAATGTATATCGTTTGGCAGAGGTTTCTAACCTCATTATCGACCAGTGCGTTGCTCAGGGTGTTCCTTTCGCTCGTGAGTACGGCGGTTTGTTGGATAACCGTTCATTCGGTGGTGCGCAGGTATCGCGTACATTCTATGCTCGCGGTCAGACCGGTCAGCAGTTGTTGCTCGGTGCATACTCGGTGTTGAATAAGGAGATTAGTCGTGGTACTGTTAAGTCTTACACTCGTCACGAGATGCTTGACATCGTTATCGAGGACGGCGAGGCTAAGGGTATCATCGCTCGTAACCTCGTAACCGGCGAGATTGAGCGTCACGGTGCTCACGCAGTGGTTATCGCTACCGGTGGTTACGGAAATGTGTTCTTCCTCTCGACCAATGCTATGGCATCGAATGGCTCGGCAGCATTCCAGTGCTACCGTAAGGGTGCAGGTTTCGCAAACCCTTGCTTCACTCAGATTCACCCAACTTGTATCCCTGTTCACGGCACACAGCAGTCGAAATTGACTCTGATGTCGGAGTCGTTGCGTAACGATGGTCGTATCTGGGTACCAAAGAAGTTGGAGGATGTAGAGGCTTTGCGTAAGGGCACTTTGAAGCCATCGCAGATTGCTGAGGAGGATCGTGACTACTACTTGGAGCGCCGTTACCCTGCATTCGGTAACTTGGTGCCTCGTGATGTTGCTTCGCGTGCTGCAAAGGAGCGTTGCGATGCAGGTTATGGTGTAAACGAGACAGGTTTGGCTGTATTCCTCGACTTCAAGACCGCTATCGAGCGCTTGGGCAAAGATGTTATCAAGCAGCGTTACGGTAACTTGTTCGATATGTACAAGGAGATTACCGATGTTAATCCATACGATGAGCCAATGCAGATTTTCCCTGCTGTTCACTACACAATGGGTGGTATCTGGGTTGATTACAACCTGATGACAACCGTTCCGGGCTTGTACGCTATCGGTGAGGCTAACTTCTCTGACCATGGTGCAAACCGCCTCGGTGCTTCGGCATTGATGCAGGGCTTGGCTGATGGTTACTTCGTATTGCCTTACACCATTGGCGACTACCTCGCGAAGAAGATTCAGGCTCCGAAGGTTTCGACCGATACCCCTGCATTCGAGGAGGCTGAGAAGGCTGTTAAGGCTAAGATTGAGAAGTTGCTCTCGATTAACGGTAAGCAGTCGGTTGACGATATCCATAAGCGTCTTGGTTTGATTATGTGGGACAATGTGGGTATGGCTCGTACAAAGGAGTCTTTGGAGAAGGCTATCGTTGAGATTCAGGCTTTGCGCAAGGAGTTCTGGCAGGATGTTAAGGTTGTCGGCACAGCAAACTCGTTCAATGTTGAGTTGGAGAAGGCTTTGCGTTTGGTTGACTTCCTCGAACTCGGTGAATTGATGGCTCGCGATGCTCTCAACCGTGAGGAGTCGTGCGGTGGTCACTTCCGTTCGGAGCACCAGACCGAGGAGGGTGAGGCACTTCGTCACGATGACAAGTTCGCTTACGCAGCTGTTTGGGAGTACAAGGGCGAGAATGAGGCACCTGAACTCACAAAAGAGCCACTCGATTATGAGTTTACTCACCGCGCACAGCGTAACTACAAAGACTAATTTTTTGGCGTTAAATTTTTAGAAAGGAAAAGATTATGAATTTCACATTGAAAATATGGCGTCAGAAAGACGCTCAGTCGAAGGGCGCATTCAAGGAGTACAAGGTTGAGAATGTATCTTCTGATACCTCGTTCCTCGAAATGCTCGATATTTTGAACAATGACCTCGTACATAAAGGCGAGGAGCCGGTGGCATTTGACCACGACTGCCGTGAGGGTATCTGCGGTATGTGCTCGTTGCACATTGACGGACACGCACACGGTCCATCGCAGGCTGTTACCACCTGCCAAATCTATATGCGTCAGTTCAAAGATGGTGCTACAATCACTGTTGAGCCTTGGCGTTCGGCAGCATTCCCTGTAATCAAGGACCTCGTAGTAAATCGTGGTGCTTACGACCAGATTTTGCAGGCAGGAGGTTTCGTTTCGGTTCGTACCAATTCGGTACCTGACGGAAACGCTATTCCAATTCCGAAGGCAGATGCAGACGAGTCTATGGACGCTGCTGCTTGCGTAGGTTGTGGTGCTTGTGCTGCAACTTGTAAGAACGGCTCGGCGATGTTGTTCGTTGCTGCTCGTGTATCTTCGCTTGCGAAGTTGCCACAGGGTAGAGTTGAGGGCGCACGCCGTGCAAAGGCTATGGTTGCAAAGATGGACGAACTCGGCTTCGGTAACTGTACCAATACAGGTGCTTGTCAGGCAGAGTGTCCTAAGCAGATTAGCATTGCTCACATCGCTCGCCTCAATCGTGAGTTCTTGTGCGCAAAGTTGGAGGACTAAGAGTCGCCTAATAGCGTTGAAAAAGATGTGTTCTTCGGGGCACATCTTTTTTATGCCATTAGCCATTAGCTTTTTTCTGGTTTTGCGAACTCCGAGCGTTTTGATGGCGCAGGATAATTAGAGGTTGTTATGGGTTCGCTTTAAGTTTTTAACTCCTCACTAATTAAAAAACTTCGTCTCTCGTCTATTTTTGCATTTTGTAATTTAACTTTTTATGCTTAACTTTGTCTTAATATATAAATCGTTTTTGTTGAAAACAAAAAAGCCAATGGCTAATGGTTAATGGCTAAAAGCTAATAGCCACAATAAATTATGCGCCGCCTACTAACCCTCTTTGTTGCACTTATCTCCTGCATTGTTGCATGGGGACAGGGAGCTGTGGTTAGTGGACGGTTCTTTGATGTAGAGACAAAAGAGGGCGTAGTTGGAGCTATTGTGGAGATTACATCACCTCGCGATTCGCTATTCCGCAGACACTACACTACGGGCTATGGAGGATATTTTAAGAGTACGCCACTGCCACGAGGAGAGTATAAGATACTCGCCACATTCCTTGGCTACAAAGATTACGAGCGAGTATTCAAAATTGACGCATTGCCTGTAAGTTTGGGCGATATGGCGATGCAACAAGCCGCTATCGATGTCGGTGTGGTGGTGAAGGAGATTGTTGTTCCTCGCGCTCGAATTATGGGAGATACACTGAGTTACTCGGCTTCTCAATTTAAGGTTACAGCAGATGCAGGATTGGAAAATCTCTTGCGTAAACTACCCGGAATATCAATTAATAATGGAAAGATAGAGGCACAGGGTGAGGCGGTAACGGCAATATATGTTGATGGAGAGCAGTTCTTTGGTGGAAGTGTGCAACAGGTGTTACAGAGTATTCCGGCGCAGGCTGTCGAGCGTATCGATGTCTATAACCGCATGAGTGAGGCTTCGCAGATTACGGGTGTAGATGATGGTCGTGGCGGTAAGGTGATAAATATCACAACGAAGAGCTCACTTTCGCATAGTGAATTTGGTAAGATACATGCTGCTGGTGGTGTAGGTGGAGAGAGAAAGCCTATACGCTCGGATATCGGTAAGTATGACAATAAGTTGCTGGGTAGATATTCGGGTGGAGGAGTGCTCAATATATTTAGAGGCGAGACTCGTATTGCAATCATGGCATTGGCGAACAACCTCAATAAGCAGAATTTGTCTGATGAGGGTATCTCAATGTCAGGCTCAACTAATCGTACGAATGCCTCCTCTTCGTTTTCGGTAAATCGTCAGTCGGGAGTTGCTTCGACAGAGATTTTTGCCATGAACTATTCTGATAAATGGGGAAAGCGCAAGCGAGCTCGTTTCGATGGAACAGTTTCGTTTAATCATAGCAATACTCACAATCAATATACAGTAGATCGCTGGTATAATCGTCCGGCAAAATTGGATACCATACATTACGACCAATTCTCTAATCCTAATAATTTTAATCTTCGTTTTAAGGGCCGTTTGTCGTTGAAGGTGGCAAAGCGTCAGCGACTACTCCTCACGCCATCATACTCATATTCGAACAACTCTTCGGCAAATAGACAAGATACGACCTCAATGCGTACGGGTTGGTCGGAGTCGGTAAAGGAGGCAGATAGACCACTTCCTCGCTACTATCCGAGCAATAACTATGGACGGGGAGAGACGCATAATATGGGATTGGGAGCACAGTACAACTATAACTTCCTCAAACGAGGTCGAGTGTTGTTGATGTCGGCAAATGTGAGATACAACGATAATAATAGTTGGCGTCAATACAACTCCTATTCGGGAACACAACCTGTGGATTCGTTGCGTAAATACTCCTATTCGCGTAACTCTACCGACCAATCTACGGTTCAAGGGCATTTTCAAACCACCTTCCGTGAGAGGATAGGTCGTTGGGTAGTTGTAAATCTCTCCTACGAGGGTTATTATCAACATCGTAACCGTGATATTGCAAATTATACAACCGATGATACCTATAAGCCTCTTGCCGAGAAGATTAAGCCAAAGAGCTCTTCGATATATGCAAGCGATTATTGGTACCATGAGGCAAGTGCAGGTATGCGCTATGGAAAAGGCCGAAATTGGTTCTCGATAAATCTTCGTTTCCGAGATCTCACGACTGATGTCACCTATTATGGTATTCATGGACGCGAGCTTAAAACTCCGACTGTAAAGCGTTCGCACTATCAGCGCTTACTCTATAATGCAACACTCAATATCGCAGCAAATAATAAACACAGCCTTCGTGCCTCATTCAATTCGAGGTTGCATATGCCGGGTATATGGGATTTGAACAATATGTATAATACGAATAACAGTTCGTATCTCTCGGTTGGAAATCCCGATTTAAAACCATCGCAAGAGCACAATATGTTTGTACGATATACGAATGTATCCTCCCGTTTTGGTACAACCTTTATGATTATGGGCAAGGTGCAACATATGCAAGATTATGTTGGTATGAAGGTGGCATACGAGCCTGGAAAAATCAGGTTACCTGACTACATAGGTGCAAATGGAGAGTGGCACTACGCAAACTATAATCCTACCCAGTTATCGCAGAAGGTAAATCTTGATGGCTATTGGTCATACGAGTTTCGTACTTCGTTGGGATTGCCGATGAGGCATCTGCGTTCAAACCTGAATATGGTGTTAGGCGGAACCTATTCCGATATACCTATGGAGGTAGTCTCTTCCGATTTGGAGCCGGAGCAGATTGTTGATGCCAACCAAGACTATAAGTTTATCGCTAAGGGTGAGACCGTGATGATGCACAATACCAATGCGTATGCACAGGTTACTTTGGGTAGTAATATCTCGGAGAATATCGACTTTATGCTCACTTGGCGAGGTACATATAACTACAATAACAGTAGCATTTCCAACTTTGATAATCAGTACTTTATGCAGTATGTCAGGGGCAATATAAAAGCGGTATTACCACTTGGATTTACGATAACCTCGTCTGTCAATTTTACTCACTTCAAGGTATTTACCCACAACTTCAATGACCTCTTTACTTTGTGGAATATATCGTTAGGTAAAAAAGTGCTGAATAATCTTGGTGAGGTGGAGTTGTGTGTTGACGATGTGCTCAACCAGAACACCTCATTTGGTCGTTATGTAATAGCAAGTTATTCGCAGTTGCGCTACAATACGGTATTGGGACGAACATTCCTATTGCGATTTACCTACAATCTCCGTAACCTTGGAGGTCAAAGAGTGCGAAATAAGAGCATCACTACGCCACAAGATCCATTAGCTGATGTGCAGTCGAAGTTGAGTGGCTTGAAGTTCTAAGCCAAACATTCCGAAAATCAAGATATAATTTGATAGGGTGGGGATTGGCCGGAAAGCCCTTATTGTCGTGTATGGTGTAGCAGAGCGTTAATCATCTATTTTTACCATATCTTCTGCTTGAATACCGGATATCGATATGGCAATTACACTATCTATTGCTACGACAAATCGCTTTGAGCGCCTGCCTTCAACCTTCGTGAGAATACCTTCGCAATTTTTGAATGAGCCCCTCGCTATGCGCACTCGTTCTCCTATTGAGAAATCGACACTTTCAATTATCTCGGCGTTATTGTCTAAGCCGTTACATACAGTTATAAATTGCTCCATCTGCTCTTTTGGAACCTCTACGGGGGTATTGCGTCCCTCGCAAGGACGAGTTATATAGTGCAGATAAGGGATTTTATCCTTTGCTTTCTGTATGGCATCACGCTCGCCAAGAACAAATATAAGGTCGCGTACGATGGGTATAAGGTTGGTTTTGATGTGGTGACCAACCTTTGTGGTGCACTTACGCATAGGGACAAAGCTCTCGATATCTTGTACTTCGAGAAGCCGTTGTGCCATTAAGTTGCGACCATAGGTTGCACGCATCGCAAACCATCTCATATCTGTTTCGCACGATACCATAATGCAAAATTAACTAATATATCTCTATTTCGCAAAGGGGGAAGTTACTTAAACTTAATAATATCCTCCACTCCGAACTCCTTGTAGTGGGCCGCCAACTCATCGTTGCGGTCGGAGAGAATCAACAACTTGTCGCCCATCATCAGTTCGGCACCGCCTTTTGGTACGAAATAGTCGCCATCGCGACAAACCATCACTACCAGCGTATTATCGGGCAGCGACACCTTATTTAGTGTGTTGCCCTCCGAGAGCATCTGCTCCGTTACGGCAATCTCGGTAAATGCCGAGCGCACCTTATCCTGCAAGGCACTCTCGAACTTACTCTCCTTCTCGGCGTATGCCAGGCCGAGCAACTCCGCCATACTGCTGACAGTCGTACCCTGTATGACAAGCGATATGATGGTCATAATAAATACCACATTGAAAATCAACTCGGCACCTTCGATTTTAGCCACCCAAGGGTATGTTGCAAAGATAATCGGCACGGCACCTCGCAATCCCACCCACGAAATATACAGACGCGCCTTTTTCGAGAGATTGCGGAATGGCGCAAGGCAGGCGAATGTAGCGATAGGACGAGCCACAAGCATAAGAAAAAGCCCTGCCACAACTCCCAAAATGATGGTTTGCAACTGTAATGCCTCTTCGAGTGTTACAAGCAATCCCAGCATCAGGAACATGATAATCTGGAACAGCCATGTGATACCATCGAAGAAGGTTGTTACGGTGCGTTTATTTACGAGTTTGTTGTTTCCGACAATCAAACCTGCAATATAGACTGCCAAATAGCCGTTACCCTTTATAAGCGAAGTGAAAGAGAAGGTGAAGAATACGCACGCCAACAGCAACACCGAGTAGAGCGATGCGTTGTCGATGTTGATTTTGTTGATAATCCAAACCGAAGCGCGACCAAAGAGGTAGCCAATCAAGGCGCCTACTGCCATCTGCACAATGAACATCAAGATAGCCCCTCCAAGACCTATCTCCTCATTGCCTTCTCCTCCGAGCATCTTAACCAGAAGAACTACGAGAATATATGCCATCGGGTCGTTCGAACCACTCTCCAACTCCAATAGTGGTCGCAGATTTTCGCTCAAACCCTGTCGGCGTGTACGCAAAATGGAGAATACCGAAGCCGAGTCGGTTGAGGATATGGTCGATGCGAGAAGCAACGCCAATGGAAAAGATAGCTCCAAACCTATTACGGGGGCAATCAAATAGACAAAACCTCCGAGCAGTAGTGCCGTCATCAATACGCCTGCGGTAGCGAGGGTTATACCTTCGGGGAGTATCGGTCTGATTTCCGAGAATTTGGTATCCATACCACCCGAAAACAAGATGATACAGAGCGATATCATACCGATAAACTGCGTCAGTTCGGGCGAGTTGAACGAGAGAATATCGTAACCGAAGAATAGTCCTACTGCCAAGAAGAGCAGGAGTGCCGGTGCGTTGAAACGATACGCTACCTTACCCGCCATTACGGCAACAAACAGAAGTATTGCTCCAATTAGTAGGAAGTGTTCTGCATTTATCATTGTAGTTTGTCTTTTTTAGTTTTCTGAACTCCCACCCTTGTCAAGGCGCAAGTTTTTTAGTGTCGTTAGGGGTGCGCTGAAAGAATTAAGAATTAAAAATTAAAAATTATCAATTTTGCATTTTGCATTTCATTCTCACTCCTCACTCCTCACTAATTAAAAGTTTTCCGTTTTAATCCCACTGCGTGGGCTTTTCACTGCTCCGTCTCGGCATAGTCTGCAAGCAGCCTCTGCTCTCGACTTAATCGCAGCGGTCCGTTTTCCCTTCTCCTGAACTCCCAATCTCATCGCGGCGCAAGTTTTTTAGTGTCGTTA
>JAZOBZ010000113.1:0-11701 GCA_045596245.1 Alistipes sp. | reverse complement strand
TCTATATCAAATATAGTTATTATTTCTCAATTAGCAAAATTTATAACCTGAAAATACTCAAAAATACTCAAAAAAACTCCTTCCCCAAAAAAAACAAACACAACAAAAACCTGCCTAACAAAAAACTTGTTAGACAGGCTCTTTTTTTTGATTATAGCTCCTTGTGGTAGGCTTCGCGGAAGGCACCGCTGGTAAGGGTTATACGACCACAGTGCGTGTAGCCCATCTTTTTTAGCAGTGAACGCATCGCCACATTGTCACGATGGGTATCAATGCGGATATCCTTAACACCTCGCTTAGCGCACAACTCCTCCGTAAAGTGTAGAATCTCTCGTGCTATGCCTCTTCGGCGATAGTCGTTAGATACAGCAATTCTATGCACAACAGCGTATGGCTTTTTATTTAGCCATCCTCTGCCTATTATCTCGTTATAGGTAGGCTCGCCATCGAAAGATGCAACAAAAGTGGCAGCTGTAACACCGTTTAAATCAATGATATAATTGACTTTGGCTAATATATCACTTGATATCAATTCTGAGGTAGGGTAGCCATCTTGCCATTGGTCTATATTCTGCTCGGCGAACCACTTTTGAGCATCTGCAACCAACCCCATGATAGCCGCTAAATCTTCGGCTTTGCCCTTGCGGAGACGAAGGTTTTTGCGAATGCCTTTCAGTTGGCGATTTAGCTCCTTTTCACGACCGCCCGTAACCTTGTTCAATAGCGCGTGGAACTTCGCCGAATGGTTGTGATGCACCGTATGGCAAAGTTCGTGCAACACCACGAACTCCTGCAAATGAGTAGGCAAGGTCATCAGAAAAAGCGACAACGACAGATTGTTTTGCGAGGTGCAACAACCCCATTTTGAGCGAGTTGCACGAATTGTTACACGACCGTAAGAGAAGCCGTATTGCCGAGCCAATCTTTCGACCATTGCGGGCAAAACCCGTTTTGCCTCTCGGCGCAACTCCTCGATTTGTGCAGGCGAATAGTCCGAGCCCTGCATTGCTCGCTCTGCGACCTTTTCGCGCATCTGTAACACCCACTCCACCTTCTCCTCCAAAAAGCGTAATGCCTTGGCTGTCGAGACAAGGCGAGGATAGGATAATCGCACCTCGCCCGTAGGTTTTACCGAGAGCGAAATGCGACTTGTGGTCCAGCGTTGGCGCAATAAAATATCACCAATACGAGGGTGTTTATATACCTTATCCATTACATTAGATAAAGTGTGCTAAGTGTTTAATCTCCAATTCGTTGTCTAACTACTTCGAATAGCATGATTGCCGCAGCTGCCGAGACATTCAAAGACTCGATTGCACCAATCATCGGAATTGCGAGTTGCTCATCGCACAACTTCAAAACCTCCTTCGAAATACCGTTCTCCTCCGAGCCCATAACAATAACTGTCGGCTTTGTCAAGTCGGCATCGTACATCAACTTTCGGCTATGCTCCGTAGCGGCAACAATCTGGAAGCCCTCTGCCTGCAACGATTTCAAGGTGTTGCGGATAGAGCCGACACGCGCCACCGGAATACGGGTTAAAGCACCTGCCGAAGAGCGAATTGAGTCGGCATTTACGGGTGCCGAGTTTTTCAGCGAGGAGATAATGCCGTGCGCTCCGGCACACTCAGCCGAGCGGGCAATACCGCCAAAGTTGCGCACATCGGTAACATTGTCAAACACTACGATAAGCGGAGTTTCGTCATCGGGAACACGCTCCAAGATATCGGAAACTTCGACATAGTCAATCGCTGCAATCACCGCTACAACGCCCTGATGATTTCCGTGAGTCATACGGTTCAACTTCTCGACAGGTACCTCCTGATAGTGTCGGCGATGACGATAGCAGAGGTCTTTGAGGTCGGTCATCAACTGCCCCTCCGCACCTTTGCGAATATAGATTTTCTCAATCTGTTTGCCCGACTCGATAGCCTCGGCTACGGGGCGTATTCCAAAAACGATGTTCTCCATATTATTGTTGTTCAGTTATTTCCACTTCGTAAGATGCCTTCTCCCACTCGTGCATCAAATGGTCGTATCGACTCTTTAACTCATCATAAGCCTTGTAATCCTCGGCGTTATACTCCGTTGCAACGGCAAAGCGAGCTTCGTAATCAGCAATTTGCTTTTCGACATCTGCCAACTCCGCTTCAATCTGCTCAACATTTTTGCGAAGTTTGCGGAGTAACTTCTCCTGCTCTTTTTTCTGTTCGTAGGATAGTTTACCTTGCGACTGTTCCTGCTTTGCAGCCGCCACAACAGGTGCTTTGCGCTCAATTTCGTGGAGATTTTCGAGTTTGCGTTTTTCGAGGAAGTAGTAGATACCTCCGAGGTACTCCCTCACTCCACCATCGCGGAACTCGTAAACCTTATCGACTATGCCGTCAAGAAACTCTCGGTCGTGCGACACAACGACAACCGTACCATCGAATTTTTGAAGAGCAGTTTTGAGGATATCCTTCGAGCGCATATCCATATGGTTTGTAGGCTCATCGAGAATTAAAAGATTGTGCGGTTCGAGCATCATTCTCGCCATTGCCAAGCGCGAACGCTCACCACCCGACAACACCTTGACCTTCTTGTCGATATCCTCACCTCGGAACAAGAATGCGCCCAAAATATCTCGCAGACGAGTACGAATATCGCCCACAGCAACCCTATCGAGCGTATCATAGACCGTAAAGTCGCCATTCATCAAATCATCCTGATTTTGGGCGTAGTAGCCGATGCTGACATTTGCACCAATCTTTATCTCGCCCTCCGACTGCTCCAACTCGCCAATCAACATACGGGCAAAGGTGGTCTTACCCTCGCCATTGCGACCAACAAGCGCAATTTTATCCCCCTTATGAATGGTAAACTCCGCACCCGAAAAGACTCTGTGCGAGCCAAAAGCCTTTCCCACGCCCTTAATATCCGCTACAATCTGTCCCGAACGCGGTGCAGGCGGAAACTTTATGTTGAGCGTTGCCAAATCCTCCTCTTCTACCTCGATACGCTCCAACTTGTCGAGTTGTTTGATGCGCGACTGCACCTGATTGGATTTTGTTGGCTTGTAGCGGAATTTCTCGATAAACTCCTCACTCTTTTCGATAAGTCGCTGCTGATTTTGGTATGCCGCCAACTGCTGTGCTCGGCGCTCGGCACGAAGCGTAACAAATTGCGAGTAAGGCACTTTGTAATCATAAATCTTGCCCAACGACAACTCTATTGTGCGAGTTGTTACATTATCCAAAAATGCCCTATCGTGCGAAATCAAAAGCACCGCACCGTTATAATTTTTCAGATACTCCTCCAACCACTGAATAGACTCGATATCGAGGTGGTTTGTAGGCTCATCGAGCAGAAAAATCGAAGGTCTGCGCAAGAGCAGTTTCGCCAACTCGATACGCATACGCCAACCGCCCGAGAACTCGCAAGTAGGCTTCTCGAACTCCTCACGGCGGAAACCAAGACCGAGCAGTGTCTTTTCGATATCGGCATCGCGCGTATCTCCACCGAGGATGTGGTAGCGGTCGTTGGCATCGTTCAGGCGATGCAATAACTTCTCGTACTCCTCGCTCTCGTAGTCGGTGCGCATGGCTATCTCGGCAGTCAATCGCTCAATCTCCGCCTCCAACGACAAAACCTCCTCGAAAGCCTTTGCCGTTTCGGCTATTAGCGTGGTGGTATCTGCCACCTGCATCTGCTGCGGAAGGTAGCCGATTGTGCAGTCGGCATTTTTGGTTATAGCACCCGAAGTTGGTTGCTGCAAACCGGCAATCAATTTAAGGATTGTCGTCTTTCCTGCACCATTGCGACCAACCAAGCCGATACGCTCCTTCGGATTGACGAGGAACGAAATGCCATCGAACAAGGTCCAGCCACCAAAACTTACAGTGAGGTTATCTATCGAAATCATTATACTCTCAAAATATCAATTATCGCCTGCTCCTGATTCTCTGCATCAAATACCGAGGAGCCTGCTACAATAACATCTACTCCTGCATCGAAGACCTCCTTGGCATTCTTCGCCGATATGCCACCATCAATCTCAATCAGGCAGTTGTACCCCTTCTCGTCAATCTCCTTGCGTAATGCGCGTACCTTGTCGAGCGAATCGGGCATAAACGACTGACCACCGAAACCGGGCTCTACGCTCATCACAAGCACCATGTCCAACTCCTCCAAGTAGTCGAAAATAGCCTCGGCTGGGGTTGCAGGCTTGATGCTTACACCAGCCTTTGCACCTGCCGCCTTAATCTCGGCAATGGTAGCATGAGGGTTGGCACACGCTTCGTGATGGAAGGTTACATAATCGGCACCTGCCTCCACAAAGCGTTTTACATACCTCTCAGGTTCAATAATCATCAAATGAACATCGAGTACCTTGTCGGTAGCCTTGCGCACAGGCTTCATTATGGGGAAACCGAACGAAATGTTAGGTACAAACACACCGTCCATAACATCAATATGAACCCACTCCGCAGCGGAACGGTCAATCATCTTTATATCTCTTTCGAGGTTGCTGAAGTCGGCCGAAAGAATTGAAGGAGCAACTATTCTCATACTATATCTCTATTTTTCTGCAAAAGTAGGAAAATAAACGGAAAACAGAAAGGAGAAAACAGAAAACTTTTTATATCTTTGTGGTCGTGAATTTAATAACCTGTAAAACTATTGTCAGTATGAGCAAAAAAATTACAATTATCGGAGCCGGAATGATGGGTTCGGCACTCGCATTTCCAGCAGCAGAGAATGGGCACGAAGTCCACATCGTAGGAACATGTCTTGACGATGAGATTATCGATGGCTATATCGCTACGGGCAAACACGAGAAGTTCTGTCGTCCCTTCCCTGAAAATGTTCATTTCCACTACTTCAAAGATTGGAAGAGCGTAACCGAAGGTTCTGACTTCGTTATTGGTGGAGTATCGTCATTCGGTGTAGATTGGTTCTTGGAGGAGATTCTCGTAAACCTTGACCCGAAGATGCCTGTTCTCTCGGTAACAAAGGGACTTCGCGCAACGGAAGATGGTACACTGCTTTCATATCCGGGATATTGGGAGAGTGAACTTGCCAAACGCGGTATCAACCGTACAATTTGTGCAGTAGGTGGTCCTTGTACCTCATACGAACTCGTATTTATGGACCCTACGGAGGTGGGTTTCTGCGGTAAAGACAGTGATGCTCTCCGCATGATGAAGGAGGCTATGGCTCGCCCATACTACCACATCTCGCTCACAAACGATGTTATAGGATTGGAGAGTGCCGTAGCGCTCAAAAACGCATTTGCAATGGCGGTAACACTCGCCGTAGGATTGAATATCCGTTGGCACGGAGAGAATGAGCCAGAACACTATAATTCGCAAGCGGGAACATTCTCTCAGGCTGTTCGAGAGACTCACGCCCTTATGCAGATTCAGGGTGGAACATTCGAGTCGGAGTGCATCGGACTTGGCGACTTGTATGTAACCATTTTCAGTGGTCGTACCCGCAAATGTGGTGTCCTTATGGGTAAGGGATTAAACTACGACCAAGTCACCGAAGCCTTGGCAGGTATTACACTCGAAAGCCTTGTTATTACCCGCGTAATGGGACAGGCTATTCGCCGTAAAGCAGAGCTCGGAATGGTCGATTTGAAGGATTTCCCTCTCCTTATGCACATTGTCGATATTCTCGATAACGGCAAGGCCGACTCTGATATGCCTTGGGAGAAGTTTACATACGAGCATTTGAATTAGAAGCGTTATCACAAGGTGTACTGACCCCAAAAGTTTGGACAAAAAACTTTTGGGGTCACTTCATTGTCAATTGTCAATTTTATTTGCTATCTTTGCGCCCAGTAATAGAAAATAGAAAAAAATAACGGATAAAATGAATATCGAACAACACATTACTGGCGTGGTGAAGGCTGCCGTGGAGGCTCTCTATGGCGAGGTTGCCGACTCGCAGATACAGATTCAAAAGACTCGCAAGGAGTTCGAAGGCGACTACACTCTTGTGGTATTCCCACTTGTCAAGATGGCTCGCAAAGCACCTGAGGCGGTGGCTACCGAGATTGGCGAGAAGGTTGTTGCATCGGCTGCCGAATTCAGCGCATTTAATGTTATCAAAGGTTTTCTAAACCTCTCGCTCGACCAGAAGTTCTGGGTGGAGCGTTTTGGCGAGATTGCAGCCAACGATAACTATGGCGTGGCAGAGCCAACGGGGCGTACGATTATGATTGAGTACTCCTCGCCAAATACCAACAAGCCACTCCACCTCGGACATATCCGTAACAACCTTTTGGGTTACTCGGTGGCGCAGATTTTGGCTGCTAACGGACACAATGTAATCAAGGCGAACCTTGTGAACGACCGAGGTATTCACATCTGCAAGTCAATGGTTGCGTGGTTGCGCTATGGCAATGGTGCTACACCTGAATTGACCGGCAAGAAGGGCGACCACCTCGTAGGCGACTACTATGTGGAGTTTGACAAGCACTATAAGGCTGAAATCAAAGAACTCGTTGCAGGCGGAATGAGCGAGGAGGAGGCAAAGAAGCAGGCTCCGATACTCCTCGAAGCGCAGGAGATGTTGCGCAAGTGGGAGGCAAAAGATACCGAAGTGCGTGCGCTTTGGGAGAAGATGAACGGCTGGGTTTATGATGGTTTCGATGTAACCTACAAAACTCTCGGCGTTGATTTCGATAAGGTTTACTACGAGTCGCAGACCTATATTCTCGGCAAGGGACTTGTCGAGGAGGGTTTGGCGAAGGGTATCTTCTTCCGCAAAGATGATGGCTCGGTATGGATTGACCTCGAAAGTGATGGACTCGACCAAAAGTTGTTGCTTCGTGGCGATGGCACATCGGTATATATGACGCAGGACCTCGGAACGGCGTTGCAGCGTTTCGAACAAAACTCGCTCAACGGCATTATATATGTTGTAGGTAACGAGCAGAACTACCATTTCCAAGTTTTGAAGTTGATACTCAAAAAGTTGGGCTACGAGTGGAGCGATGATATCTTCCACCTCTCGTACGGAATGGTGGAGTTGCCTGAGGGTAAGATGAAGTCGCGCGAGGGAACAGTTGTCGATGCTGACGACTTGTGCGAGGCGATGATTTCGACAGCGCGCGAGATGTCGCAGGAGTTGGGCAAACTCGATGGTTGTAGCGAGGAGGAGGCATCGGCAATCAGTTCGATGGTTGGTTTGGGTGCTTTGAAATACTTTATCTTGAAGGTGGACCCGAAGAAGACGATGTTGTTCGACCCTCGCGAGTCGATTGACTTCAACGGCAACACAGGTCCGTTTATCCAATATACCCACGCTCGTATCTGCTCCGTTTTGCGCAAGGCTACCGAGCAGAATATCTCGTTCGAGGGCGAGAAAATCGCTTGCGAGCTGTTGTCGGAGGAGGTTGAGTTGGTGAAGATGTTGTGCGACTACCCGGCTACCGTAGTGGCTGCGGGCGAGGCGTTTGCACCTTCGATGATTGCGGCGTACACCTACGAGTTGTGTAAGGCGTTCAACGGTTACTATCACGACCACTCAATCCTTCGCGAGGAGAACGAGGCGGTAAAGAAGATGCGCCTTGCGTTGGCACAGCAGGTGGCTCGCGTTATCAATCGCTCGATGCGCTTACTCGGAATAGATGTTCCGGAGCGAATGTAATTCGCAAATTAAGAATTAAAAATTAAAAATTAAGAATTGAGAATTGAAAATTCCTTTAATTGTCAATTATCAATTGTCAATTGTCAATTAAAAAAATTATGGCTGGTTCGAACTTTGTAGATTATGTAAAGATATTTGCCCGTTCCGGACACGGAGGAGCAGGCTCGGCTCACTTTCGCCGTGAGAAGTTTGTCGCCTTTGGTGGTCCCGATGGTGGCGATGGTGGTAAGGGTGGCTCTATAATCTTGCAGGGCGACCAGCAGTATTGGACACTTATCCACCTCAAATATCAGCGTCACCAATTTGCCGAAGATGGCGAGTGTGGCTCTGGTGCACGCTCACATGGTAAAGATGCGAAGGATATTATTATCCCCGTACCTCTCGGCACGGTGGCGAAGCAGATTTTTACCGATGAGGAGACAGGCGAAACCCGCACCGAAGTTGTAGGCGAGGTTACCGAGCATGGCGAGCAACTTGTTCTTCTGAAAGGTGGTCGCGGAGGTCTTGGCAATTGGCACTTCCGCACCGCTACAAATCAGGCTCCACGCTACTCGCAACCCGGAGAGGAGGGTGCCGAAGGTGCATTTATCCTCGAATTGAAGGTTTTGGCAGATGTTGGCTTAGTGGGATTTCCGAATGCCGGCAAGAGTACTCTTTTGTCGGTTGTTTCGGCTGCAAAACCGAAGATTGCAAACTACGCATTTACCACCTTGGAACCAAATCTTGGTATTGTGGAGGTACGCGATGGCCACTCCTTTGTAATGGCTGATATTCCGGGTATTATCGAGGGTGCGCACGAGGGCAAGGGTTTGGGAACACGCTTCCTTCGCCATATTGAACGAAATTCGATTTTGCTCTTTATGATTCCTGCCGACAGCGATGATATTCGCAAGGATTTCGATATTCTGCTTGGCGAACTAACGCAATACAACCCCGAACTGCTCGACAAGAACCGTATTTTGGCAATTACGAAGTGCGATATGCTCGATGACGATTTGATTGAGGAGATGAAGTCGCACCTGCCTGAGGGAATAGAATCAGTATTCATCTCTTCGGTTGCAGGACTGAATATCGCCAAGTTAAAGGATATGCTCTGGAACGCTTTGCACGAGTAATGCGGGGCTTACGATACATACTTGTTGCGCTATTTATGCTATGTTATAGAGGTCTCTCCGCACAGGAGTTTGACCTCTATGATTTTAGATATTATAAGCGTTTTGAAACGGTGGAGGAGTTGCTCGTACCCGAAACAACAGATTCCCTACCTGCACCTAAATTCACTCTTAACAGAGATTTTTCTACTCGCATGCTCGACTACAATCTTTCGATGGTGCGTAATGCAAGGCGTGGGGTTCAATCCTATCGTAAGAGCGTTTTGCTGAATGGATTGGAGATGCCTTTTATTGCCAACAGCTCTGTTAGGGCATTGCAACTGACTGCACGACACACAGTTGATAAAACATTACTCAATATCGATACACTATCCGAGTCTAAAACCTCTGCCGGATTTGCCTTCACTTCGCGCAATATGCCATATTCGCTCTCGTTTTCAACCTCGCAACGACTACCTCGTAATTGGCATCTATCGGCAAATATGGTGGCTCGTACGGGAAGAGATTTGCATATAGACGGCATATTTGGCAATTCGTTGGAGTTTGATGTCATAGCCTCAAAGTTGCTTGACAAAGAACAAATGCTCTCGTTAGCGCTATTTGTGAATCCGTCAATGCGTAGTAGCCGCCTTGCTTCAACCAAAGAGGCGTTTCGCCTTACGGGCAATAATCTCTACAATCCAGCATGGGGCTATCAATCTGGCAAGGTTCGTAGCGCCCATATCAGAAGGGAGTTTCTGCCTACTCTGTTTATTGGGTATGAAAGCAGAATAGGGGAGTACACAAAATTACTACTCTCGGCTGCAACAAGGGCGGGTATTGAGCGATACAGTTCTCTCGATTGGTTTGATGCGAGAACAGCCGTTCCCGATAACTATCGTTATATGCCAAGTTATTTTGTCGATGATGATGAGATATTTGCAGAGGTTGAGCAGGCATGGGTTACTAACAATAGTCGCTATACGCAAATTGACTTTGATAGACTTATCGCCTCCAATCGATTGAATAATGGCAGGGCTATATATGCGGTATCTGACCGCGTAAGGCGTACTATTAACGCTTCGTTGCGTGGCGAGGCGACTACAACGCTGAATAACGGAAGTATCTCATACGGTATCGAAGCTAAAAGCTCTAACTATCGCAATTACAAGCAGATGCGCGATTTACTCGGTGCTGAATATATTATCGACCTCGACTACTTTCTGCTTGATGATGATACATACTCAAACTCATTGCAGAACAATCTCGAAAATCCAAATCGGCGTATTGAGGAGGGTGATTGCTATGGCTACAACTACGCTATTAATGAATATGAGATATCTCTATTTGGCGTATATCATTATCACACCTCGAAGTTAGAACTTGATATTGCAGCTGAATTGGGGTATGCTGATATTTCGAGGCGGGGATTTTATCGTAAAGAGTTGTTTGCAGATAACTCTCTCGGAACATCTCGTCACTTAAAGTATTCGCCCTACGCAGTGCGTATATCTGCCGACTATCTCATTTCTGATAATCACTTTCTGAGGGGCTCTCTTTCCACCGAGGCGACACCTTGTGATGCCGAAGAACTATTTTTGCAGAGCAAATACAATAATCGTGTAGTAGATAATCCCACGATGCGTACAGCTTATGGCGCGGAGCTGCAATATATGTTTCAACGGCAGAATATAGCTGTCAGTGCTACGCTATTTGCTAATACAGAGCTTAATGATATGCGTGTGCAACATATCTATGACGATTTATCGGGCGAATATGCCGATATAGTAACCAACAATCTGAATTATCTGCGCTATGGCTTGGAGGTAGAGGCAGAATACCGCTTTGCTACCAATTTTCGGGCTTCGGCGGCAGTGGCGGTTGGGCGATATAAATATGCGACAAACTCCCATGTGTCGATATATAGTGATACTGCAAATATAATTTTCGCAGACCATGTGGAGAGTCGTAGCAAAGGTTTGTCGCTTGGAAATATGCCACAAGTGGTCGCTACGGTTGGACTATCCTATTACAATAGAGGTTGGTGGGCGATGGTTAATGCTAACTATGCAGGCTTTCGATATATCGAACCTTCGCTTATTATGCGTACGGAACGGGTGCTTTCGATGGCTACTTCGCCGGAGCAGCGCTCTGCTATGGTTTCCCAAGAGCGCTTGCGCGATGCTTTTACCATAAATATATCCCTGTCGAAGAGTCTGTATTTGAATCGTATAAGCAAAAAGATATACAATACAGCGGTAGCGCCCCGCTTTGAAGATAAATATCCTCGTAGCCGCTTTGTGTTTCGTGTTGGTATTCGCAACCTGCTTGGCTCTAATGATATTGTATATAATGGATACGAATCATCTCGCTTACAGCGCTATAAACTTGCAGGCGAGTATATCTATAATCGTCAGGCATCACGCTATCGCTACTCCTATCCGCGCACTTTCTACGCTTCGGCAACATTTGCATTTTAAGAAAATATCGCTATCGGAAAAAGAGATAAAATTGTTTGTCTGATGTTATTTCGGAATTATATAGTTTAGTGTTGTTGTTCCATACCCCCTCCGCTACGCTCGAGCCTGTCTAACAAGTTTTTTGTTAGGCAGGTTTTTGTTGTGTTTGTTTTTTTTGGGGAGGAGTTTTTTTGAGTATTTTGGAGGATTTTCAGGTTGTAAATTTTGCTAATTGAGAAATAATAACTACATTTGATATAGAAATATGCGATAGCTGATGGCTATTGCTGGTATGTTCACCAACTGATTGTCGGCTTACAAAGGTTCAAAATAAAAATAACGACAGACAAGCAGTCAGGGATGTGCAAGTATGCGCGATTCCTGAATGTCTGTAAGATGTCGTTGCGACTTGAACCTCGTGTAAGCCATCTTCAACAATTAGGTTTCGCGCATTGTTTTGGAAACTATAACTTTTCAAAAATAATGCAAAAAATGAAGAAACCAGACACTCAC
>JAZOBZ010000112.1:0-5040 GCA_045596245.1 Alistipes sp. | reverse complement strand
TATGTTGCTTCTGCTCCACGAGTTCGAGGAGTATGTTTTGCCGGGTGGCTTCCCTGCGGCGATGAACATCGGACTGATGGGCGAGAAAAAAGACTTTGGTAAATATCCGCTTAATGAGTTGAGTGCCTTTGTTGTAAATGTGGTTTTGGCATATCCGCTCTACATCTGCGGTATTATCTTCCACGATGTGCTGTGGCTCGGTATCTTTATCGCCTATTTTACTATGTGCCAAGTATTTATTCACTGCATTGTGATAAATCGTAAACTGCACACTTGGTACAGCCCGGGTTGTGCTTCGGCACTCTTTGCTATGGTGCCATTCGGTGCATACTACCTTTACTACATTGCCGAGCATTTCAACATTCCAACCTACTATTGGTGGGTACCTTTGGCGGTATTCCCATTGGTGGCAGTTGTGATGATTCTCTCGCCTGTGCTTATATTTCGCAACCGTGATACACGCTACGGCTTTGCCGAGTATGAGGCATCAGCCTTCTCAATTAAAAATGGTATAGCAAAACTTCGTCGATAACTCAAAAAAAGTTAGATATGAAAAAGTTTATCAAAAACTACGCCCTTGAAATTTACACCGTGATTTCACTTGGGTTGCTTCTTGCAGGAGCATTAATGGATAATCTTTCGGTTATTCAGAAGTTTGTAATGGTATTTAATCTGCTCTTTATCCTGCACGAGTGGGAGGAGGGACACTATCCTGGTGGCTTTATCGATCCCATTTCGGGTATGATAGGCAAGGATGTGCCTGTCGAGACCAAGCGTGCAAGCCGCATCCCTACGGGTATTCTGCTCATAGCCTTTACCTTTGTTCCATTTTTCTGGGACGACTGCGTAATTCCTATCTTGGTAACGGCGTCACTTGGCATCTTCGAGGGCGTCGTGCATATGATGGCAATTAGAGTCTTCCGCTTGCCAAAGTTCTATTCGCCAGGAATGGTAACAGCGGAGTTGGAGTTGTTGGTGAGTGTGGCGTTGATTGTGTGGTTAGAGCAGAACAACCTTGCTTCGGCATCGGATTATGTCTTGGGTGTTGTGATTATGTTTGCTTGCTTTGTGGCAATGCAACGCACGCTTGTATGGATGGTAGGAATGAAGTACAGCGACCTTCCCAAACGCATCCGTGCTCAGTGGTCTAAACCGAAGAATTAGCAAAACAGACAACTAACAATCGTGCGGCGGTGGGCATTTTGCTCACCGCTGATTTCTATATGGCAGAAGAGTTTTTCACAAATTCACGCTTTCTGCTCAAAAGTCCCCTTTAAAGAGGGAAAGGGATAGTTTTTTTTGAGTATTTCGGCGGATTTTTTGTTTACATTCACAACCGAAGTGCAAAATTAAGATTCAACGACTTTTTATTTGCACAATAAATCCCTATGTATTGGATAAAGTGCTCTTTATGTGCTATCGGTATGCTATTGGCGTGTATTCTTATTTGATAGCAAAATCAAGCATTACTTACCGATGCAAAAGCGACTGAATACATTCTTTAATATATCATCGCTGGTGATTTTGCCTGTAATTTCGGCGAGGGAGGTGATGGCACCACGAATATCCTCCGCCAAAAGTTCTTCCGACACACCTATATCGAGTGCCGAAATAGCCCCCTGCAACGATGCGTGTGCTCGACTCAACGCTTCAAAATGGCGCATATTCGATACCACAACATCTCCACGATACAAACCATCTGTATCAACTGTTGCTCGCAATATCTTACGCAGCTCATCGATTCCGTCACCATCGCGCGCCGATATATAAATTGCATCTTCTACATCGCGTCTATCACTCGTATCAATTTTATTTACAACTACCAATAATTGTTGATTATCCGCAAGTTCAGGCAACTCTAACCCGCATTGTTCGGGCTCTACAACATAGAGTACTATCTGCGCCTTACGCATTGCTTGTTCAGTACGCTCAATGCCCATCTGTTCGAGCTTATCATCGGTATCATGCAGACCTGCTGTATCAACAAAGCGGAATTTTATATCATCAATTACAACACTCTCCTCCACCGTATCGCGCGTAGTACCTGCAATATCCGACACCATTGCTCTATCATCGCCCACAAGACGATTTAAGAGCGTACTCTTACCAACATTCGGGCAACCAACAATTGCCACTGCCACACCCTCACGGATAGCATTTCCAATACGGAATGACTCCATAAGACGCGCCACTATATTATCGGTGTGTTCCAACATTGTGCGCAGTCGGGTACGGTCGGCAAACTCTACATCCTCCTCCGAGAAGTCGAGTTCGAGTTCGAGCAAGGTAGTGATATTTAGCAACTCCTCTCGCAGTCCGTCCAGCATATCCGAATATCCCCCACGCATCTGCGTAGCTGCCATCGCATGTGATACACGCGACTCAGAAGCAATCAAATCTGCCACTGCCTCTGCCTGTGAGAGGTCAATGCGACCTGATGCCAAGGCTCGTTGTGAGAACTCTCCCGCCTCTGCCAAACGGGCACCCTTCGCACACAAGAGTCGAATCACCTCCTGTGCAATATATCGTGAGCCATGGATAGATATTTCGACAGACTCTTCACCCGTATAGGAGTGTGGAGCACGAAATACTGCAACCACAACATCATCTACTACACGCTCATCATCGCATATAGTACCATAATGGAGAGTGTGCGTTTTTGCCTCTATAAGAGGTTTCCTTCCTTTGAAAATTTGGTCACAACACGCCACAGAGCCTTCACCGCTTATACGAATAACGGCAATGGCTCCACCCAAAGCGGTAGCGGGCGCAACGATTATTGAATTATCAATCATACTAACCGCAAAGGTATAAAAAAATATAGAGACAATGCCTATGTTATCTCTATATTTTGGTCTTGCAGGATTTATTATTAGTTGCCCGCAACCACGATAGTTGCCAAGCCTGCAATGAAGAGTAAGAACATCAAGCCAAGCAGCCAATTGGTCTTATTATCTGCTCCTTTGAACTCCTTCCAGATAAATACACCCCAGAAGGCTGCAACCATCGGTGCTCCCTGACCAAGTGCATACGATACGGCTGCGCCTGCCTTACCTGCCGCGATATACGAGAAGGCTGTACCAAGACACCAAATCATACCACCAAGAATACCTACGAGGTGAGTTGAGAATGAGCCTTTGAAATAGTCGCTATACGACACAGGAGCTCCGACAAACGGCTTTTTCATGACGAAGGTGTTAAACACGAAGTTAGACAAGAGCACACCCATCGAGAAGATGAAAATTGCCGAGTAAGGGGTGAGTTTTCCGACCTCGGGCGAAACAAAGTTGTCGATATCCATACCCTTAACCACAAAACGGTAGAATGTTGACATCAAGATACCTGCAACAACGGCAAGAATAATACCCTTCTTGCTATCCTTGTTTTGTTCGCCACTCTTTGATGTGCGACCTGCTGCAACACCATTGCAGATAACGGCAATAACCACAAGCAGAACACCCAATGCTAGTAATAAAGCGTTACCCTTAGGTTGTTCCAAATAGTTGTTGATAACGCCCAGAACGAGAGCCAAACCGCAACCGAGAGGGAATGCCACAGCCAGACCGGCCAACGAAGTCGAAGCCGAAAGGAGAATGTTCGAAGCGTTGAAGATTACGCCACCGAGCAATACCCATAAGAGGCTCTCGTAGTTAGCCTGCGAAAGGTCTGCAACAAAGCTACGGCCTTCGGTACCGATGCTACCCATTGTAAAACCGAGCAAAAGAGTGAAAAGCACCATGCCGATAACATAGTCCCAATAGAAGAGTTCGTAACGCCAAGTCTTGCCTGCGAGTTTCTGGGTATTACCCCACGAACCCCAACACAACATTGTAATAAAGCAGAATACAACTGCCAAAGTGTAACTGTTAATAATAAACATAATGTATAGGTTAAAAGTTAAAGTTGTAAAATTCTTTTAGAAATTATCGACCTCCTCGCGTGAAGGTATTGAGGGCTGTGCTCCCACGCGTGAGACCGAGATTGCTGATGCCTTTGTTGCAAAGCGAAGAGCCTCCCTCAACGACATACCCTCTGCCAAAGCTGCGCACATAGCACCATTATATACATCGCCTGCTGCCGTAGTATCTACTGCATTGACTTTATGTGCAGGGATAATCTCTGCCTTGCCATCTTCGTAGAGCATTGCGCCATCACCGCCCATAGTTATAACCACTTTCTTGACACCTGCACGACACAACTCCTCGGCTGCAAGACGAGCCGTAGTCTCGTCCTTAACCTCAACACCTGTCAAAAGCTCCGCTTCGGTCTGATTTGGGGTTATAAGATACAGTTTTGAGAGGAGAGACTCGCTGACATTAGCCGCTGGGGCTGGATTCAAAATTACACGCGCACCCTTTGCTGCGGCTACCGATACACACGCCTCAACCGTAGCCATCGGTATTTCGAGTTGTAAAAGTATGATATCACCCTCCTCAATAGTGTCGAGAGCCGGCATCACATCCTCCAACATCAACTCGTTGTTCGCCCCAAGAGCCACCGAGATAGAGTTCTGTGCCGAGGCATCAACCAAAATCAACGCCACACCCGAAGGGGTATCCTTATGCACAATATATGAGGTATCAATGCCGAAATGCTGATAGCGCGTTACCGCCTCCTCGCCAAAAATATCCTTGCCGACTGCCGCAGCGAAGATTACGGGGTGTCCCATCTTGGCTACGGCGACTGCCTGATTAGCGCCTTTGCCACCACCAACCATCATAAAACCTCCGCCTAAAACAGTTTCGCCCGGACGAGGGAGATGTTCCGAGCGCACTACCATATCGGTATTTGAGCTACCAATAACAATGATTTTTCTCATCTCACAAATAATTTAAGATACACAATAAATATAATTAGTTCCCTATTTACTTTAAGTTATCAAAAATTATACAAAAAATGAGAGCCTGTCTAACAAGTTTTTTGTTAGGCAGGTTTTTGTTGTGTTTGTT
Organism: Alistipes sp.; assembly: GCA_045596245.1. Classification (GTDB taxonomy): domain Bacteria; phylum Bacteroidota; class Bacteroidia; order Bacteroidales; family Rikenellaceae; genus Alistipes. The sequence goes on along the minus strand of JAZOBZ010000112.1, from coordinate 91 downwards.
TTTTTGGGGGGGTGTTTTTTTGAGTATTTTCAGGTTGTAAATTTTGCTAATTGAGAAATAATAACTACATTTGATATAGAAATATGCGATA
>JAZOBZ010000111.1:0-21949 GCA_045596245.1 Alistipes sp. | reverse complement strand
TATATACCTTTGCGCTACAAATGTGGGGTTCTCCCACTTGCTCATTAACCTAACTAACCTAACATCGGGTGTTCGAAAGTTTCCCAGACTTTCGAACACTATCTTTTTTGGAATTATATAGTTTAGTGTTGTTATACAACTTCTAACAAAAAGGGAGTGCCTAAAAAACTTGTTAGACACTCCCAATACTTTATTTATTCCTCCCCTGAGTTAGGGGAGGTGCCCGTTAGGGCGGTGGGGTCTGTCACTCTCGTCTCTCGTCTCTCGTCTTTCGTCTAAAAACTAAAAGTTTTCCGCTTTCCGCTTCCTGAACTCCCAACCTCGTCACGGCGCAAGCCGTTTTAGAGAGTTTAGGGAATTTAGGGAGTTTAGGGATAGCGCTGAAAGTTTTTAACTACTCACTAATTAAAAGTTTTCCGCTTTCCGCTTTAATCCCACTGCGTGGGCTTTTCTTCCTTGCGGCTCGGCAAAGTCTGCAAGCAGCCTTTGCTCTCGCTCCGCTGCGTCAGTTCCGTTTTCCCACTACAAGCGAAAACCGAAAAACTAAAAGTTTTCCGCTTTCCGCTTTCCGTTTTCCGTTTATTTATCTAACTTTGTGGCATTACAATTCAATAACCTGAATATGTCATCGTATCACACGCCTGTTTTGCTCGAAGAGTCTGTGAAGCTACTCGATATCAAGAGCAACGGAACATACGCCGACCTCACATTCGGAGGAGGTGGACACACACGCCGAATACTCGAAGATTTGGGCGAAGGTGGTGCTTTGTACTCTTTCGACCAAGATAGGGATACATTGGCAAATGCTCCCGATGATGAACATTTCCACTTTGTCGAGAGTAACTTCCGATTTTTGCGCTCGGCATTGCGTCTGCGTGGAGTGACGGAGGTTGATGGTATCTTGGCAGATTTAGGCGTTTCATCGCACCATTTTGACGCCAAGGAGCGAGGCTTTTCGTTTCGTGGTGATGCCCCACTCGATATGCGTATGAATCAGCGAGGAGGTCGCACTGCGGCAGATATTGTAAACAACTACTCGGAGGAGGAGTTGGCGCAAATATTCTCGCAATATGGCGAGTTGGATACAACTTGGAAGATTGCCGCCTGCATCGCTCGTGCAAGAGCAAACGAAGAGATTAAAACCACCGCACAACTTGTGAAGGCGGTTGCGCCCTGCACCCCCAAGAAAGATGAGGCAAAGTTCCTGACAAAACTATTTCAGGCGTTGCGCATTGAGGTAAATGGCGAGATGGAGGCGTTGAAGATGGCATTGGAGCAGGCGTTGAAGGTGCTGAAACCGGGTGGGCGATTGGTGGTGATATCATACCACTCGTTGGAGGACCGCCTCGTAAAGAATTTTATGCGCAGTGGTAACTTCGAGGGTAAGGTGGAGAAGGACTTTTTTGGTCGTGCCACCACACCTTTTGAGATTGTAACCCGAAAACCGATTATCCCGACCTCCGAGGAGTTGGAGGCAAATCCACGCTCACGCTCGGCAAAGTTGCGTGCAGCGATAAAGTTGTAGTATTATGGCAGAGTACGATGAGAGCGAATACTTCTCTGATTCGCAAGAGGAGATTGCCGAGCGTGAAGCCCAAGAGGCTCTGCGCCGCATGGTGCGTACGGAGATTCGCCGTGTGCAGACGGGTGCTGCTGCCGAGGATATAGCCGAAGACATTGCACGCGAGAAGGAGCAACAGGCATTGGAGGAGAAAAAGGCCAGACGACCTCGTTGGGTAGTGTGGATAAACGGAGTTGTTACGGGCGATATCTTGTTGGCAGAGGAGGTCAAGAGGGTTTATACACTGCTGACAATGTTGGGGGTGATATTCTTTGCAAGCATCGCCACGATTTTCGGCTCCTTGCAACGAGATATGCGATACAGAGAGTTGGAGAAGGAGGTCGCATTGTTGAAGGAGCGAGCAATACGCACCTCGGAGGAGTGCTATCGTCACTCGTCACACTCGGCAATAGTGCGCAAACTCAAAGAGCGAGGTATAGATATTGAGGACCCAAATAGGCAACCGAAGACTTTGAAGTAACCATAAGCGATGGACGAACAGCGATACAAACTCAAAAAGGATATTGCAAGGCGTATCAAGATACTGCACCTGACATTTACGGGTGTGGTTGTCGGCTTTTTGGTCTATATCATACTCTTTGTTCTGTTTAATGGGGAGGTATCTCGTGGATTTGACGAGGTGAATGAGACCATAGTCAAAATGGAGACTATAAAAGCTCATCGAGGCTCGATATTCTCCCGTAATGGAGAACCTTTGGCGACCTCAATAACTCGCAAAACACTCTTTATCGACTTTGGTAGTCAGCGTTTCGACAACTACGAGCGTTATCGCAAAAATGCCGACACTCTGGCTCGCAAACTCGCAGCCTATTTCGGCGACCGTTCATCGAAGGAGTACTATGAGGAGTTGATAAAGTGGCGTAAGGCGGCAATCAAGCAGACTACAAAGAGGGAGGTGAAAACGCCAAAGTGGTACCAATTCTGGAAAGATGAGGAGATTTCCACCAAGCAGGTCGTCACTTATCGCAAGCACATCACAAGACGCATATTCCGTGATGTAGATATCAACGAGTGGCAGGAGATAAAGGACTTCCCATTGTTGCGCAATGGGCTTGGTTCGTCATATCGCACCGAGGATCACGACTATCGTGTCTATCCGCAGGGTAATATCGCCTTGCGAACCATAGGCCGTTTGGAGCATCACCGTTCGTATGGCATCGAACATGCACTGCGTGACACTTTGGAGGGGCATGACGGCAGACAGTTAATGCAGACAATTGCTCCTGGATATAAGACTCGCGTATCGGATAGAAACAATATCGAAGCACAGAACGGCTACGATGTTGTTACTACGCTCGATATTGATGTTCAGGATGTGGCAGACAACGCCTTGAAAGAGCAGTTGTTGGCACAGAATGCGATATGGGGAACTACTATCGTTATGGAGTGTGCCACAGGAGATATTCTTGCGATGGCAAACCTCAAACGCAATGGCACAACTTGTGTCGAGGAGCAGAACTACGCCATCGGCATACCTGTCAATCCCGGCTCGACCTTCAAACTTGTATCGGCAATGGCTCTGCTTGAACATGGTGTATCAACCACAAAGGAGTACGACTCGGAGTTGGGTAATCGTGTAAGGGTTGGAGGCAAGAAGGGTGCAAATGTGCAGGACTCGCACGCCATATCGCGCGAAACAGACGGTATAATCGATATGCGCCGAGCCTTTTCGGAGTCAGCAAATGTCTATTTTACGAAGGCGGTGTTCGATAGATTTGGCGATAAACCTGTCGTGTTCTCGGACTTCTGTCGCAAACTGCATCTGCACGAAACAGTGGGTTTGGAGGAGCTGGGAGCAAGGCGCAAACCACTGCCTCATCTCAACAATAAGCACCACTCTCGCTACAATGCTCTTGTAAATATGGCGTATGGCTACGGCTTGGAGGTTACTCCACTGCACACCATTGCAATATATAACGCCGTAGCAAACAATGGTCGAATGGTTGCGCCACGACTGATTTTGCGTACAGAGCGAGATGGCAAGGTTGTAAGCGAAGCACCCGTACGAGTTATCGAGGAGCAGATTTGCTCGAAAACCACTATTGACACGCTGCGCCTATTTATGGAGGATGTGTCGCGCATAGGTACGGCAGCCGAGTTCTTCGGAGAGAAAAGGTGTTCGTTCCGCACCGGCTCGAAAACCGGTACGGCGCAGGTCGATTCCGAGATTAACGGTGTAAGATATACGCGAGATGATGGCTACTACTACGGCTCGATGGTTACATATCTTCCTGCCGACAATCCTCGTTATACCATTATGACTGCGATATTCACCAAGCGACAAGCGGGTAAATTCTACTATGGCGCGAGCCTTACGGGTCCGGTACAGAAGCAGGTGGCAACATTCCTCCACAATCGCGACCGTCAATATGCCGAGGAGGTTGTCGATGGCGATTTCCACGCCTTGCAAATCAAGGGCGGCAATATCGACAAGATGCGCAAGGTGGCAAATGAGTATGGCGACAAATTCTCCACTGAGAGCCGTCATGGCTGGGGCAAAGGCTCTATCGGTAAGGAGGGCAAATTGCAAATCTCAACCCTCGAAACACGAGAGGGCTGTGTTCCGAATGTAGTGGGCATGGGACTTGACGATGCCTTGTATCTCCTCGAAAAGAGTGGCTTGGTGGTCGATATTGTCGGCTATGGCAAGGTCGTAAAGCAGAGCCTTTCGCCAAATACCGCAGTCGCTAATACAAATAAACGAATAACAATTACGCTGAAATGATACTGAAAGAGTTACTACGAGGTGTTACCTACTCCGCATTGTCGGGCAGTGGCGAGGTTGATGTTGCAGGGCTGACCTACGACTCTCGCACCGTAAGCGAGGGGAGTTGCTTCTTTGCCGTTGCAGGTACAGCAGTCGATGGACACAACTTTATCGCAAAGGCGATAGAGGGCGGAGCAGTTGCGGTTGTATGCCAGCATATACCGACTGAGGTCGCCGATGCCGGCTGCACCTTTGTCGTGGTTGAAGATACCAATGTGGCAATGGGCGTTATCGCCTCTGCCTTCTACGGCAACCCATCGCACGAATTGAAGGTGGTGGGCGTTACGGGTACAAACGGCAAGACCACGATTGCAACACTTCTCTACGACCTTGTGCAGTCAATGGGCTGCAAGGCAGGGCTTATCTCTACGGTAGTCTATAAGGTTGGCGCAAAGGAGATTGTTTCGACTCACACCACGCCCGATGCTATTCGTCTGAATGCCATGATGCGCGAGATGGTAGATGAGGGGTGCGAATACTGCTTTATGGAGTGCTCCTCGCACGCCATTGTGCAGCACCGTATCGGGGGCTTGCGCTTTGTGGGCGGACTTTTTACTAACATAACTCACGAACACTTGGACTATCACAAAACTTTTGCCGAGTATATCCGTGCCAAAAAGTCCTTCTTCGATGCACTACCGAAGTCGGCTTTTGCGCTCGTTAATTGCGATGACCGCAATGGCGAGGTGATGTTGCAAAATACGAAGGCTTCACGCTACACCCTCTCGTTGCAGAAGATGGCAGATTTCCGCGCCAAGGTCGTAGAGATGATGGCAGAGGGTATGGAGTTGCGCATCGACAACAAGGAGGTGTGGGTGCAGTTCCTTGGTCGCTTTAACGCTTACAATCTGCTTACAGTCTATGGTGCAGCGGTGTTGCTCGGCTTCGACAAAGATGTTGTGTTGGAGCATTTGAGCATATTGCGACCTGTGAGTGGTCGTTTCGAGACTGTGATTGCCAAAGATGGCACTACGGCAGTGGTCGATTTCGCCCATACGCCCGATGCGCTCGAAAATATCATCAAAACCATTGACGAACTGCGCCAAGGCGGTCAGCGACTTATTGTTGTCTGCGGCTGCGGTGGCGACAGAGATAAGAGCAAACGCCCTGTAATGGGTGGCATGGCGGCGAAGATGGCGGATATTGCGATTTTCACCTCGGACAACCCTCGCACCGAGGACCCCGAGCAGATTTTGCGCGAGATGGAGATGGGTGTCGAGTCGGGCGACAAGTATCTGAAAATCACCGACCGTCACGAAGCGATAAAGACGGCGGTGATGTTGGCGGAGCCACGAGATATTATATTGTTAGCCGGCAAAGGTCACGAGGATTACCAAATCATCGGCACCGAAAAGCACCACTTCAACGACAAGGAGGTTGTAAAGGAGTGGTTTGAAAATTTTAACAGGTAAATTTTTCAAATTGGCAATTATAGGTATTTGTTTGAGCTTTTAGCCATTAGCCGTTAGCCATTGGCTTTTAATAGAAACCCCGAGCAGAGATATTTGCTCGGGGATTTTTGTGGGAGAGAATGACAAAGAATGGCAATCGCTCGTTTCACTCGCTGAACAGACGCCAAACAGAGAGCAGAGGCTGCTTGCAGACTTTGCCGAGGTGCGAAGGAGGAAGACCGAAGGTCAATGGCATTGAATGACAGATTATTTTTTGCCATTAAGCAGTCGCAGACTGCACTGCCATTGTATGCCATTAAGGGCAGAATGCCCGAATGCCATTAAATGCCACTCCCACTACCGCCAGGTATCGTTTTCGATACCCATGATTGAACGAGTGTAACCCCTTGATTGCCGGGTATCGTTTTCGATACCTATGTGGCGTGTGGCTTTATCATACTAAGTTGTGCCACCATTCTGTATTTCGCACCACCCACCAAAGAACATATATAATCAGATATATGCAAACAGTAATGTGATGGCAAAAAATTCTTTTGGTCGCTATTGCAACTCTACTTTTTGAAAAAGTTGAGTATAATATCGCTAATAAATAAGGCGCTACAAGAAACAAAAAGGGGTTTAGTATAAAAGCATTATAAAATTCACCATTTAGCAGTGCGTGTAGTGCCCGCTGACCGCCACACGAAGGGCAATCATACCCTGTAAGCATCCTAAATAAGCATTTCGGCATTAGATGTGAGGTGGTAGGGTCAATATACAAATATACGCCAATAAAAAGAAATCCCGTCACAGTAAACATGACGGGTTTTGTTAATTGTCTCATACTAGTCAAGTAAAGATACTCCAACTGCAGCCGAAATCGCAAATACAAGAAGATATATCACCCAAAATGCAACAGCAGCAACAGCTGAAATTGTTGCCCACTTCTTCGCATCGTCAGCAGCCTTTTGAGCTGCATCGTAATGCCCTTCTTTCCAGTATATATCTACTTTCGATGCACTTATAATTGCAGGAATGCCAAAAGGCCAACAACATAACAGTGTTGATACAATAGCCCAAGCAAGATGATTGTCGGGTGGTAATTGATTAGTCTTATTTGTAGAATTAATATCTTCCATAATTGTATTATGCTTTTAATGTTTTGCCTTCCGAATCAGAGAAAGAGCCAACCAAGATGATTATAAAATCAATAAGTACCCAAATACCAAATCCTCCAACAGTCAATAATTGAACAATGCCTGTTCCTACTTTTCCTACATAAAAGCGATGTACGCCTAGACCGCCAAGAAAGAAACACAATAAAAGTGCGACAACCCAACTTTTTTGGCTTTTGTTGTCTTGAATTTCTCCACTCATAATAATTAAGTTTTGTTTGCCCACCAGCCTCGAATGTGCGATTATTATAAAAAGAAAGTGTGAGGCTGATTTCGTCTATCTATTGAAGGTTGTGGAATGACCTAAATCGGAATAAACGATGCAATATCCCCACACTCGAATAGTATGGGAATGTGCAAAGAGTATGCACCGCCACATAACTATACAAGAAGTGAGTGCTATTCGTTAGTCCTCCGATTTTAGAAAACTTCCACATTTTCAATAAGGACAGCGCGAAAACACTTTCGTAAAATGTCTGCAACCTTGCGATTGCGTTACAAATGTAGCAATTTATTTTTGATTATCTGCAAAATGGCGAGCGAAAAAGTTAAAAGCATAGGAACGCACGCACTCTCAATAGTTCCGGGTATCGTTTTCGATACCCATGTTTGAGGTGTGGTGCTTTCTTTAAGTGTCGGGTATCGTTTTCGATACCCGTGTTTGCATAGGCGCCTTCTTCGAGTTCCGGGTATTGTTTTCGATACCCATAGAGGGTGTTAAAGGCAGTTAGAGGTTGTTAGGGTTTTGCCGAGAGTCTAAAAAATGTGAAATTTGGAATTATTTTTCTCTCGTCTCTCGTCTTTCGTCTCTCGTCTAATTATTTTTACTATCTTTGCGTTGTTAAACAGCAAATAAAAGTTATGAAATCTTCGATTTTTTTGAATGATATGCTCACCAAGGGTGCTATCCTTGGTGGCGTGATGTTGCTTTCGAGTATTGCCGAGACCGCGATGCTCTACTATGGCAATAGCGTAAATTGGATTATCGTGATGAGCATTGAGTGCTTGGTCGCTATGGCGGCGTACTGCTATCTCGTCTATCGCTTTACAAAAGGCTACGCAACGCTCGTATTATCAGAGCGTAAGGAGATGCCATATTTCTCGTACGGCAGCGGTTTGTCGTACGCTACAAGTATCTCGATGTTGGCAGGCGTTATCGTGGCACTCGGCAGTTATATGTTCCGCCACTATGTTGTCGGCTACGAGAACTATGTCGCTGCTACCGTAAAGTTGCTCCAAGACTACCTCTCGCAGACCGAGGTGCCTGCTTCGATGGTCGGCACATACGACCAGATGTTCAAGACGCTCCAAGCACAGGAGGAGCCATCACTTATATCGAGCATATTTTCGGGCGTATGGTCCTATCTTCTTGCGGGAACTATCGTTGGTATGATTGTGGCGGCATTCACCAAGCGTGAGCCTAAAATCTTTGATAATCAAGAGAGCCAAGATGAGCAATAAGATAGATGTATCGGTAGTTGTACCCCTCTACAACGAGGAGGAGTCGCTGCCCGAGTTGATGGCGTGGATTGACCGAGTGTGCACCGCCAATACCCTTTCGTATGAGGTTATAATGGTAGATGACGGCTCTACGGACTCATCGTGGAGCGTTGTCGAGCAGCTCAAAAAGGAGTATGGCGAGAGGTTGAAGGCTATCCGCTTTGCCCGCAACTACGGCAAGTCGCCTGCGCTCTACTGCGGTTTCGAGGCCGCCGAGGGCGAGGTAGTATTTACGATGGACGCAGACTTGCAGGACTCGCCTGACGAGATACCTGAGATGCGCCGTATGGTCTTGGAGGAGGGTTACGACCTTGTGTCGGGGTGGAAGAAACACCGCTATGACCCACTCTCAAAACGCCTTCCGAGCAAATTTTTCAACGCTACGGCTCGTTGCGTGTCGGGCATTAAACTGCACGACTTCAACTGTGGTTTGAAGTGCTACCGCAAGCGAGTTGTGAAGAGCATTGAGGTCTATGGCGAGATGCACCGTTATATTCCGATTCTTGCAAAATATGCTGGTTTTAAGCGCATTGGCGAGAAGGAGGTGCAGCATCAGGCACGCAAATATGGCGTGTCGAAATTCGGCATTGAGCGTATGGTTAAGGGTTATCTCGACCTTATCTCGGTAACCTTTATGTCGCGCTTTGGCCGCTCGCCGATGTACTTCTTCGGCTCGCTCGGAACACTGATGTTCTTGGTGGGAGGTTTTACCACGATTTGGGTTATTGCCGACAAACTCTACAAGCAGTTCCACGACCTGCCATTGCGTGCCGTAACCGACCAGCCACTCTTCTATTTGGCAATTTTGACAGTAATTCTTGGCGTGCAACTCTTCTTGGCAGGCTTCCTTGGCGAGTTGATAAACCGCAATTCGACAGACAGAAACAGATATTTAATAAGTGAGAAATTATGATACAACGAATACAGACACTATATCTTTTATTGGCGGCAGTATTGATGTCGCTCACACTTTTCTTGCCTTTGGCTACGATTTGGTATGGAAGCGAGGAGTTGGTCGTAAAAGCTTGGTTTGCAGATGGTACAGTGGGCTTTAAAGCTCCTCTGCCACTCTACCTCGGTATAATTTTGTCGGTGGCTACGGCACTGCCTTTCGTTACGATTTTCCTCTACAAGAAGCGTATGGCACAAATTCGCCTTTGTGTATCGGAGATTGTGCTATTGCTTGGCTCAGCAGCGTTTATTGCCCTCTACTGCTATCGCATGTGCGATGTATTGGCGGAGCTGATGCAGGATTTGAATTTTACGCTCGGCTTTGCAGCGTTGATGCCTGTTGTGGCGATAATCCCTATGGTATTGGCTATTCGCGGCATCGCCAAAGATGAGGCACTTGTGCGCTCGTTGGATAGAATCCGATAGACATACAAATACAAAAAAGAGAAGGCGGGTTTTTAGAGGCCCGCCTTCTCTGTGTGTATATAGGTTAATCGCTACCTGTTCTTAGGGTATAGTTGCAAGTGTTTCAGGGAAACTTTGCCACTATCATCGCACTCCGATACCATACGAATAGCTTTTATCGGTTTTTCAGGATTTACGATTCTGATGCGACCATTATTCAAATCTCCTACACGCTCGAATGTGCGTCCATTTTTGCTGACTTCGAGATATCCTTTGCGGACAATTCCTTTGAGAGTTACACTACCTGTCGAAAACTCTATTGCACGGAATTTCTCAGGGTACTCAAATTCAAATAATATCCAATCTCCCTTCTTAAATGCTTTTGCTGTACGCGCTGCTCCTTTGTACTCTTCGAGTTTTGAATAAGGGTTCTTCTTGTAAGCTGGTACAGAAGATGTTACCGTAACATTTGGCTTAACCATTTCGTAGTGCGATGCATCTGCCGACTCAAACGATTTAATCCCCTTATACTCGCTCCAAAACTTATACGCAGCAGGGGTTTTACATTTGAAAGGTCCGGTATAGAGGTTTCGCTCCGAAGTACCTTCTTGCTTATAGTAAATGGTTGAGTTGTCATCTACCGAAGCGATGAGTTTTCCGCCCTCAAACTTCACAGTCGGAGGAGTCAGGCGGTAGTTGATACCCATTGCCGACATACGGTCGTAGTGGTGATTTACGAGCGTTGAGTAGAAGTTCTCCCACGCTCCGCCATTCTTGCCCCAGCCCTGCTCTGCCAAGCCACACAAGCGAGGGAAGGTCATATATTCGATATAGTCAAGAGATGTATCCCCTCCATTTGATAGGAACAACTCGCTCCAAAATGGTGCCTCAAAACCCTCAACATACTTCATATTCTCCGCCGTAAATCCTTTCTCGGCAAGGTCAAACGAATAGAGATGCTTAACATCGAAGTATTTACGACTGCGGAAGCCCTTTTCGTGCTTGCCTTGATACATATCCAAATAGAAGTAGTCAGCAGGCATAATAACGGTTTTATAGCCATTATCTGCCGCGAGTTTACCTTGCTCTGCTTTCTGCCACCCTTGCACAATAGAGCCTTCGAGCATCTCGCCACCAAAATACCACATAACGGGTTTCTTGTCGTACTTTGCAATGATGCTTTGGATACGCCTCATAAAGTGCGCCTGCAACTTGTGAGGTTTTACATCGCCATTCTCCTTCATCCATGCCGAACAACTTGGGCACTTCTGCCACTGCGCAAATTTAACTTCATCACCGCCAATGTGTATGTACTGCGATGGGAAGAGCGCTGCAACCTCTCTGAATATATCATCGAAAATTTGGAAATTCTCCTCGCGCGTTGCACAAACCACGCCTCCGCCACGAAGAGATGAACCATCTCTATTCTTGCAAAGCGATTGCGGATAGACTTTGGTGAAAGTCCAACTATGCCCCGGAAGATCTATTTCAGGAATAACCTCCACATTGCGAACTGCAGCATAGGCAACAACCTCCTTAATATCCTCCTGAGTATAGTAGCCACCATACTTCTCGTACCACTTGCCAAGCGATGCTCCTAAAAGTTCGCCGGGGCCACGGAAAGCACCTTTCTCAGTCAATTCAGGGTGCGACTTAATCTCGATACGCCAACCTTGGCCGTCGGTCAAGTGCCAATGAAATTTGTTTATTTTGTGGTATGCGAGGTAGTCTATATAACGCAACACATTCTCCTTGGTCATAAATGTTCGCGCCACATCGAGCATAAAACCTCGGAAATGAAAACGAGGAGCATCATCAACCTCGCAACACTCTATTGTTGCAGGTAGAGCCAAATTCTTCTCATAAACATTGCTCGGCAAGAGTTGGAGCAGTGACTGCACGCCATTAAATGCGCCGCCGTAGTCTCCTGCCACAATTTTAACGCCCTTATTTGTTACCGACAAGCGATAGGCCTCTTTTGCGAGAGTGCTATCAAGCGAGAGCGAAATTGCACCATCATCTTGCGACTTTACGGCAACCTTTACATACTCCGACAAGTAGTTTGCCAATGGGGCCAACTCCTCTGCGCTATACGAAATTGTAGCCGATGGAGCGATTGTAAATGTTCCCGACTGCTTGGTGTAAGATTTCGGAGCAGGAATAATAGTGTTAGCTGAAACCACAAAAGCCGAAACGGCTATTGCCACGATTAATGTTAATAGTTTTTTCATAATAGTTAAGTATTGTTACTTTGGTTAAAATATCTCTATTATAGTGCAAAGTTAAACAAAAAAACACAATATCAAACTTTGCAGATACATTCTCCATTCTATTCTCGCCTTATCCTCTACGCCACGAGGCAAAAAAAGCGGAATTATTTGGATATTATTATCTTTTAATTTAATTTTGCAACTACAAACATACAAGCTTATATCTAACTTAAAAAAAACAAAAACGACATTTACTATGAAGAAATTTATTGTTTTAATAACCGCATTACTATGCTACTTGGCAGCCGATGCGCGAGTAATTTGTGGCGATGAGCGCATTGATGTATGGATGCCGATGTTGAGAGGCAAGAGAGTGTGCCTCTTGACAAACTACACCGCAACAATCGACGGCAAACATATTGCAGATGTTATGTTGGAAAATGGTATCAACTTGGTAGCTATCGCAACTCCAGAGCACGGCCTAAGCGGTAGAGCAGATGCTGGTGCTCATGTTAGCAACTCGGTGTATGGAGATACTGGTATTCCAATTTGGTCGCTCTATGGCAAAACAAAAGAATTAACCTCAGAGCAGGCTGAATGGTTTGATGTTTTAGTATTCGACATACAGGATATAGGCGTGAGATTTTTCACATACTATTCTACATTGGTGCACCAATTCAAAATCCTTGCAGAAAAAGGGAAGAGATTGATAGTCTTTGACCGTCCAAACCCTATCGGAATGCTCGTAGATGGCCCTATCCGCACATATAAGTCGTACAATGCACCACTGCCTATTCCACTTTCTCACGGAATGACTATCGGCGAACTTATGCAGATGGCTGTTGGCGAAGGTTGGACTCCATGGGTAGATGTAGAGGTGGTATGTTGCCAGAATTACACCCACCAAACTCTCTATCAATTACCTGTTAAACCGGGACCAAATGTACGAACTATGCAGGCGGTATATCTCTATCCTTCGACCTGCTTGTTTGAGGGAACGGTATTCTCGGAGGCGCGCGGTACCGAATTCGGTTTCGAGGCTTATGGTCACCCCGATATTGCCCCTACGGGATTTTCATATACTCCACGCTCGATAGAGGGTGCAAAAAAACCAAAGCATCTGGATAAATTGTGTCACGGAGTCGATTTGCGCAAAGTGCCAAAGAAGAAGATTCTCAAAGAGGGACTTACGCTCAAATATGTAATCGATGCATATAATCGATTTGGCAGAGGAGAGGAGTTCTTTGCAGGTAGAAGAAAAGCGAAGTTCTTCCGTCTTACAGGTGTAACTTATATCTATGATATGATTCTTGCAGGCAAATCGGCAGAGGAGATTAAGGCGACTTGGCAAGATGATGTAGCGCAGTTCAAAGCTCTTCGTCGCAAATATCTGCTTTACAAGGAGTAATGTCCATTTTGAAGCAACCAAAAGAGTTGAGAGATAGCCCCTGAGCGGGTTATCTCTCTTTTTATACCACAATCTTAGGCTCATTCATACACCCAAAACGGCCATTATTAGCTATAAATCAGCGTAAAAGAGAATAATTTTTTACATTTTAATTCTTAATTCTTAATTTTATTTGTATCTTTGCACCGCTTTGGCGTGATTCGTAGTAAGGCGAATGCGCACGAAGTGTTAAACTATTAAATAACTTAATTTTAATTTTTTACTATTATGGCTTATTTAACAGCAGAGAAAAAGCAAGAGCTTTTCGGTCAGTACGGCAAGTCTAACACCGATACAGGTTCTCCAGAGAGCCAGATCGCGTTGTTCTCGTACCGTATCAGCCACCTTACAGAGCACCTCAAAAACAACCGTCACGACTTCGGCACTCAGCGTGCCATGTTGAAGATGATCGGTAAGCGCCGTCAGTTGTTGGAGTACTTGAAGGAGGTAGATATCGAGCGTTACCGTGCTATCGTTAAGGCTTTGAACCTTCGTAAGTAAGAGGTTGAGCAGAATGGGGCAACTCGTTTTTCGGAGTTGCCTTCATTTTGTCTATTCAGATGTTGATGAGAGAAAAAAGTAAGAGAAATTTATTTTTTGACGATTAGATGATTATGGAAGAAAAGAAGTTGTACAATGCTGTACAGAAGTTTATCCCGCTGGAAGGTGGCCGCGAGATAATGATTGAGACCGGCAAGTTGGCAAAGCAGGCTGACGGTTCGGTTGTCGTAAAACAGGGCGATACGATGTTGCTCGCAACGGTAGTGGCTGCCAAAGATGCAAAAGAGGGTACCGACTTTATGCCTTTGCAGGTCGAGTACAAGGAGAAGTTTGCTGCCGTAGGTCGTATCCCTGGCGGTTTTATGAAGCGTGAGGGTAAGGCCGGCGACAATGAGATTTTGGTTGCTCGTCTTATCGACCGTGCGCTCCGCCCACTATTCCCTGCCGACTACCACGCAGAGGTTTATGTAACTGTAAATCTTATCTCGGCAGATAAGGATATTCAGGCTGATGCCCTCGCAGGTCTGGCTGCTTCGGCTGCTTTGGCTGTATCGGACATTCCGTTCGGCGGTCCTATCTCGGAGGTGCGTGTAGCACGAATCAACGGAGAGTACTGCATTAACCCAACTTTCTCGCAGATGAAGGATGTTGACCTCGACATTATGGTCGGAGGTACTATCGATAATATCTTGATGGTTGAGGGTGAGATGAAGGAGGTTAGCGAGGAGGTTATGCTCGGCGCTATCAAGTATGCTCACGAGGCTATCAAGACTCACTGTGCTGCACAGATTGAGTTGATGAAGGAGCTTGGCAAAGATGTTAAGCGCGAGTATTGCCACGAGACCAACGATGAGGAGTTGCGTCAAACCATCATCTCGGAGTTGTACGACAAGGCATACGCTATCGCTACAAGCGGTACAATGAAGCACGAGCGCTCGGAGGCATTCGATGCTTTGGAGGCAGAGTTCGCTTCGCGCTATACCGAGGAGGAGTTGGAGGAGAAGGCTCCGCTTATCCACAAGTACTTCCACGATGATGTACAGAAGATGGCTATGCGTAATATGATTCTCGATGAGGGCAAGCGTCTTGACGGTCGCCGTACAGACGAGATTCGTCCTATCTGGTGCGAGGTTGATTACCTCCCATGCGCACACGGTTCGGCAATCTTCACTCGTGGTGAGACTCAGTCGCTCTCCACTGTATCTCTCGGCACGAAGCTCGATGAGAAGCAGCACGACGAGGTGTTGTTCCAGGGTTCGGAGCAGTTTGTACTCCACTACAACTTCCCTCCATTCTCGACAGGTGAAGCAAAGGCATCGCGTGGCGTTAGCCGCCGTGAGATTGGTCACGGACACCTCGCTTGGCGTGCGTTGAAGCCTATGGTGCCAATGGGCGAGGAGAATCCATACGCAGTGCGTGTAGTTTCGGATATCTTGGAGTCGAACGGCTCATCTTCGATGGCTACCGTTTGCGCAGGCTGTATGGCGTTGATGGACGCAGGTGTTAAGTTGAAGAAGCCTGTTTCGGGTATCGCAATGGGACTTATCTCGGATTCGGCAACAGGTCGTTGGGCTGTATTGTCGGATATCTTGGGTGATGAGGACCACTTGGGCGATATGGACTTCAAGGTTACAGGTACTCGCGATGGTATCACCGCAACACAGATGGATATCAAGGTTGATGGTCTTTCGTATGAGGTGTTGGCTCAGGCATTGGAGCAGGCTCGTGTAGGTCGTTTGCATATTCTCGATAAGATTACCGAGTGCATTGCAGAGCCACGCGAGGACTACAAGCCATTTGTTCCTCGTATCGAGCAAATCGTTATCGATAAGGACTTTATTGGTGCAGTTATCGGTCCTGGTGGCAAGGTTATTCAGGATATTCAGAAGACTACCGGCACAACTATCACTATCACCGAGACCGAGACTTCGGGATTGGTTGATGTATTCGGTGTAGATAAGGCATCGATTGATGCAGCAATGGCTCGCATCAAGGGTATTGTAGCGGTGCCTGAGGTTGGCGAGGAGTATCACGGAACTGTTAAGTCGATTGTAGATTTCGGTGCTTTCGTTGAGATTTTGCCGGGTAAGGAGGCGTTGCTCCACATCTCGGAGATTGACTACAAGCGTTTCGAGACTATGGCTGAGACAGGTTTGAAGGAGGGAGATGAGATTGATGTTAAATTGATTGGCATCGACCAGAAGACCAACAAACTTCGTCTTTCGCACAAGGCACTTCTCCCTAAACCTGAGGGTTGGGTAGAGCCTGAGCGTAAGCCACGCGCACCACGCGGTGACCGTCAGGAGCGTGGCGACCGCCGTCCACGCCGCGACCACAAGGAGTAATTTAATAATACTCTATACAAAAAAAAGCTCTGTTTAACAGGGCTTTTTTTGTATTCGGCTTGTTTGATATTGTTGAAGTGACCCCAAAAGTTTGGATAAAAAACATTTGGGGGCACTTTATATCTGAAAAGTACGATTACGCAGCACTACTCAAATGTATGAGGCTGCTGGAATATGGTTATTCAATTACCTCCTCGACTCTTTCGCCTCGATTGTTTCGGTTGCATGTGGTACACGCAGCAAACGCTCACGAGGTATCAACTTACCGGTGGTCTTGCAGATACCGTAAGTCTTATGCTCGATACGCACAAGAGCGAGTTCGAGGTTACGGATAAACTTCGATTGATGCGCAGCCAAACGCTCGCACTCCTCCTTTGAGAGTGTTGTAGCACCCTCTTCGAGCACCTTGAAGGTTGGCGAAGTATCCTCAGTATCGTTGCCATTCACACGACTTATAGTTGAGCGCAACTCCTCGTAGTCGTGACGCGCTTGTTCGAGTTTCTTCAATATCAGCTCCTTGAACTCGGCCAATTCAGCATCGCTATAACGGGTTTTCTCTTGTTGTGCCATAATCACTCCTCCCAATTTTAATTATTTCAGTTATCAAAATTAAACAGAATTTTTTATATCTCCAAATTTTAGACCAATTCATTTCAAAAAAGGTTGCGTGGAAGGGCGGCTCTCGGAACTCCGACCGTAGTCACAGCGCAGCGATTTAAAGGTTGTTAGAAGTTATTTAAGAATATATAATTCCGTTAAAAATTATTTTCAGCTCCTCACTAAATTAAATGTTCCCCCTTTTTCTCATCTATTTTGGAATATTTTTTGCAATTTTTCCATATATAAATAATAAATATGAATAGTTTATCGTATATTTGTATGTAAACCTTAAAGAAATGGATAGAATTATGAAGAAGATGTTACTTTCGGCGTTGGCAGTTGCCACGCTTGCTGTTACCCCTGCAATGGCTTGGGAGGTGGCGATTACCGCACAACAGTTGCCTCAGGAGGCACAGAAGTTTTTAAAGGTGTATTTTGCCCAGAATAGAGTTGTCGCAGCATCACAAGACAAGGATGTTACTGACAACGACTACACTGTAATACTCGATAATGGTATAAAAATAGAATTTGATGCCAGAGGCAAGTGGGAGAGTGTAAAGAGTCATGTTGGAAAGATGCCTGCGGGTGTTGTGCCTGACAAGATTCAGGGTTACATTACAGAGCACTATCCTTCGTTTGGTGTCGAGAAGATTGAGCGTAAAAGATATGGTTACGAGGTGGAATTGACTAATGACTTAGACCTGAAATTTGACGCAAATGGTAAATTTGTCGGTATAGACGATTAGAGAAGAGTATTCTGTGCTAAAAAAAAGAGCCTGTCTAACTTTTTCTTGTTAGACAGGCTCATTTTCCGTGAAGAGTAGTGATTACTTCTTCTTATCGTAGCGCTTTGCGTAACGGCTCATAAACTTATCCACACGACCGGCGGTATCAACCAACTTCATCTTACCAGTGTAGAATGGGTGCGATGTGTTGGAGATTTCCATCTTATACACGGGATAGGTTTCGCCGTTCACCTCGATGGTCTCTTTTGTCGAAACGGCGGACCTGCACAAAAACACATGGTCATTCGACATATCCTTGAATGCCACTAAACGATAGTTCTCCGGATGAATTCCCTTTTTCATCTTTTTGTGTTTTTTATAATTAAGTACTTAATGCGGTGCAAAGGTAATAATTTTTTTTGAATTACAACACTAAACTATATAATTCCGAAAAAAATAATGAGTTTTACACTTTGTAACTATTGTAGGCGCTATTTAAGTCTATCCATTTTCCCAAAAACAGAGCGTGCCCAACATTTTTTGGGGCACGCTCTATTTTTGGAAAGTTGTATCTTACTCTCAATTACGCTACATAGTAGTGTGAAGCCAACTCGGTAAACGAAGCAACCTGCTCGTCAATCCAAGCCTGGTCACGACCGAGCTCCTCAGCCAAAATCTGTGCTACGCGTGGAGCAGCCTTCTGTGCCTCACGAGCATCAACAAACAAGAGGCGTACGCGGCGTGCCAAAACATCATCTACGGTCAATGCCATCTCGTGACGAATAGCCCAAAGTACCTCTGCTACGGTGTAGTCGTACTTCTCCGATATCTTCTCACCGAGTGCAGGATTCTCCTTAATCATATTGAGGATTGCAGGCTCGTCAGCACCATAGACATACATGTGGTCTGCCAAGTTTGGATTTGGACGCCAGCCGTGAACCTTCAACTTCTTGGTTACGCACTTACGCTTCTCAACCTTACCCAACTTGATAGCCTTATCAACAGTATCCTCCGCCATTTTACGATACGAAGTCCACTTTCCACCGGTGATGGTGATGAGGTCGTTGTCCGAAACCACAACCTTGTGCGAACGCGAAACCTCCTTCGACTTCTTGCCCTCCTTCTTAGGCGCTGCGAGTGGTCGCTGACCTGCGAATACCGAAACGATATCGGCACGGGTTGGAGCAGGGTTCATATAAAGACCTGCGGTATCGAGGATAAACTGAATCTCCTCATCGAGTGGGCGTGGCTCGCTCTCAGCGGTAGGACGCTGAATATCGGTAGTACCAACAACCACCTTGTCGTGCCAAGGCACTGCGAACAATACGCGACCGTCCGAAGTCTTTGGAACCATAATAGCGTAGTCGCTCTGCAAGAACTTCATATCGAGAACGATGTGAACACCCTGCGAAGGAACAACCATCTTAGCCTCTCCCGGCTTATCCATCTGCAACACCTCATCAACGAAGCAACCTGCGGCGTTGATAACAGCCTTTGCCTTTACGGTGTACTCCTTACCTGAGAGGAGGTCTTTTGCTACAACACCTGCAACCTTGCCCTTCTCATCGTGCAATACCTTCACAACCTCTGTGCGGTTAGCAACAACACCACCCTGCTCTACGCAGGTCTGTGCGAGGTTACAAGCCATACGAGCGTCATCGAACTGACCATCGTGATAAACAACACCACCCTTCAATCCCTTAGCTACCGAGGTAGGGAGATATTGGCGAAGAGTCTTAGCTGTGATAAAGCGCGAACGACCGTAGCCGAAACCGAACGAGAGAATGTCATAGAATGTCAAACCACAAAAGTAGAGGAAGTTCTCCCAATGGCTGTAATTCGAGATTACGAAGGCTTGGTCCTTTACGAGGTGTGGAGCATTCTGCTTCATCAAACCTCTCTCGTGGAGAGCCTCGCGCACCAAATCAACCTCCAACTTTTGGAGATAGCGCACACCACCGTGAACGAGCTTTGTCGAACGGCTCGATGTACACTTTGCGAAGTCCTCACGCACGAAGAGCGCAACACTGTAACCGCGCGATGCGGCATCAACAGCGCAACCAAGACCGGTTGCACCACCACCTACAACTACGAAATCCCATACTTTGTCGCTGTTTTCGAGTTGTTTGAGCAAGTTTTCTCTTTGCATTTTTTTGTGTTTTATATTGTTTTGATATTGATATTGCTCTATTAATTGCACAAAATTACACTCTTTTAACAAAAAAAACAAAGAAAGAAGTGAAAAATTTGGGCGAATATCAAAAAAAAAGATATCGAATACATTTTTGGGCTTACCTACTTTGATGGGATTTGTTAGCGTAGGGCAATGCTTTCCGATTTTTTTCGGCATCAGCCTGCAATAGAGATGTTAATCGAAACAAGAATTTGCTCGGCGACAAGTTTTACATTATCAATTGGGTGGGAGGGAAGTGAAGCCCGACTTTTCATCTATCAGACAGAGGTGATAGACAAGAATATGTGAGTTGTTAAAAAACTAACAGCCCGATTTTTTGTTTTGTTCGTTTTCGATTTGTAAATTTGTGTGCGCAAAATGGGGTTTATATTAGGAATATGACTCTAAAATACTCTTTTTGCGAGAAATTTGCAAGCAGAATAGTCTAATAACAAAACAATATAAAACCAAATAAAATTATGGCAGAAAAGAGATTTATTACCTGTGACGGAAACTATGCCGCAGCGCATATTGCGTATATGTTCTCGGAGGTTGCCGCCATCTATCCTATCACGCCATCTTCAACAATGGCAGAGTATGTCGATGAGTGGGCTGCGCAAGGTCGCAAAAACATCTTCGGCGAGACAGTTAAGGTTGTAGAGATGCAGTCAGAAGCTGGTGCTGCGGGTGCAGTACACGGCTCGTTGCAGAGTGGTGCTTTGACATCAACATTCACCGCTTCACAGGGATTATTGCTGATGATTCCTAACATGTACAAGATTTCGGGCGAGTTGCTTCCGGGCGTATTCCATGTTTCGGCTCGTGCCCTGGCTGCACAGTCGCTCTCAATCTTCGGCGACCACCAAGATGTTATGGCTGCTCGTCAGACAGGTTTTGCACAGTTGGCTACTTCGTCTGTTCAGGAGGTTATGGACTTGGCTGGTGTGGCTCACATCGTAGCGTTGAAGTCGCGCGTTCCTTTCCTTCACTTCTTCGATGGCTTCCGCACTTCGCACGAGATTCAGAAGGTGGAGTTGATGGACGAGGCTTCGCTCACAGCATTGTTTGACCGTGAGGCTTTGAAGCAGTTCCGCGAGCGTGCTCTCAACCCTGAGAAGCCCGTAACTCGTGGTACAGCACAAAACCCTGATATCTACTTCCAGACTCGTGAGGCTGCCAACAAGTTCTACGATGCAGTGCCTGATATGGTGGCAGAGACTATGGCGGAGATTTCAAAAATCACAGGTCGTGAATACAAGCCATTCGTATATTACGGAGCAGCAGACGCTGACCGCGTAGTTGTGGCTATGGGCTCGGTAACCGAGACCTTGAAGGAGTGTGTGGATTTCTTGAACGAGCGTGGCGAGAAGGTTGGTGTTGTAACCGTACACCTCTATCGCCCATTCTCGGCAAAATACCTCTTCAATGTATTGCCTAAGAGCGTTAAGACTCTCTGCGTTCTCGACCGCACCAAGGAGCCGGGAGCAAATGGCGAGCCTTTGTACCTCGATATCGTAGATGCATTCTACGGACACGAGTTGCAACCACAGATTATCGGTGGTCGCTATGGTCTTTCATCGAAGGATACCACCCCTGCACAGATGTTGGCAGTATTTGCCAATATGGCACTTTCGACTCCAAAGAACCACTTTACCGTTGGTATCGTAGATGATGTTACGAATCTCTCGTTGCCTGTTGGCGAGGAGATTTCGATGGCAAAGGAGGGAACTTTCGAGGCGTTGTTCTTCGGTTTGGGTGCTGACGGAACAGTTGGTGCAAACAAGAACTCGATTAAAATTATCGGAGGCTCGACCGACAAGTATTGTCAGGCATACTTCTCGTACGACTCGAAGAAGTCGGGCGGTTACACCTCTTCGCACCTTCGTTTCGGCGATAAGCCAATCACTTCGCCATACTTGGTAACTACCCCTGACTTTATCGCTTGCCATGTGCCATCGTATGTCGATAAGTACGATGTTTTGAAGGGCTTGAAGCGTGGTGGCTCGTTCCTTTTGAACTCGGTACTCGATGCCGAAGCTACTTGCGCATCGTTGCCAACCCACATGAAGGTATTCCTTGCAAAGAACAATATCAACTTCTACATCATCAACGCTACAAAGATTGCAGCCGAGTTGGGCTTGGGTAGCCGTACAAATACCATCATGCAGTCGGCATTC
>JAZOBZ010000110.1:0-27941 GCA_045596245.1 Alistipes sp. | reverse complement strand
CCAACGAAGAAGCTGTTGCCAAAGTTACACCGGCAAGGTCATCGATAAACTGTACATAAATCTGCTTATTGCTACGGAATACAGTCATACGAGGACGCTCAGATGTTCCGCTTACGACCTTGCGTATGCGCATCTTGATTCTCTCTCTTCTTTCAATCTTATTCAAAGCCATAACTTTTTCCTCCCTTATTATTTAGCATTTGCAGACTTACCAGCCTTACGACGAATTACCTCGCCTACGAACTTGATACCCTTGCCCTTGTATGGCTCAGGCTTACGCAACGAGCGGAGTTTTGCTGCTACCTGACCGATGAGCTGCTTGTCTGCACTCTTCAATGTTACGATAGGAGCACCCTTCTTCTCGGTTACTGCAGTTGCTGTTACCTCCTTTGGAAGTTTCAAATATGTGTCGTGCGAATAGCCGAGGCTCATTTCGAGAACATCTCCCTTAACCTCTGCTTTGAAACCGACACCTACCAACTCTTGCTTAATCTCGTAGCCCTTCGATACACCAACAACCATATTGTTGATGAGCGCACGATAAAGACCGTGCAAAGAGCGATGACGCGGTTGGTTTGTAGGGCGAGTGACAATCACTGCAGGAACCTCCGCACCGCTCTCCTTCGAGATAGCTGTACCGACCTCAACAGTAATATCTGAGTCAACCTTCTGGCTCAGTGTCCCAAGTGGCCCTTTCACGCTTACCGTGTTGTCCGCTGCGATTGTTACCTCAACACCGGCAGGTAAGATTACAGGTAATTTACCAATTCTTGACATTTTGTTTTGGTTTTTTTAATGATTAATAAATGTAGCACAATACCTCGCCACCAACATTCTCCTTAACAGCCTGTGCGCCTGTCATGATACCCTTTGATGTCGATACGATTGCAGTTCCGAGACCGTTCAACACGCGTGGCATGTCAGCAACCGAAGAGTACTGACGCAAACCCGGACGCGATACACGCTTCAAATCCTTGATAGCGTTTGTCTTGTCGTTCCACTTCAATGCAATCTTGATGATTGGGTGACCCTTCTCATCTTTGTCAAACTTGTAAGCAAGGATATAACCCTGCTCGAAGAGAATTCGAGTGATGGCCTCTTTAATTTTTGAGCCAGGAGCTACAACCACCTTGTGGTTGGCTTTCACTGCGTTTCTAATTCTCGTCAAAAAATCCGCAATTGGATCTGTCATAACTGTAAAGAATTAAAAGTTAAAAATTAAATTGTTTGTTAAAATAATTGTTCTTTCGCTCGTGGATTGGCACTTTTTCAGCCTTTTTACCTCAATAATCCGACTTTTTTCGGTGCTTTTTCCTAAATTTTCGCCCCATTTCAACCTACTTTCACAACCGAAAGGCAGAAACTTCGACCTTTCGTATCCAAGTATCCCCCTCGCTTTCCGACTCTGAAAACGGTTTTTCGCTCTATCCGCAAGCCTCTTATTAGCACTTGCAACCCATACGAAACCCTTCTTCTGCGAAGCCGTAACCCCGTAAGCACCAACACCTTAGCACATTCGGCGGTTGTTAAAATGTAAATTGTCTTGCGACAAAAACTCATTTTCGAGCCTGCAAAGATAAACATTATTTCTCACACTACCAAACAATTACAAAAAATTTAGGGGTTTTACTCCACCCCGCCGTCGGGTATCGTTTTCTATACCTGCGAGTGCGGAGTGCACCCCCTATTGTGGGATGGGTATCGTTTTCGATACCTACAAAAACGCCCTCACAGAGATTTCTGCAAGAGCGAATTGCTTTTAGTTTTTAGAAAATCCTTATTCAGTGGGTGTAAATAGGTTATACTTAATATATTCCCAACTCTCGTTTAACTGCACTATTAAGATCTACTGCTCCATGTTTGGATATTAAAGCGGGATTGCCCTCGTCAAATACAACACAATTGTGAGATTTAGCAACTGCATCTACGACTCTTTTAAATTTCGCTTGAACAGGTTCAAACAATTCCGTCTGCTTCTTTGCGAAATCTTCTTGTAATATATTTTGAAACTCGGAATATCGCTGCTGAAGAGTCTCTAACTCGCTCTGCTTTAGTCTTTTTGTCTCGCTACTATAAGTGTCTTGATAGTGTTGATAACTCGCTAATTTGTCGTTAAACTCTGTCTCTACTTGTTCCAGTTGTTTTCTTAATGTGTTTCCATACTCCTCAAGTTTATTCTGCATAGCTTTAAACTCTGGCATCAATTCTATGATTTTCTGCGAATTAACATATCCTATGGATAGCGCATGGGTGCTACATGAAACTTGTTGAGATGTTTGAGAAGAATGGAAGTTGTAGTCTATTCCAAGCGATTTGCTTAGTAGTGTACTTATGGATGCAATAATAGACTGCATATCTGGCTTTGCAGGTTCCATATCGGTTGTTACCATTGAAGCAGTTGCTATTCTATATAACTTTGCTGTTATATATATCATCATATCAGGATTTCTTCTATCTGATGTGTTGGTCATTACTTCTATAAATATGACATAATCTGCTTTACTACCAATTTGTTTACATATATTGGGAAACGACACATTCTGCCCACTTGCGACTAGCTGTCTTCTTATGTCGTCCATATTTATCTCAAAGACCTCGTAGTTCTTGGAGTTAGAACATGCATCTACAAAGCTTTGACGAATCATCGTCTTTATATTGTCGTCTAATTTGCAGTCATTAACATCTCTTACATCTGCAATAACAACCTTTTGTTTTGCAAAGACATTTTGCGCTGTAGCAATGCTCGGCAGGAGCATCGCCACGTACAAAAGTACCATAATAGATAACTTTCTACTCATTATTCTCTAATTTTTAGATTGCTCCAACCAATTTATATGCGAGATTATTACAAGCCGAGCGTAAATAGTCGATATTTGCGTATGTACGCACCGATGAAGAGGCTACAATTTTTCCATTCGAAGTGTTTATAATTCGTGCGCTCAATAACACAGTCTGCTTATCCAACGGGGTAACCTCCGACACAAGAATGTACTCCATCAACTGCTTCTTAACATAGGTAAGCGATGCCGAAGAGATATTTCCAGTCTTGTCAAAGTTCATTTCAAGCGAAAGAAAGCTGATTGAAGCATAACCCTCGTAGCCATCTGAATTGGTAATTGCATCGGTCAATGCACTACGGATAAAGGTCTTTGTGCCGGGCGCAACATCGCCACTCTTATCCACAACCTCTGTAATAGCAACCTTCTTGCGGTTGTAGAATTGAGCAGATACGGTTGTTGTTGAAACAAGCGCGAAAAGCGCAACCAAAAGAATAAATTTTGTCTTCATAATAAATAAGTTTTTAGTTGATAAAAGCGTTTAACAATATGTACCTTATCCATATAGGCACAACTATTCTGTACCTATGCACCACCCAACCCCAATATGGCAAATGTTATTAAAATAAAGAAAGTGTGAGGTTGAATCTTTCGTTCATTCGTTAGAGGCCCTGACAAAACCCGAAGAAAATAAACGATGCAATATCCTCACACTTGTATTGTGTACCAATTTGGGACACAAACAAGGAATGAGTGCAATTCGTTTGTCCTTTCTTCTTTGAAAACTGTCAGATTTTCTAACGAGGACTGCGAAAAACACTTTCGTCATATGTGCGCAATCTTGCGACTACATTGCAAATTTAGAAATAATTTTCCATAGTTGTGTTATCGTTGGGTGTTTTTTTTGAGTCGGTAGAAAGAAA
The DNA here is from genome assembly GCA_045596245.1 of Alistipes sp. Taxonomy (GTDB): domain Bacteria; phylum Bacteroidota; class Bacteroidia; order Bacteroidales; family Rikenellaceae; genus Alistipes. The sequence goes on along the minus strand of JAZOBZ010000110.1, from coordinate 24,241 downwards.
TGGCATTCGCTCGTTTCACTCTCTTAATGGCTAGCCGACAAAATAGTTATTCTATGCCATTCAGCACTCTGCAAGAGTGCGCATGTCATTAAGGGCGCAAGCCCAAATGTCATTTGTTGCCATAAAACAGCCAATGGCTAATGGCCAATAGCTAATAGCAAAAAGAAGGTGTGCTTCTTCTGAAACACACCTTCTTGAAAAATAGGTAACTGACTACCAGCTTGCCTTCTTAACGCCTGGGATAAGACCAGCAGAAGCCATCTCACGGAACTGGATACGGCTGATGCCGAACTGACGCATATAACCCTTTGGACGACCGGTGAGCTTGCAACGGTTGTGCTGACGAATAGGGTTTGCGTTGCGTGGGAGCTTCGAAAGAGCGATCCACGCCTCCTCGTGATCAATCTCGCCGGCTTTCAACTGCGCTGCAATCTCATCACGCTTGTGCTGATAACGAGCAGCCAACTTCTCACGCTTTACCTCGCGTGCCTTCATTGATTCCTTTGCCATAGCTTATTGATTCTTTTTAGCGTTTTTGAATGGCAATCCGAACTCACGGAGAAGTGCGTATGCCTCCTCGTCAGTCTGTGCCGATGTTACAAATGTAATCTCCATACCGAAAATCTTGGTAATCTTGTCGATATCTATCTCAGGGAAGATAATCTGCTCGGTGATACCGAGAGTGTAGTTACCCTGACCATCGAACTTGTCGTTGATACCCTTGAAGTCACGGATTCGTGGAAGGGCAACAGCGATAAGACGCTCCAAGAACTCGTACATACGGTTTGCACGGAGGGTTACTCGAACGCCGATTGGCATGCCCTTACGGAGCTTAAAGTTCGAGATATCCTTGCGTGACTTAGTCTGTACTGCCTTCTGACCTGTTATCTGGGTAAGCTCCTCCTGTGCTACATCGATAAGCTTCTTATCGGCAACTGCCTGACCCATACCCTGATTTACTACGATCTTTTCAAGTTTAGGACACTGCATAATGCTCTTGTATCCAAACTCCTTCATAAGGGCAGGAACAATCTGCTCCTTATACTGTGTTTTGAGTGATGGAATGTATGCCATTATTTAATCTCCTCTCCTGATTTTTTAGCGTAACGAACTAATTTACCTTCTGCGTTTGCCTTGCGACCTACACGAGTAGCCTTGCCACTCTTAGGGTCGAGCAACTGCAAGTTAGAGATGTGAATCGCAGCCTCCTGCTCAACGATTCCACCCTGAGGATTCTGTGCGTTAGGCTTGGTAGCCTTCTTCACGAGATTTACGCCCTCAACAATAGCGCGCTGCTTCGAGGTCTCAACCTTCAAGACCTTACCCTGCTGGCCCTTATTGTCGCCGGCGATAACGATTACCGTATCCCCTTTCTTAATATGTAATTTCACTGACATATCGAATAACTTTTTTAATTATTACAATACTTCTGGTGCGAGCGAAATAATCTTCATATATTGGTCACGCAACTCACGAGCCACAGGACCAAAGATACGAGTACCACGCATCTCACCTTGGTTGTTAAGAAGGACTACGGCATTGTCATCGAAACGGATATAAGATCCGTTGGCACGCCTAATCTCCTTTTTTGTTCTTACTACGACTGCCTTCGATACAGCACCCTTCTTTACATCACCAGAAGGGCTTGCGCTCTTAACAGCCACTACAATCTTGTCGCCGATTGATGCGTAACGACGCTTAGTACCGCCAAGTACTCGGATACAAAGAACCTCCTTTGCACCACTGTTATCGGCTACTGTGAGTCTACTTTCTTGTTGTATCATAACTACTTAGCTCTTTCAATGATTTGTACTAATCTCCAACGCTTCGTCTTGCTCAACGGGCGAGTCTCCATAATGCGTACTGTATCACCCTCGTTTACGGTTGTGTCAAGACACTCAGCTGCGAACTTTGTGGTCTTGTTAACGAACTTACCATAGATTGGGTGCTTTACCTTACGAGCAACTGCCACTACGATGGTCTTCTCCATCTTGGTGCTGACAACTACTCCGATACGCTCTTTTCTAAGATTTCTTTCCATAGTTCAATTCTTATTTTTGGCGCAGAACTGTCAGCATACGAGCTATATCTCTGCGGGTTTTCTTAATCTCCGAAGGATTCTCGACTGGCGAAACGGCGTGTTGAACCTTCATGGTTGCAAGTCTTGCCTTCTCCGAAGCTACACGCTCCTGCAAGTCCTGAACCGACATCTCCTTAATTTCAGCTGTTTTCATAATCTTAATCCTCCTTTTTTACAATGCTGTCGACTCATCATAGTCGCGGCGAACAATAAACTTAGTTGTGATTGGCAACTTCTGCGCTCCAAGACGGAGTGCCTCCTTTGCAATCTCCATTGGTACACCCTCTGCCTCGAACAAGATACGGCCCGGAGTAATAGGTGCTACGAATCCTTCTGGATTACCCTTACCCTTACCCATACGCACCTCGGCTGGCTTCTTGGTGATTGGCTTATCAGGGAAGATTCGAATCCAAATCTGTCCCTCACGCTTCATATAACGGGTGATCGCCTGACGGGCAGCCTCGATTTGACGGCCTGTGATCCACGAGCTTTCGAGTGCCTTGATACCGAACGATCCGTATGCAAGTTGGTTACCTCTCTGAGCAACACCCTTCATACGACCCTTTTGCATTCTTCTAAACTTGGTCTTTTTTGGCTGTAACATAACTGTTTTGCTTTTAAAAGGTACTACTTACTATTTGTTATTTTTGCGATTTCTGCGTGGAGCGCCGCCCTTACGGCCACCCTGCTGCTGACGCTGATTCTGCTGCGATGCACCTGCTATCTCGAACAAGTCGCGCTTGCCATATACTGTGCCGTGGCAAATCCAAGTCTTGATACCGAGGGTACCAACCTTAGTGATAGCCACTGCCAAACAGTAGTCAACATCTGCACGGAATGTGTGCAATGGAATACGGCCCTCCTTTATGGTCTCCGAGCGAGCCATCTCGGCACCGCCTACACGACCTGAAATCTGAACCTTAATACCCTCTGCACCTGTACGCATTGTAGCCTGAATTGCAGTCTTAATTGCACGGCGGTACGATACACGACCTTCGAGCTGGCGTGCGATAGTCTGAGCAACGATTGTTGCATCAACCTCTGGGTGCTTTACCTCGAAGATGTTAATCTGTACATCTTTGCCGGTGAGCTTCTTCAACTCCTCCTTCAACTTATCAACCTCGGCACCACCCTTACCGATAATCATACCTGGGCGTGCGGTCGAAATAGTTACAGTAACGAGCTTCAATGTACGCTCAATGATAATTTTAGAAATACTTGCTTTCGAGAGACGAACATTCAAGTACTTACGAATCTTTGCGTCTTCTACCAACTTCTCTGAGAAGTCCTTACCACCATACCAGTTGGAATCCCAACCCTTGATGATACCAAGACGGTTTGCTATTGGATTTACTTTCTGTCCCATCTTCTCTTACTTGTTTTCTTCGGTTACCATTTTATCAACCACGATAGTCACATGGTTCGAACGCTTGCGGATACGGTGTGCACGACCTTGTGGTGCTGCCTGAATACGCTTCAACATTCTGCCTCCGTCTACCATCACCTCCTTAACGCAAAGCTTTACATCTTCGAGACGCTCGTTCTCGTTCTTTGCCTCCCAGTTAGCGATAGCGGATTTAAGGAGCTTCTCCATTCTAATCGATGCCTCCTTCTTCGAGTAGCGAAGGATACCCAATGCCTTATTGATTTCTACGCCGCGGATGATGTCAGCCACCAAACGCATCTTGCGTGGAGAGGTTGGGCAATCGCGCATAATCGCGATGGCTTTCTGCTTCTTCTCAGCCTTTAATTTCTCGGCTCTTATTGCTTTTCTTGAACCCATTGTTATCTACTCTTTACTTTTTCTTGTTACCTGCGTGACCACGGAATGTACGGGTAGGAGCGAACTCGCCGAGTTTGTGACCTACCATATTCTCGGTTACATATACCGGAATAAACTTGTTTCCGTTGTGTACAGCGATTGTCTGACCTACAAAGTCAGGCGAAATCATACTTGCTCGTGACCAAGTCTTAATTACAGACTTCTTGTTGCCTTCGGCTTGTGCTACTACTTTCGCTTCAAGCTTTGGGTCAATGAATGGTCCTTTTTTTAATGAACGGCTCATTATGTACTCTTATTTAATTATTTCTTACGCTTTGAAATGATAAACTTGGACGATGCCTTCTTTGGACTACGAGTCTTATAGCCCTTAGCGAGCAAGCCCTTACGCGAACGAGGGTGACCTCCCGACTGACGGCCTTCACCACCACCCATTGGGTGATCTACCGGGTTCATTACAACACCACGGTTGTGAGGACGGCGACCGAGCCAACGCTTACGACCCGCCTTACCTGACGATTCGAGGTTGTGGTCAACATTCGACACGACACCTACCGTTGCACGGCAAGTTACGAGTACCATACGAGTCTCTCCTGATGGCAACTTAACGATGGCAAATTTGCCCTCGCGAGCCAAGAGTTGAGCATACGAACCTGCCGAGCGAGCCATCTGCGCGCCCTGACCAGGGTAGAGTTCGATATTGTGTACGAGTGTTCCGAGTGGAATCTCCGACAATGGGAGAGTGTTACCCAACTCAGGTGCTACACCCGAACCGCTGATTACTGTCTGGCCAACTTGCAGACCGTTTGGAGCAAGAATATAACTCTTCTCACCGTCAGCATATACCACCAAGGCGATACGAGCTGTACGATTTGGGTCATACTCGATTGGCTTTACAGACGCTGCGATGCCGTCCTTGGCACGCTTGAAGTCAACGAGACGATACATCTGCTTGTGACCACCGCCAATGTAGCGTACGGTCATCTTACCGGAATTGTTACGACCGCCGGTGCTCTTCTTTGGTGCGAGCAACGACTTCTCTGGCTTCGATGCGGTTACCTCATCGAATGTACCGATAATCTTATGTCTTGTACCGGGAGTTACCGGCTTAAACTTTCTTACTGCCATCTCTCTTAGATATTACTGTAAAAATCAATCTTATCACCCTCTTTCAAGGTTACAATAGCCTTCTTGTAGTTGTTTGCACGGCCCTCCAAGAGACCTGCCTTTGTGTAGCGGCTCTTCTGCTTGCCCATGTAGTTAATTGTATTAACATCTGTAACAACCACATTATACATCTGCTCTACGGCGTTGCGAATCTGCAATTTGTTAGCACGAACATCAACGATGAAACCGTAGCGATTCAATTTTTCGCCTTGAATCGTCATCTTCTCGGTTAAAACCGGCTTAATAATTACATTCATTTTCTTCTCGTTTTTAAGCTAACATTACATTCAATACATTCTCTGCGCCCTCAACCATTACGAGTGCCGATGCGTTCATCACCTCATAGGTGTTCAACGATGACGCCAAAATGGTCTTTACATAAGGGAGGTTACGGCAAGAAAGCTGCAAGTTTACATTTGTCTCCGGCAAAACAACCAACACCTTCTTGTCTGCTACCTTCAAAGCCGAAGCCAATGCTACAACTGCCTTTGTCTTTGGAGCCTCCAATGCGAGGTTCTCTACTACGGTAATTGCGTTAGCCTGTGCCTTGTAAGTGAGTGCGCTACGGCGAGCCAATCGCTTCAACTTCTTGTTGAGTTTGAAGCTGTAATCGCGTGGAACCGGTCCGAAAATACGACCACCACCTGGGAACAATGGCGACTTGATGCTACCGCAACGAGCACCACCTGTACCCTTCTGTCTCTTTAACTTGCGAGTTGAGCCTGCAACCTCGTTGCGCTGCTTCGCCTTGTGAGTACCCTGACGCTGATCAGCCAAATACTGCTTCACATCGAGGTAGATAGCGTGGTCATTAGCCTCCACGCCGAAAACTGCGTCTGAAAGGACTACCTTCCGACCTGTCTCCTGTCCTTGTGCGTTCAATACTGCTAATTCCATACTACTTCTCAATTGTTAAATAAGAACCCTTTGCCCCTGGAATCGAACCCTTCACGAGGATAAGGTTGTTCTCAGGAATTACCTTTAATACTTTGAGGTTAAGAACCTTAACCTGGTCGCCACCTGTCTGTCCTGGCAAACGCTTACCCTTGAACACACGCGATGGGTACGAAGATGCACCGAGCGAACCTGGCTTACGCTGGCGGTTGTGCTGACCGTGAGTCTGACCACCTACACCGGCAAAGCCGTGACGCTTAACTACACCCTGAAAGCCCTTACCCTTCGAGATGCCGGTTACATCAACCCAATCCTCCTCAGAGAACATGTCTACTGTAACTACATCACCGAGGTTAAGCTCTGGCATACCCTTAAATTCAGCCATCTTGCGTTTTGGGGTAGTGCCGGCCTTCTTAAAGTGACCTAACAAACTGTTGCTGGTGTGCTTTTCACTCTTGTCGTCATAGGCAATCTGAACTGCCTCGTAAGAGTCCTTCTCGACAGTCTTGATTTGCGTAACTACACACGGACCAGCCTCAATTACAGTGCATGGTATGTTCTTACCCTCGGCACTGTACACGGAAGTCATTCCGATTTTCTTTCCAATTAGTCCTGACATTTTGTTGTCTAATTACTGTTTGTTAATAAATAAGTGAATGTGAATTTATACTATATATTATATATATGTATGCACATTTGTTTGGTTGGGGTGCTATCTTTTGGGACAGCACCCGTCCCCATTTTTTCTGTTGCTCTTCACAGAGGTCCGCTACCTTACAGAAGTCTTAATTGTCGCACCAGCTTCTCTACGCCGACACACCCAATTTACACCTCTTTTCGCAGCCCCCTCCTTGGTCGCCCCTTAGCACTTGATCTCTACCTCAACACCCGATGGCAATTCGAGCTTCATCAAAGCATCGATTGTCTTTGGAGTCGAAGAGTAGATGTCGATAATACGCTTGTAGGTGCAGAGCTGGAACTGCTCACGAGCCTTCTTGTTTACGAAGGTCGAACGGTTTACAGTGAAAATCTGCTTGTGGGTTGGGAGTGGCACCGGACCACTTACAACTGCATCTGTGCTGCGTACAGTCTTCACAATCTTCTCTGCCGACTTATCTACCAAGTTGTGATCGAACGACTTGAGCTTGATTCTAATCTTCTGATTCATATCTGTTGTTCTGTTTTTTTTACTCTAATGTGTTCTTTTTACCCGACTTCTCGATGATCTCCTTTGCAAGACCTGCTGGTACCTCCTCAAAGTGCGAGAACTCCATCGAAGAAGTTGCACGACCCGAAGAGATTGTACGCAATACGGTTACATAGCCGAACATCTCCGAAAGTGGCACCTTAGCCTTAACTACACGCGCAGTACCCTTTGAATCCATACCCTGGATTTGACCACGGCGCTTTGTCAAGTCACCGATGATATCACCCATGTTCTCCTCAGGGGTAACAACCTCTACGCTCATGATAGGCTCCATGATTACCGAACCTGCCTTTGGAGCAGCCTGACGGAAACCGTTACGAGCGCAAATCTCGAACGAGAGCTGGTCTGAATCGACTGGGTGGAACGAACCGTCCTTCAAGGTAACCTTCATCGAGTCGATGGTGTAACCTGCGAGAGCACCGTTAGCCATAGCGGACTCGAAGCCCTTCTGAACTGCCGGAATGAACTCCTTAGGCACATTACCACCCTTAACCTCGTCAACGAAGGTAAGACCTGGCTTGTTATCCTCCGCAGGACCAATCTCGAAGATGATATCTGCGAACTTACCACGACCACCGGTCTGCTTCTTGAATACCTCACGGTGCTGAACGGTCTGAGTAAGAGCCTCCTTGTAGTTAACCTGTGGAGCGCCCTGGTTAATCTCAACACCGAACTCACGGCGAAGACGGTCAACGATGATATCGAGGTGCAACTCACCCATACCCGAGATAATGGTCTGGCCACTCTCCTCATCGGTACGAACGGTGAAAGTTGGGTCCTCCTCTGCGAGCTTCGCCAATGCGATACCGAGCTTATCGAGGTCCTTCTGAGTCTTTGGCTCAACTGCCAAACCGATAACCGGCTCAGGGAAGGTCATCTGTTCGAGTACGATTGGAGCGTTCTCTGCACAGAGAGTATCACCTGTATGAATCTCCTTGAAACCTACTGCTGCGCAGATATCACCTGCACCTACGGTTTCGAGTGGGTTCTGCTTGTTAGCGTGCATCTGGTAGATACGGCTGATACGCTCACGCTTGCCGCTACGAGCATTCAACACATACGAACCTGCATCGAGCTTACCCGAATATACACGAACGAATGCCAAACGACCTACGAATGGGTCGGTAGCAATCTTAAATGCAAGACCGCAGAATGGCTCGCTCTCGTCTGCCTTACGCGACTCAGGCTCCTCTGTCTTAGGGTTCATACCCTCAACAGCAGGTACATCGAGTGGCGATGGAAGGAATGCCATAATGTAGTCGAGCAACTTCTGAACACCCTTGTTGTGGAACGAAGAACCGCAGAGCATTGGTACGAGCGACATATTCATAGTTGCTGTACGGATAGCTGCGATAAGCTCGTCCGGGGTGATTGAGTTAGGATCCTCGAAGAACTTCTCCATCAAAGCGTCATCGGTAGCAGCAACCTCCTCGATGAGTTTGTTACGCCACTCCTCAGCCTCTGCCTGCATGTTAGCAGGGATTTCGCGAATCTCGAAGTTGTCACGAACGGTCTTGTCGTCGAAGTAGTAGATTGCATTATTATATATAAGGTCAATCAATCCTTCGAACTTATCCTCAACACCGATTGGGAGAACAACAGGGAGAGCTGTTACGCCGAAGTGCTCCTTCAACTGCGAGCAAACTGCGAAGAAGTCAGCACCGGTACGGTCCATCTTGTTCACATAACCGATACGAGGAACATTGTACTTGTCAGCCTGACGCCATACAGTCTCCGACTGTGGCTCTACACCACCTACGGCGCAGAAAGTAGCAACGGCACCGTCAAGAACACGCAACGAACGCTCTACCTCAACGGTAAAGTCAACGTGTCCCGGGGTGTCGATAAGGTTAATCTGGTACTGCTTGTCCTTGTAGTTCCAGAATGCTGTTGTTGCAGCAGAGGTAATGGTAATACCGCGCTCCTGCTCCTGAACCATCCAGTCCATGGTAGCGGCACCCTCGTGAGTCTCACCGATTTTGTGAGTCTTACCGGTGTAGAAGAGGATACGCTCCGAAGTGGTAGTCTTACCGGCATCGATGTGTGCCATGATACCGATATTACGAGTGTATTTAAGATCTCTTGCCATCGTTTACCTCTGTTTTTAGAATCTGAAGTGTGCAAACGCCTTGTTAGCCTCGGCCATACGGTGCATCTCCTCCTTACGCTTGAAGGCTGCACCCATCGAGTTGTAGGCATCTACTATCTCGCCAGCTAATTTCTCTGCCATTGATTTTCCAGAACGCTTGCGTGCGAACAAAATAAGGTTTTTCATCGAAATAGAGACCTTACGCTCTGGACGAACCTCCATTGGAACTTGGAAAGTCGCACCACCGATACGCTTAGACTTAACTTCGACTTGTGGAGTGACATTCTCAAGGGCTTGTTTCCAAACCTCAATTGGAGATTTATCAGCATCCTTCATCTTCTTACCTACCAACTCCAACGAATTGTAGAAGATTGTGTAGGCAATACTCTTCTTGCCATCCAACATCAAGTTGTTAACGAAGCGAGTTACCTCAACATCGTTGAACTTTGGATCAGGAAGTAGAGTGTGCTTTCTTGGCTTAGCTTTTCTCATTTTCTTTCTCTGTTAAAAAATTGTTTTTAGATTACTTCTTTGCACCTGCCTTAGGTCGTTTAGCACCATACTTCGAACGGCGCTGACGGCGACCGTCAACTCCTGCTGAATCGAGGGCACCACGAACCAAGTGGTAACGAACACCTGGAAGGTCCTTTACACGACCTCCACGAACAAGCACAATCGAGTGCTCCTGCAAGTTGTGGCCTTCTCCTGGGATATAGGCGTTGACCTCCTTGCCATTGGTCAATCTTACACGCGCAACCTTACGCATAGCCGAGTTAGGCTTCTTTGGTGTTGTAGTGTACACACGGGTACAAACACCACGGCGCTGCGGACACGCTGCCAGAGCAGGGGACTTCGACTTGTCCTCCAACTTTGCTCGGCCATTTCTAACTAACTGTTGAATTGTTGGCATTTTAAACCTTTAATTTGTTAATAATCACGGGGGTTTGACGCCCCAAATCTCTATTTCATTGTGCCAAAAGGCTCGCAAAGGTAAGCATTTTTTTTGGATTACAATATATATATGCAACTTTTTTTACCCTTTTTACCCCGATTTTTCAGCGATTTAGCCGATTTTCTCCCTTATTTTTATTCTTTTTTCTTATATTTTCCACAACAAAATAACCTGCACTTATCGATTAATTTACAAACTACTGATTATTAGCAATTTAAAAATTCGCACCTCTGCGATTTTTGCGAGTTATTAACAATCTCTGCGAAAGCCAAAAAAGTTCAGAAAAAAATCCATATATTTGTGATTATCAAACACTCTAAAACCAATCGTTATGAGAAACATCTACCGCATTTGCGTTGCATTATTGCCACTTTTGTTTGTGGCTTGCGCCACCCCGGGGAATGAAGAAGAGCCTGCTGCCACATACCTTAAAGTGAGTCCTTCCGAGATAACATTTGACGAAAATTCCGACAATACCTTCGTAGTGGATACCGATGGTGCGTGGGAAATCACCGTTTCGGACAAGATTAAACTCTCTGCCATGAGTGGAAACGCAGGATTATCAACGGTACGAATAGTCGAGATGACAGCGACATTAACCCAAACAATCGTGGTTCGCACACCGAGCAATGCAAATCTTGTCGGTTTGGTCAAGGTTATACCAAGCGATAGCAACAATGATAATCCCAATAACCCGACTCCGACCACCGCACTCTACTACGACAATTTTGATGGCGATGAGTCTTACAACAATTGGGCAGACAATAGCACCGTATGGCAAAATCCTACGGGCAAGGGTGCCGAAAATGTAACATACGAAACTAACTATACAAAGATAAAAAACGACTCCTATGGCTCTGCGGGAAGATATACCAACGCCTCGGGTAAATGCTATGTAAATATCTATAAGCCAGGTAACAACATTGCGTATTTTGAGATTCACAACATCGCCACAAACAGCGAAAAGAATTTCACACTTTCATTTGGAGCGATGTCCAAATCTTCGCACTGCGCACTCTACATCAAGGGCGATGATTCGGAGTGGAAAAGGCTCGAATACAGTGCCTCTGCAACCTACAATTCGTGGGCAGTAGCCGAGGCTTCATTTTCGCTTACAAACAGTGTCGATAAATTGAGTTTCCGTTTCGAGTCGATAAGCGCCGAAGCAACTTATGGTTGCAACCTTGACGACCTTCGCCTTGAATTATCGGAGGGTGGTCAAACCGTTGATTTCGGAGTAAAAAAGGAGTATAGATGGGCGGAGTTGCCGAGAGACAATCCAGACAAGTACAAGTCCGAATATGTCTATGGCAGACATTGGACTACCACATACTCCTCGAAAAAGAGGGTGCGTAACTACTTCTACTGCTACGATGTGCGCCGCCACTCGCCGATGTGGATAGCACACCCTCAACACGCTATATATCAAGAGGGAGGCTACACCAGACCCGACGAAGACCCTTGGGCCTGCGACCCATATCTTACCGAAAAAGAGTCGGCGATTATCTACCCGATAGATGGCTATGCTTGCTCTTTGCGCACCTACGAATATGGCACATACGGAGATTACTACCAATGGCAGAGAGGTCATATGTTGGCATCGAGTTATCGTGGTTGTGGCGACAAGTATAACCCTGCCGAGATAAATATCCAAACCTTCTATTCGAGCAATGTGGCAGCACAACGCCAAAACGATAGTGCATTCCAGATATTATGGGGTGATGCCGAGCGAAAAATTCTGGACAACTATGTATGCTCGGACACACTCTATGTGGTGTCGGGTGCGCACTTTGCAAACGAGGATACCACTGCGATTGATGCTCGCGTGGATAAATTCCCAGAGCGATGCAAGACCTGCATAGTGCCAACCCACTTCTACAAGATTGTACTTCGTACAAAGAGTGGCAATACGGGCAAGGCGATACAGGAGTGTTCGGCAGACGAGTTGAAGGCTGTGGGCTTCTGGTTCTCGAATACCGATGTCAATGAGCAGACCGGCTCGGCATCTCCGACATTGAGCAGAGCTCACATGCGCTCGGTTGATGAGATTGAGCAACTTACGGGCAACGAGTTCGACTTCTTCCCTGATATTCCGGAATCGGTGGAGGCATCTTTTAACGCCTCGGAGTGGGGTTTCTAAGACGGGCTAAAAAGGAGATTCAGAGTGGGGGATTTTTTGAAATTCTCCACTCTTTTTTTCGACTCACTCCACAACAAAATCATTTTTAATTTTTAATTTTTAACTTTTAACTCAAAAAACATAGTTTTTTTCGCTATCTTTGCCGACTGAATGTGCGTATGTATGCACGCACGCAACGCATGATGCGTACGGAAAGAGTACTTCGGAACGATTTTGAGTGCAAAGAGCGATATCCCAGAGGTGGAAATCGGAGGCGATTGAGGAAATGCAAAATGCAGAATGCAAAATGCAGAATGCAGAATTAACAAATTTTTCCCAGATGGGGAAATCGGAGGCGATTGAGCTATTTTTGTGCTAAACGAGAGAACGAAAGCGCAGCATACTAATGCGTATGTGAGCATTTCGTTATCCGAAGAGCAGTGCAAAAAGAGCCAATCGGAACGATTTTGAGTGCAAAGAGCAAAGAGATAACAAAAATATAAAAACTATGGAGTATAATTTTAAGGAGATTGAGAGTAAATGGCAGAAGGAGTGGCAGGAGAGAGGCATCTACAAGGTTGATGTAGATAACTCGCGTCCGAAGTTCTATGTATTGGATATGTTCCCATACCCATCGGGAGCAGGTCTGCATGTCGGACACCCACTCGGATATATCGCCTCGGATATCTACTCGCGATACAAGCGGTTGTGTGGATACAATGTATTGCACCCAATGGGCTATGATGCTTTCGGCTTGCCTGCCGAGCAGTATGCAATTCAGACAGGTCAGCACCCTGCCGTAACCACCGAGCAGAACATCACCCGCTACCGTGAGCAGCTGGACAAGATAGGTTTCTCCTACGATTGGAGCCGCGAGGTGCGCACTTGCGAGCCTGAATACTACAAATGGACACAGTGGGCATTTTTGAAAATGTTCGCTCACTACTACAATAACGCTACGGAAAAGGCAGAGCCTATCGCTGACCTCGTAGCGCACTTCGAGAAGCAGGGCACCGAGGGTGTTGATGCTGCTTGCACCGCAGAGTTACACTTTACCGCCGAGGAGTGGAACGCCAAGAGCGAGGTTGAGAAGGAGCAAGTGTTGCAGAACTATCGCCTTGCCTTCCGTGCCGATACGATGGTGAATTGGTGTCCACAGTTGGGTACTGTACTCGCCAACGATGAGGTAAAAGATGGTTTGTCGGTGCGTGGCGGATTCCCTGTCGAGCAGAAGCGAATGAAGCAGTGGCTGTTGCGTGTTACGGCTTACGCACAGCGTATGCTCGATGGACTCGACCAGCTCGAATGGAGTGAGTCTTTGAAGGAGATTCAGCGCAACTGGATAGGTCGCTCGGAGGGTGCGCAGGTATTCTTCGATGCAGAGATGGCAAATGGCGAAACCCGCAAATTGGAGATTTTCACCACTCGCCCCGACACAATCTTTGGTGTAACATTTATGGTTGTTGCTCCGGAGCATGAGTGGATTGCAGATATGACCACTGCCGAGCAGAAGGAGGCTGTTGAGGCGTATATCGAGCAGACCAAGAAGCGCAGCGAGCGTGAGCGTATCGCCGAAACAAAGCGTGTAAGCGGAGTATTCACCGGCTCGTATGCAACAAACCCATTTACCGGTAAGCGTATTCCGATTTATGCTTCTGACTATGTGTTGGCAGGCTACGGAACGGGCGCAATTATGGCAGTTCCTGCACACGACTCGCGTGACTATGACGTTGCTCGTCACTTCGGTTTGGATATCGTGCCTGTGGTTGAGGGTGGAAACCTCGAAGAGTCTTCGTACGATGCAAAGGAGGATTGCCTCATAAACTCCGACTTCCTCAATGGCAAAGATGTTAAGGTTGCCATCGTTGAGATGTTCGAGGAGGTGGAGAAGCGAGGTCTTGGCAAGCGACTTGTAAATTATCGCCTTCGTGACGCTATATTCTCGCGCCAGCGTTATTGGGGCGAGCCGTTCCCAATTCGTTACAAGGGAGATGTGGCTCTTCCGCTCGATGAGAGTGAGCTGCCACTGACCTTGCCGCCAATCGAGAACTTTGGCCCAACCGAGCAGGGCGAGCCGCCATTGGCACGCGTTGAGGGCTGGGAGTATGAACTCTCGACAATGCCGGGCTTTGCAGGCTCTTCGGCATACTATCTCCGCTATATGGACCCACACAACTCGGAGGCTCTCGTATCGAAGGAGGCTAACGACTATTGGCGCAGCGTAGATTTGTATGTCGGCGGTATCGAGCACGCTACGGGACACCTGATGTACTCCCGCTTCTGGAATATGTTCCTCTACGACCTCGGATATGTTTGCGAGAGCGAGCCGTTCCGCAAGTTGGTAAATCAGGGTATGATTCAAGGTCGCTCGAACTTTGTATATCGTGTGGTTGGCACAAACAAGTTTGTGTCGCTCAACCTCCGCAACGAGTACGAAACCCAGGAGATTCATGTCGATGTGAACATTGTGAAAAATGATATTCTCGACCTCGAAGCCTTCCGAGCTTGGCGTCCGGAGTTTGCCGATGCAGAGTTTATCCTCGAAAACGGACAATACATCTGCGGTTGGGCTGTCGAGAAGATGTCGAAGTCGATGTTTAATGTTGTAAACCCTGACTACATCGTTGAGCAGTATGGCGCAGACACGCTCCGTATGTACGAGATGTTCCTCGGACCGTTGGAGCAGTCGAAGCCTTGGGATACCAACGGTATTGATGGCGTTCACAAGTTCTTGCGCCGCTATTGGCGATTGTTCCACACCCGCACGGGCGAGTGGGCTGTAACCGATGAGAAGGCTACCGACAAGGAACTCAAAACACTGCACAAAACCATCAAGAAGATTAGAGAGGATATCGAAAACTTCTCGTTCAACACCTCGGTTGCAGCGTTTATGATTTGCATCAACGAGTTGGGAGAGTGTCATAAGCGCGAAATTTTGGAGCCACTTACCATTCTTCTCAACCCATTTGCTCCGCACATCACCGAGCAGTTGTGGTCGATGTTGGGACACGAGGATAGCGTATGCGATGCTTCGTACCCTCTATGCGAGGAGAAGTACTTGGTGGAGAGCGCATTCGAGTACCCTGTAATGATTAACGGCAAACTCCGCTTCAAGCAGGAGTACCCACTCACTACCTCGCCAGCCGATATTCAGGCGGATATCGTAACGAAGGAGGAGGCTCAGAAGTGGTTGGAGGGCGCTGCTCCGAAGAAGATTATCGTTGTACCGGGCAAGATTATCAACATTGTAAAGTAGAGCCTAAACTATGAAACGATTTTTAGTTGCATTCTTTGCTCTTGCCTTTGCACTTGGCGTATCGGCACAAAAGACCTTATCGCTCGAAGGGGCAGACGAGACGGTGCGCCTATGGGATAACACCACCGCAAAATACTCCAACTACGAGACTCACGATGAGGAGTGGCGCAAGGATAAAAAACTCTCCATTAAACACACCTCTTCGTGCGAGTTGTACATATACAAGGCAACCGAGGAGAAAAACAAGGGTGTGGCAATTGCGATATTCCCGGGAGGAGGGTATGCAAATCTCAACTTCTCGGTATCACTTGCCAAATGGTACGCTTCGCAGGGTGTTACAGCAGCACTTGTAAAGTATCGTCTGCCAAACTACGGACACAAAGAGGCAACCCTCGAAGATGCAGTAGGAGCTGTGAAATATCTCCGCACCCGCACCGACCTCGGCATCAACCCTGCAAAGGTGGGCGTAACGGGCTCTTCGGCAGGAGGACACCTCGCAGCGTGGGTATCAAATGCACTGCCTGATGACGAAAAGCCCGCATTTGCAGTGTTGCACTACCCTGCAATCGATCGCACTTCGCCTTATTACATCAATACAAAGGTCTATACGGGAAACCTTCTCGGCAAAGATTTCTCACTGCAAGAGGCAAAGGATATATCGGCACAGAATATGGTTTCGGCAACTACTCCTGCCACAATGTTGTTGCTGTGCGATGACGATACCGCAATACCTCCAACAAGCTCTGTATCCTACTACAAAGCCTTAATAAACCATGGAGTGAAGGCATCAATGCATATCTATCCGCAGGGAGGACACAGTCTTAAAAATCATATCAATGAATATCAGGCTGCAATTCTCGATTGGCTCGATTTTCTTGGAATGCACACTCAAAAGAGATAATAACAACCCCTAAAATTTGAAAAAGATGAAACAGATTATTGTATCGTTTATATTTGCGGTGGGGTTAGTTCTCTCCACATCAGCACAAAAAACAATTGTTAAAGTCCCATGTAATGCCGACAAGACCATCAAGGTTTGGAACAACAAGAATGCTCCACACTCTAATGAGGAGACCAAAGATGAGTCGCGCAGCAAGTCGGGAACTTTTGTGAACACCTCGCAAACCGTATTTTACCTCTACAAGGCAGACAAGAAGAAGGCAACAGGACAAGGTGTTGTAATTCTTCCGGGTGGAGGTTATCGCAAGGTGTGTATCGAACGCGAAGGTTTCGAGTTGGCAGAGTATTTTCAAAGCCTCGGCATTACAGCTTTGGTTGTGAAATATCGTTTGCCTAACTACGGACACAAAGAGGTGCCTCTCGAAGATGCGCAGGAGGCATTACGCTACATGCGTAAGAATGCCAAGAGTTGGAGAGTAGATCCTACGAAGGTTGGTATTGTAGGCTCTTCGGCCGGTGGACATCTTGCAGCATATACCTCAACCTTTACAGACGATTTGGAGAAACCGGCTTTCTCGGTACTCTTCTATCCTGTTATCACGGGCACGACATGTATGACTCACATGGGCACATTTCAACATCTGCTCGGCAAGTACCACGCGCCTTACTTGCGCGAGTACTACTCGCTCGAAAATCGCGTAACCACAACCACCCCACCGGCAATCCTATTCCTCAGTAACGATGACGATGTGGTGCCTCCAATCAGTTCGGTGTTGTACTACGAGGCGTTGAAACACTATGGAGTGAAGGCATCGATGCACATCTATCCTGAGGGAGGTCATGGCTGGGTTGGACGCCCAAATTTCAAATATGAAAAAGATTGGAAACACCAACTGAAACAGTGGTTGGAGCTACTAAATAGTGAAAGTAATAAAAAACAAAAATAGGATATTTTATGGCAGATAGTTCAATTTTGATGCGTCTTGATGGTCTGAAAATCAAGTACGAGGAGTTGGGGCAGAAGCTCACCGACCCCGAAGTGATAGCAGATGTCAAGTCATTTGTTCAGTACAACAAAGAGTACAAGGAGTTGGAGCCTATTATCGAGACCTCCGAGAAGTTCCGCAAGGCAATTCAGGCGTTAGCCGATGCGAAGGATATCCTCGCAAACGAGAAGGACGAGGAGTTCCGCGAAATGGCGCGTATGGAGATTGCCGAGTTGGAGCCTGCAATCGAGCAGATGGAGGAGGAGATAAAGATTCTCCTTATCCCGAAAGACCCGCAGGACGGTAAAAACGCAGTACTCGAAATTCGTGGCGGTACGGGTGGTGACGAGGCGGCATTGTTCGCTGGCGACCTGTTCCGTATGTACACCAAGTATATCGAGTCGAAGGGTTGGCGTTACGAAGTAACCTCCTTCTCGGAGGGTGTTGTCGGTGGCTACAAGGAGGTTATCCTCAAAGTTACAGGCGACAGCGTATAT
This sequence comes from Alistipes sp., assembly GCA_045596245.1. Classification (GTDB taxonomy): domain Bacteria; phylum Bacteroidota; class Bacteroidia; order Bacteroidales; family Rikenellaceae; genus Alistipes. The sequence goes on along the minus strand of JAZOBZ010000110.1, from coordinate 6,314 downwards.
GGTACTCTCAAATATGAGTCGGGCGTACATCGTGTGCAGCGTGTGCCACAGACCGAGACACAAGGTCGTGTGCATACTTCGGCAGCTTCGGTAGCCGTTTTGCCGGAGGCAGACGAGTTCGATGTGGAGGTGTCGTGGAACGATATTCGCAAGGATATCTTCTGCGCTTCGGGACCGGGTGGTCAGTCGGTAAATACCACCTACTCGGCAATTCGACTTACCCACATTCCGACAGGTATCGTGGTGCAGTGTCAGGACCAGAAGTCGCAGATTAAGAATACCGAGAAGGCGTTTGAGGAGTTGCGTACCCGTATCTTCAACCTCGAATATCAGAAATACCTCGATGAGATTGCATCGAAGCGCAAGACACTCGTATCGACAGGCGACCGTTCGGCAAAGATTCGTACCTACAACTATCCGCAAGGCCGAATTACCGACCACCGCATAAACTATACGATTTACAACTTGTCGGCATTTATGGACGGCGATATTCAGGATTGCATCGACCACCTTATCGTTGCCGAGAATGCGGAGCGTTTGAAGGAGCAGGAGCTGGGATAAACTTTGTTTATCCAATTGACAATTGAAGAATTGACAATTGACAATTAAGGGTTTTTATATTATCATTCTGCATTTTGCACTTTGCATTCTGCATTTTGTGTCTGCCACAGCGCAGACACAAACTCCGCTTTATATCGTAAATGGCGTGGAGATGGAGAGTGTGAAGCATATTCCGGAGGAGAATATCGAGCATATCGACCACCTCGAAGCCAACGAGGCGACCGTAGCGAAGTATGGCGAGAGGGCGAACAATGGGGTTATCCTTATCACCCTACGCTACGACAAGGAGGCGCAATTTTTAGGCGACAAATCTCTTGCCGACTATGTTTCGGAGCGAGTGAAATGGAACGAGAGTTGGGGCGTAGCAAGATATGTGGTTCGCTATACGATTGGGGCAGATGGCTCGTTTAGGCTCGGCACGGAGCTCGAATCCACCGACCGACAACTTCGCAAAAGGGTGTTAAAGGTGTTGCAGTCGCTCCCTGCGTGGCAACCCGCCACCAAGCAAGGCAGGGCAGTCGAGAGCGAGTATGTCTTGGCAGTGCAACTCCCTCGCGGGAAGGCGATGCCGAAAGAGCCGTATATCGTGATTAGATAAATTGACAATTGACGAATTGACAATTGACAATTAAAGGACTTTTTTAATAATGAACAACACCCCCCACATAACATTAGCCCAATTACAGGGGCGAATATCCATCGCTCTGGCGGACGCATTGCCGTTGCCGGTGTGGGTGAGTGCGGAGGTTGCAGATATTAAAATCAACGCATCGGGACACTGCTATATCGAACTTATCGAGAAGAACGAAAAGACTGGTGCAACCGAGGCACAAGCGAGGGCGACAATTTGGCGTTCGCAGGTGATGAGTACCATCGGTCGCTTCGAACAGGAGAGTGGACAACGCCTTGCAAAGGGTATGAAGATTCTCTTCAAGGCTACCGTTCAGCACCACGCAGTCTATGGTATGTCGTTGCAGATTCAGCAGATTGACGCTCTGCATACCATAGGCGATATGGAACGCCGCCGACAGCAGACTATCGAGCAACTCCAAAAGGAGGGGGTGTGGGATATGAATCGTTCGCTGCCGATGCCGTTGGTGGTGCAGCGTGTGGCAGTGATTTCGAGTGCTACGGCTGCCGGTTATCGCGACTTTATGAAGGAGTTGGAGCGCAGTGCCTACCGCATCGAAACCGAACTATTCGAGGCGACAATGCAGGGCGAGAAGTGCGATGAGAGCATCGTGGCGGCACTCTACGCCGTTGCCGAGCGTAGTGAAGAGTTTGATGCCGTAGCGATAATTCGTGGTGGAGGCTCTACGGGCGATTTGGAGTGTTACAACTCCTACTTATTGGCTTTTGCCGTAACGCAATTTCCGTTGCCTGTGCTGACGGGTATCGGACACGACAAGGATACAAGCGTTACCGATATGGTGGCACACACGCCTTTGAAAACCCCTACCGCTGTGGCGGCGTGGATAGACCAGCGAGCAACCGACTTTGATGGAGCGTTGGAGTATTGCGCCATCTCGTTGCGCGATATTTGTCGTCAGGCGACACACGCAGCAGCACTCCGCTTGGAGCAGTTCTCGGCAGATGTGCGCCACTTGGCGGAGCGAACTTTGCAAGGCGAAAAGCAACGCTTGGAGGGCATTGCAACGGTGGTGGCAAATTTCGCTCCTGAGCGCATCTTCCGCATCGGCTACGCCATAGCCCGCAAGGAGGGTAAGGCGTTGCAAAGTGTTGAGGATATAAGTATTGGAGATGGTATCGAAGTCGCTTTGGCTGACGGAGTAATAAACGCCAAAGTCGTTGAAAAACGGAAAACGGAAAACTAATAAAGACTGACACTATGGAGATGTCTTACAAAGAGGCGATAGCAGAGATTGAGCAGATATTAAAGTCTTTGAGAGAGGAGCAAAACAGCATAGACACCCTCTCGGAGCGCGTGGCACGAGCAACCGAGTTGATTGCTCTCTGCCGCGAGAAACTGCGCAAAGCGGAAAACGATGTAAATTCCATAATTGATAATTGACAATTGAGGAATTGACAATTATATAAAATTTATATAATAGATACAGCAAAAACGATTTATCGTTTTTACCATTAATTATCAATTATCAACTGTCAATTGTCAATTAAAAAGATATGGGTGTAATTCAAAAAATAGTCAAGTGGGCGTTGAACCATCTGCCACGCACCTTCTTGCAGAGGGTTGCAGGGTGGGGTGTGCCGATTCTCGGCTTGTGGTATGCCGGCAGAGGTCGCAAATGCCCTATCTGCGGCAAGCAGGTGCGCGAGTTTCTGCCATACGGCTACGGTGTATCTCGTCGTGATGCCCTATGCCCACGATGCCTTGCTTTGGAGCGACACCGCTTGTTGTGGCTCTACATCGAGCGCGAAACTGACCTCTTGAATAGCTACCCGACACTGCTTCATATCGCCCCCGAGATGGCGCTGAAACGCCAATTTGAAAAGCACTACGGCGAGGAGCATGCCGACAACTACCTCACCGCCGACTTGGAGAGTCCGCTGGCGAAGTTGCACTTCGATATTCAGGATATTCCCCTCGAAGACGAGAGTGTCGATGTGGTGATTTGCAACCATATCCTCGAACATGTCGAAGATGATAGGAAAGCACTGCGAGAGTTGCATCGCATACTCCGCAAAGGGGGTTGGGGCGTGGTGCTTGTGCCACAAGATTACAACCGAGAGCAGACATTTGAAGATAATACCATAACCTCGCCCGAGGAGCGTGCAAGGGTGTTCGGGCAGTATGACCACCGCCGCATCTATGGTCGCGACTACGCCGACCGTTTGCGCGAATGTGGCTTCGAGGTGGAGGATATTGAGTACGAAAAGCGACTCTCCGAAGAGGAGCGAAAACAATACGCAACGGCAGGAGAGCGTTTGTACATTAAAAAGCGGAAAACTGAAAAGGGAAAGCGGAACCGACGACAAACCGAGGGCAGAGGGTGCTTGCACACTATGCCGAGGTGCGAAGGAGGAAAAGCCTGCAAAGCAGGATTAAAACGGAAAACGGAAAATCCATAGAGTGGAAATCGTAAATGATTAGGCTATTTTTGTGCTAAACGAGGGAACGAAAGCGCAGCATAGTAAGCCTATGTGAGCATTTCGTTATCCGAAGAGCAGTGCAAAAAGAGCCAATCAGAACGATTTTAGGTAATTAAAGCAACAAGGGTGTTATGAATTTATTTGAGAGGTATAGCAAATTGAGAGAGGCTGTAAAAAATCAGTTCTCGACCACCACGCAGGAGCTGGTGGATAAGGCTTTGACATTTGCTGCGGAGCGAATGGAGGGTTTGACACGCTACGATGGAAGCCCTATGTTGGACCATGCCGTAGAGGTGGCGCATATTGTGGCTACCGAAGTTGGTCTTGGGCGCAACTCTACCCTCGCCTCAATTCTTCACGATGTGGTACGCATCGAGGTGAAGCGCAATGATGACGAAGCCCTCGAAGCCCTGCTCGAAACTATCCGCACAGAGTTTGGTGAGGAGGTTATCGGTGTGGTTATGGGTTTGACAAATATCTCCGAACTGAAACTAAACACCCACTCCGACCAAGCATCGGACTTCCGCGATATGATTGTATCATATTCGGAGGACCCTCGCGTTATCCTGATAAAACTTGCCGACCGACTCGAAGTGATGCGCTCGATAGCGATGTTCCCCGAGGAGAAAAGGCAGAAGAAGGCGTGGGAGTCGATGAATCTCTATGCGCAGATTGCTCACAAACTCGGCTTGTACAACATCAAGAGTGAGTTGGAGGACCTCTCGTTGGCGCAACTCGAACCTGCTGACCACAAGCATATTACAGATAAATTGCGCGAGGGTGAGCAAGAGCGTTTGAACTTTATTGAACGATTCGTGGAACCTATTCGCAAGGGGCTCGATGCGGCAGGTATAAAGTACCACATCAAGAGCCGAACAAAGTCGGTCTATTCTATCTGGAACAAGATGCGCAAGCAGAAGGTGCCTTTCGAGGGTGTTTACGACATCTTCGCTATTCGTATTATCATCGACTGCCCCGAAAATCTCGAAAAGGCGCAGTGCTGGTTGGCGTACTCGATTGTGAGCGACTTCTACACGCCGAATACCGACCGAATGCGCGATTGGATTTCGATTCCGAAGTCGAATGGTTACGAGTCGTTGCACACTACCGTAGCTGCGGGCGATGGCAAGTGGGTGGAGATTCAGATTCGCACCGAGCGAATGGACAATATCGCCGAGTTGGGTATCGCTGCCCATTGGCGATACAAGGGGGTTAATCAGGGCGCCCAGACCAGTGAGTTGTGGTTGCAACGCCTGCGCGAAACGATGAGCGAAACCAAGGAGGATATTGCCGAAAGGTTCGATGCAAAACCCGCTTCGGGCGAGATTTTCGTCTATACTCCGAATGGCGATATCCGCAAGTTGCCCGAGGGTGCAACCGTTCTCGACTTCGCCTTCGATATCCACTCGAATCTCGGTTGTACCTGTTCGGGTGGCAAGGTAAATGGTCGCGCAGTGCCTATTCGTGAGCCGTTGCACAATGGCGATATTGTGGAGATTCTGACGCAGAAAAACCAGCAGCCGAAGGCGGATTGGTTGAACTTTGTCGTAACTCAAAAGGCAAAGCAGAAAATCAAGTCGGTAATCCGCGAGGAGCAGGCGAAGAGTGCAAATCTCGGTCGTGAGGAGTTGGAGCGCAAGTTGAAAAACTGGAAGATAACCAAGAGCATAGATGAAGTTGTCGCCTACCTATGTAAATATTATAAGCAGCGCACCGGCACAGCCCTCTACGAACTTATTGCCGAGGAGAAGATAGACCTTGCCGTAGTTAAGGAGATACTCTCGAAGTGGCTTTCGGGCGAGGCTGACGAGGAGCGCCGAGCTGCGGAGGCAGAGGCTGAGGCTCGCCGCCGAGCAACAACGGCAACAACGGCAAAGCAGTCGAGCGATGCGTTGATTATTGACGAGAGTATTAATAATATAGTATATAAGCTCGCCAAGTGTTGTAACCCTATTAAGGGCGATGACATCTTCGGCTTTGTAACTATAAATACAGGTATCACAATCCACCGCACCGACTGTCCGAATGCCAAGCGTATGCGCGAGCAGTATCCATATCGAGTTATGGAGGCAAAATGGCGCGAGAGTGCGCAGGGAGCATTCCGCGTTACGATAGCCATAAATGTCAACGACTCGGCAGGATTGGTAAATCAGATTACCGAGGTTGTAAGTCGCGATATGAAATTGAATATCCGTTCTATAAATCTCAACTCACGAGGTGATGGTACAGGCGTGGGAACAATCAGCGTGGAAGTGCCTTCTGTGGGCGTTGTAGATATGCTTATCCACGCCATTATGCGCATCAAAGGGGTACAACGAGCCTACCGTGTAAAGAACTAAAACAGACTGTATAACTCCGCTATAAGATATTTTATGTGGCTGTCTAATTGAGCATTAGATGGCCCATTTTTTTACAATTTTTTTACAATTTTTCATATCATATTTTGGAATTTTAAATACTTATTGTACCTTTCCTTTATAGAAGACCACAAATAGTGGCATTTAGTGGTATTGGTGAGATAAAATCCCTCCCTCGAAATTTTTCGGGGGGGGGATTTTGGGGTTCTAAATAGTTGTATTTCAGCGAGTTACGGTGTTTTAGCTAATAAATCACTTTAACTAAACGGAAAGCGGAAAACTTTTAGTTTTTAGACGAGAGACGAAAGACGAGAGACGAGAGAA
>JAZOBZ010000109.1:0-6517 GCA_045596245.1 Alistipes sp. | reverse complement strand
TGGGAGACTGCCTACGAGGATTGGCAACCACAGGCGGATAAGTTCAAGTACATCAATATCTGCTTCGCCATCCACAGCCTCAACGCCTACCACCCATATTCAATTCCAGACATTCTGCGAATGAATAACTTTGATGTCACGGTGACCGTCAAGAAGGTTATGGCGATGTAAACGAATGCTCGATTTCTGTGCCGCACGGTTGGGCACTATATCGCCTCGACCGTGCGTGTGCGAAACGACTCGCGGGCCTTGCGGATATAGAGATTTACAACATCTTCGGGCAAGTTCGATGAGCGGACAAACGCCCTCGTCGCATCGGGGAACTTCGCCAGCGCAGTCGCCAGCAGCCACGCAACGCCCATCCGCACATAGTACGGCTCCGCGCCTTGTACAGTGCCTTGTTGTGCCACTGTGGGTTTGCCTTTGACGCTCTTATACTTTGACTTTATGCGCCCGAAATCGAGTCCGTTGATGCGCTCAAAAACCTTGTCGAGCCACTCTTTATTGAGGAAATAACACATCGCCACGACCACCGCAAAGCGCACCTCAAACTCGCGCTCGGAGTCAAACCAACGCTCCAAAAATGCCCACAGAGCCGCTTTATCGGCACGCGCTATCCACTTTGCGTGAGCACAGTAGGAGTCGCACACCGCCCAATTATCGAGCACAGGAACATAGCGACCGAGCATCGCCAACCTCTCATCGAGCGAACACTTTTCGAGGTTGATGAGGTAGCCCCAAATAACGGTTTCCTCGTAGCATAGACTCTCGCTTGGCACCGCCTCAAACGCACGAATTACCTCGGCTCCATTGGCACAAATTCGATGCGTTCCATCGGGCATAACAACCTCGCCACCCTCGCGTGAAAGTTGCTTTGCAACCTGTTTAATCTCGGGCGAATGAAGCCCTATGACACGCCTTTCGGGTAGCGCATTCACCACTCGCAAATGCCCCTCCCGATACCGCGCATCCGTCAGAAAACGCTCGCAGACCAATGGCTGTAAAAGGTGGTTGATCATCATCGATTACTATAGAACTAAAAATCGTTATTCTTATCTCGAATATTTAGATAGAATTCATAGAGTTTCTTGCCTATTTTATCTTTAGTGAATTCTCGCTCATGCTCAATAGGTGTCGTCGATAATCTTATTTTTATTACACCCGATTTGATCATTTCTAATTGCTCTGGTGTAATGCTAAATTGAGCACTTGATATGATAGATGTTACAGGGATAACCATATTGCCACTCACAATTCCGGCCGATTCACTTCTGTTATTCATCAGCTCTCCCGATAATTTTAGGACTTCCCCATTTGTGGTTCTAATTAGCATTGTGGACTCGCTCAAAAACTGCAATCTATCCGATGAAACTGTTGCTATAATGTAGTACTGATTTTCATGTTTGGCTATACTATATTTCATGCTACAGCCTTCTGCTGCAAGCGGTTTGTAAGTATATCCTACGGTTTGAGCGTATGACATAGGACAAATAGCAAAGGTAAATACCATTGTCAATAATACGAGATAAAATCTTTTCATAGTGCAAAGGATATTTAATGATAACAAATGTTTTATAAATTCTGGTAAATTCGTTTTAATTCACAATTTTACGGCTCCACCGCCACCTTAATAATGCCGTCCAGCTTGTTCTCAAACAGGTGATACGCATCGGCGATGTCGGCGAGTTTGTAGCGGTGCGTAATCAGTGGCGTTGTATTAATTTTGCCCGCCTCGATTAGTCGCAAAATCTCCGCACAATCGCAGCCGTCCACGCCGCCCGTCTTGAAGGTCAGATTCTTGCCGTACATCTCGGGCAGTGGCAGCGTCTGTGGTTTATCGTACAGTGCCACAACCGTCACAATCGCATTCGGGCGAGCGCACTCCCACGCCAGGCGGAAGGTATCCTCCGCACCTGCAATTTCCAACACCACATCAGCACCTCCATGTTCGCATTTTTGGCGCACCGTGGCGATGCAATCCTCCGGCGCAACAACCTCCACACTCGGATAGTGTTCACGCACGAAACGAGCTCTTTCGGGCGATTTCTCGCACACGATGATATGCTTCGGCTGCTTCAACATCACGCAGAGCAGCGTGCAAATTCCCGTAGGTCCTGCGCCGATAATCAGCACCGTGTCGTCGGGCTTAATCTCCGAAATGCGGGCCGCCCAAAATCCCGTTGCCAACACATCGCCCACCAGCAACGCCTGCTCGTCGCTTACGCTGTCGGGGATGCGGTTGAGGCCCTGATCGGCATACGGTACACGTACATACTCTGCCTGCCCGCCATCGATGCGACAGCCGAGCGCCCAGCCGCCATTGGGGTCGGTGCAGTTGTTCACGAAGCCGTTTTTGCAGAAGAAACACTCGCCACAGAAGGTCTCCACATTGACCGTCACACGGTCGCCCGCCTTGACATTGCGCACCTCGGAGCCGACCTCCTCAACCACGCCAACCATCTCGTGGCCAACAGTAATGCCGGGCACGGCACGCAGCACACTGCCGTGCTTGATATGCAGGTCGCTGGTGCAAATACTGCCGAGCGTAATGCGCACAATGGCATCACGCGGGCTTTGCAACTCGGGCTTCGGCTTGTCGATTAACTCGAACTTGCCGTGGGATACGTAGGTGTAGCCGAGCATATACAATCACAACGCTATTTTTATTCTTGAATAAAATCGCTAATCAAGTCCTCGCTTGTATCTAATTCTTCATCCTCATTTACAACAACCGCAGATTTGTCCCCAACCTTGCATAGATCGTTAATCTTAGCAAGAATAATGGCACCTCGCGCGGCAACAAAATTTTCAAAATTGTTTTCTTTTGCGGCGCTATATGCTGTTGCATCAATAAAATGGCTCTCTAAATCCTGCTCAATGTTTGCATTTTCTATTGAATATATAGACAAATACTCCGATGGTAGTTTGTTGTTAATGGAGCCATTTAGGGTTTTAGATATAAAAGCAAAATTCAACAAACTATTAACATCATTCTGAGTTATACTAAAATCGTCATATCTCGAATATGGGAAGAAATGATGATTCTCCTTTGCGTTGGCACGAGATGCGTTTGTATTATCAAGGGTAACAATATGACCATTGTTGAAATCCTTTGGACAATTTGTCGCCAAAATACATAATACACCATCCTTAACCACAGATTTATTCTTCATATTAATCTTTCTCAACTCCGAATAAGATGTTGTTATGGCAAATTTTCTCTCTTCTGTATTTCCATCAACAATTCGACATATCCAATCAGCATCCTCTTTCATTCTAGTAAGTGTTGAACTTGAATATCTACGAGAGAATACGGTGGTCCAATACCACGTATTGATTAATTGCAGATGGTTGTTATTTATATTATTTTTCTTTGTTTTGTAGAAATAGTATTGCAAAACCGGCAGCAATGATTCATAAGGCAGAATATCAATTCTTTGTGCACCGAGTGTTTTTACAAAATCTATGGATAGGCGTAAGCACTCCAGTGTCCGAACCCAAACGCTTTGGCACTCTTGGGTCGACAGATTTAATTGATTTGCCTTCTGGCAGTTATTACATACATTGAGAGATAAGGACTGCGTAAATGTTTCAGGTGATAACTTCCCGAATATTTTTATCGCATCCTCTTCATTAAACGTAGATATTAACTCTCTTAAATCAAACTCTGTACTCCAAACAGAAGCATGTACTAAATCAAATAGAGAAAGACGTTTTCCGCCCTGATTAATATTTTCAAAGATTGTAACAGCCTCGTCTAGTTCAACATTGAGAGTCTTTATAAGGCTAATTGGATAATTATCAAGAATCCTTCGACATTCGTTCATTACCTCCATATAATGGACACCTGTTATAGGATCCCTTTTAACATATTCCATTTGAATAGCAGCCAGCTCCGACTGATTAAAAATTTTCCACACCGGGATATTATTTGGCTCAGTCTTTAATGTCGGTATATGAAAGCGCTTACGATCAAGATTAAAACATATTGAAGCATAATCAACATTGCCAAGCTGCTTTCCCATCAAAGCAACATACAGTGAGGTTATACGTTGCTGCCCATCTATAATAAATTTAAATTTACCAGCATCAGGCTTTTGTTGAAATCCGAGTTCTTCTATTTCCCTGCAAAAATTAGCATATTTTGCGTCTGCTTCCCAAATAAAAAATGAGCCAATAGGATGCTCCTCAAGAATGCTATTAAGCAACTTCACAATTTTAGAACGCTCCCAGACATAGCCTCTCTGAAAACGAGGAATCTTCATATTGCCATTTTCAAGTTCATTAAAAACCCTTTGAATATTCCAGTTGCCGGTTATGTCTATTTTCTGATTCATACTTTTAAATTTTAGTTTTTAATTTTTTCTCCATATTTCTCCACCAACTCCAACTTTTTGATTCGGGAGGTGATGGCGCTAGGCTTACGTTGGAAATGGGCAGCAAGCTCTTTGGTTGTTGCACCCTCACACCACATTTGGGTTAGCTCTAAATCATCTTCCTCTGTCCACGGCTTGTAGGCATTGGGGTACTCCTGCTGGCAAGCAAATACCGAGTAGGTGGGCGTTCCCGTTAGCTGCTTATACGCTTTCAAATATTTCTTCAATCGCTTTACATCCTTATCTGAAATGTAGGGCAATCGACGAATATCCATATTATCCGAGAGGTCGTTGAGCTTGACCGCCACTGCCAAAGGATTCTCTTTGACACGAGCAATAAACTTGTCGTATGGCTCATTCTCCGACAATTTGGTTACACATCGCAGCGCCTCGATAATCTCTCCCGAAAAGCCCTCGGCTGCAAGACGCTCAAAGGTCCAGTCGGTATCCTCCACAACATCGTGCAATACGCCGACAATTTTCTCTTCGGTTGTCTTTCCCGCCGCCATAACACGCAACGGATGACCGATATAGTCATTCCCTGCCTTGTCAAACTGCCCACGATGAGCCTCGGTTGCTATCTCTATTGCCCGTTCAAGTGTACTCATAGGATATGATTTATTAGACAATTCCTTACAAAGTTAAACATTATTTCAATGCGAGGTGTCGAGAATTACTAAAAATCCTACTCATAATCATCGAAGTCGTATGACGAATCATAGTCGCGAGTGTTGTCGTGCGAAGGGGTGTCCGAGTCGTCATCGAACAGTTCCTCATAAATCCATGCTGCAAGCAGCCAATCCCAAAGTGACATAACATAAAACAGTTAAGGGTTACTTTGCGACAAAGTAACCCCATAGTTTTGACAACTTCTGACAATCGGCAACAAAAAGAGAAAAAGTTTCAACTTTTTCTCTCAATCTCCAAACTACAACCTTTTACTGCTCTGCCATCTTGCGGCCGGCATCGTAAGCTCGTTGCAAATCCTCCTCCCAATGGGCATCGCGCCAAGCGTGTTTTGCCTCCTCGGAGAAGCTGCCGAGTTCGTAATTGTCGTATTTCGCCACCTGGCAGGTGTTGTAGCCAATGATGCGCTCGGGCTCGCTGAGGGCCGTTGTGAGGCACCACTCCATCGTGCCGAAATGGTTGCTATTGTTGCGCTCCGGCGTGCCGTTCATCGTCTCGACAAGCACCACCGGCATACGCTTCGGTGCAGTCAGACTGTAATCGTTGTACGAGAGCCACGGGAACGCCAGACGCTCCAAGAAGGCACGCATCTTGCCCGTCACCTCGCCAAAATAGATGGGCGAGCCAAGCACCAATCCGTCAGCCTCGGCAATCTCGTCCAAGAGTGGCGATAACGCATCCCGAAAGCGGCAGATGTTCAATGCTTTGCCTTTGAGTTTGCAAGCCATACACGATGTACAACCCTTATAATCAATGTCATAGAGTCGCTCACTCTTAACCTCAACATCCTCACCAACCGACTTTGCACCCTCGGCAACTCGCTGCAACAGCTGCGCAGTATTCATATTTTTTCGCGGACCACCGTCCACAATCACAATCTTTTTCATATCGCTCTGTTTTTATCCCAAATAGTTCAAGATGTATGCCACTCCAAAGTTACACATTTTTTCGAAATGGCGACCAAACAGGGTTATTTCAAGAATAATTTTTGAAAAATAACCACTATCTGCAACTATTTGGCAGATAACCCATATTATCTTTGTAGCAGAAAAGAGAAACAAACTATGATTGCAAATCCAGTTAAACGCTATTTTTGGTTAGTCGATGCCATCTATCGACACGCTCCCCTTTCGTTTAAGGAGATTGCCGAGCGATGGAAGCAGAGTGCTCACTATGACAATAAGCCGTTGGCAATTCGCACCTTTCACAACCACCGCGAGGCGATTGAGGAGTTGTTTCACATTCACATTGTGTGTGATGAGCGCACGACTAAATATTATATCGCAGAACAGGGAAAGTTGGCGAAAAACGGGCTTTCGTCGTGGTTGCTCAATGCCTTCTCGATAAGCAATATCCTCACCGAATCACAGTCGCTCGGTAGTCGTGTACAGGTTGAGGAAATCCCCTCGGCACAATGCTATCTGACCGAGCTATTGGCGGCAATGCGCGAAAAT
>JAZOBZ010000108.1:0-3872 GCA_045596245.1 Alistipes sp. | reverse complement strand
TGTAGTTTGGGCAGAGGGCGTTGAGGCTCCTGTGGCAGTTCGTTACTGCTTCAACGAGGATATGGGTAATGTATTCTCGGCAGAGGGACTTCCACTTGCTCCATTCCGTTCTGACAAGAGCCGTTCTTTGAGCGCTCGTCCTTATGTAGAGAAGCCATCGGAGATTGCCATCAAGTTCGAGGGTGAGAATTACACTCGCACTACATTCGCTGAGGGAGCGCAACTTTGGGAAGGCTTTACATTCGTTATGAGCAATATATATCCAAAGGAGTTCGAGGGCTTCGAGATGTTGGTTCCAAAGCCTGCTGAAAAGGGACAATCAAGCGCAGGTGGTACCATTACCGCACAGGCTGATGGTAAGATTTACATGCTCACCTCTATTAACAAAGCTACTCGTAAAGCTCCATGGCACCTTCTTACTTCGTGCTACACTCGCTGTGCAATAAATGGTAAGTTGGCCGCTACTTTCTACATCGTAGAGCGTGAGGTTAAGGCTGGCGAGGTTGTAGAGTTACCTAAGATTAGTAATCGTTGGGGAACACTCGTCCTTGCAAAGAGCATCGAGTATTAAACACCTTTTTACTCCAAATAAGAGAGAGTTGTCTGCACAATTTGTGGACAACTCTCTCCTTTTGGTGTATATTGTGTTGCTTGCTGTTGTAATGCCAAGACATAATTTTCTCTTTTTAGTACCATTATTTTGCAAAAAACACTATATTTGTAGCGTGAAAGTATAAAAGCATTTCGTTTAACAAAAAGTAGTATTTTATGAAAAACCTAAAATTTATCTTGTTGGCAGTAGTCGCGATGTTCTTCTCGGCTGCTACCGTTGTGGCTCAGGACGCGCCACAGAAGCTTACATTGCCATCGTTCGTTGGCAGTAACATGGTTCTCCAACACTCCACCACTGTTAATCTTTGGGGTTGGGCAAAGCCAAATGCAAAGGTTACAATCGATTGCGATTGGGTTGCAGGAAAGCCTGTAAAAATCAAGGCTGATGCTGAGGGTTTCTGGATTTTGCCTGTACAAACTCTCAAAGCAGGTTACGATGCTCACACTATCACAATCAAAGCAGGTAAAGATGTTGAGGTATTGGAAAATGTTGTATTCGGTGAGGTTTGGCTCTGCTCAGGTCAGTCGAATATGCAGTGGTATGTAATGCGCGACCCTGAGATGAAGGCAGATTTGAAGAACCCTGCAAACTCCAAAATTCGTCTCTACGATACAGGTCGTATATGGGCTACCACTCCTCAGAATGAGGTTCCTGCACAGAAGAAGCACAAGACACAATGGAGCGTTTGCAATCCAAAGGCTTTGGCTAAGTTTACTGCCGTAGGTTATGGCTTCGGTAAGGAGTTGCAGGAGGCCTTAGATGTGCCTGTTGGTCTTATCGATGCATCGTATGGCGGTACAACCATTGAGAGTTGGATAAGTGCTGATTATGTAGCAAAGAATAGTGCCAAGGATAAGAGGTTGGCAAAAATCGCAAACTATTCGAAAAAGAAGAAGCCACATAAGAGAGTTTCGCAACTCCACAATGCAAATATCTATCCTATCCGCTATGCTACCATAGCAGGTGTTATCTGGTATCAAGGTTGCTCGAATGTATGGTCCACCTCTAACTACTACTACTCGTTGCTCAACAATCTGGTTAAGTCGTGGCGTGAGGAGTTCCGTAATCCTGAGTTGCCATTCTATATCGTTCAGATTGTTCCTCATCTATACGAGGGTAACAAGGGTGCTATCGTTCGTGAGGCACAGGATAAGGTGGCTGCTCGCACTGCAAACTGTGAGTTGGTTGTAACTAACGACCAGAACCATGTTCCGGGCGATATTCACCCACCAAAGAAGACAGATGTTGCTCACCGTTTGGCATTGTGTGCTCTGGGTGCTCACTACAAGAAGAGCGATGCTCCATTCCGTTCGCCTGCATATCAGTCGATGACTGTTGAGGGCAACAGTGTACGCGTTGCATTCAAGAATGTACCTACAACTCTCGCGCAGAAGGGCGAGGGCCGTATCAACGGTTTCCAACTCGGTGTTAAGGACCCTGAGAATGAGAAGAACCTAATCTTCTCGGTAGCAGAGGCAAAGATTGAGGGCAAAGAGGTTGTAGTTTGGGCAGAGGGCGTTGAGGCTCCTGTGGCAGTTCGTTACTGCTTCAACGAGGATATGGGTAATGTATTCTCGGCAGAGGGACTTCCACTTGCGCCATTCCGTTCTGACAAGAGTCGTTCTTTGAGCGCTCGTCCTTATGTAGAGAAGCCATCGGAGATTGCTGTTCAATTTGAGGGTGAGGGCTATACTCGTACTAAACTCACTGAGGGTGCACAACTCTGGGAAGGTCATACATTCGTAATGAGCGATGTATATCCAAAGGAGTTCGAGGGCTTCGAGTTGTTGGTTCCTGCACCTGTTGAGAAGGGTATGGAGAGCGTAGGTGGTACCATTACAGCGCAGGCTGATGGTAAGATTTACCTACTTGCAACGGGCCATCCTGCACTTCGCAAGAATGGTTGGACAACTCTCACTTCAACCTATACTCGTTGTGCAAAAGATGGAAAGTTGGCTACTACATTGTATATTGCTGAGCGCGATGTTAAGGCTGGCGAGGTTGTAGAGTTGCCTAAGATTAAGTCTAAGAGTGCAAATTGGGGAACAAGCATTCTCGCAAAGAGCATCGAGTACTAAAATCCACTATAAGATATTGATTCACTTTTCAGAAGTCTGTCTAACAATAGAAGTTAGGCAGGCTTCTGCTTTTATTTAGAAATTATTTCTTATAGTCGTGATATTATGGGTAAAAATTTGCTAAATTTGCGGTAGGAAAGCTGTAAGATAGCGGCTGAAAGTTAAAAAAGATGAATAAGATGAAAGAGAAAAGATCAAAGCGAACAACGAAACAAGGAAAGAAAATTTCATTTAACGACCGTGCGGGATTTATCGTGAATGCATTTCGCGAGATGCCCGAGAAGCGGTTTACACTAAAATATCTCGCTGCCGCATCGGGCGGAGCAGACCGCGAAGGTCGCAACCTCACGATGAGCATACTCGACCACCTGCTCGAACAGGGCTATATCGAGATGGAGGGGCGAGGAAAGTACCATCTGAGCCGTAGCAAGATGCCACGCTACGAGGGCGTAGTCGATATGTCCGCCTCGGGTGCAATGTATGTGCAGTGCGAGGAGTTGGAGAGCGATGTATTTGTGCATCAGCGCAATACCCACAACGCTCTGAATGGCGACCGCGTGGAGGTTATCGTAACCCACACATCGCGCAACGGAGCAAAAGAGGGCGAAATATCGACGGTCTTGGAGCGTTCACACCGCTGCTATGCAGGTCGTGTGGATATAGCATCGAAAACTACCGCAATAGTAGTTCCCGACTCGCGCAAGATGCCTGTCGATATTGCCATTTCGCTCAAAAAATATCCCCACCTCAAACAAGATGACAAGGTTGCCGTACGCATCGTAGATTGGCGCAATGGCGACCGCCTGCCACAGGGCGAGTTGGTTGATGTGCTTGGCGAGGCGGGCGATAACGATGCCGAGATGCACGCCATTCTGCTCGAATACGACCTGCCGTACAAGTTCGAGGAGCAAGTTGTAAAGGCTGCCGAGGCGATAGATGGTCGCATCACCGAGCGCGATATTGCCGAGCGTAGGGATATGCGTCAAGTGCCAACCCTCACGATAGACCCGGCAGATGCAAAGGATTTTGACGATGCACTATCGGTACGCCCGATTGGCGAGGGCAAGTGGGAGGTCGGTGTCCATATTGCCGATGTTACCCACTATGTCAAGCCCGACTCCACGATAGATGACGAGGCAGTTGAGCGAGGAACATCTGTCTATCTCGTTGATAGAACAATA
>JAZOBZ010000107.1:0-25872 GCA_045596245.1 Alistipes sp. | reverse complement strand
TCGTTATTTTTATTTTGAACCTTTGTAAGCCGACAATCAGTTGGTGAACATACCAGCAATAGCCATCAGCTATCGCATATTTCTATATCAAATGTAGTTATTATTTCTCAATTAGCAAAATTTACAACCTGAAAATACTCAAAAAAAACACCCCCCACAAAAAAAACAAACACAACAAAAACCTGCCTAACAAAAAACTTGTTAGACAGGCTCATTATTTATCCTCTCGGTTTCGGTTTCTCGATACGGAGTTTTTGTCCGGGGCGAATAACCGTAGATTTTAACCTGTTCCACTTCATCAACTCCTTGACTGTACAGCGGTTGCGCTTTGCGATAACTCCGAGATTGTCGCCCTTGCGCACGGTGTAGATATAACCGACACCTTCGGCACGCTTCTTCTCCAAGTTGGCGGGGTTGAGATACTCCTTCAAATAGAGCGAATCCTTCTCGTAGATAGCCTTTTCGTTCGAGATAAACTCACTCGTATAGCGTGTAGGAAGTCGCAACGAATAGGACTTTTTTGTTGCCGGTACGATATCCAACTTGTACTGCGGATTCAAATCACGCAGCGTCTCAATCGGAATGTTAAGTGTCGATGCCACCTGCCCAAGGTGCATCACACGATTTACCATTACCGTATCGGTAGCGATACAATCGGGTGTCGCTTTTGGCTCTATATTGTGCGCCTTGTGGTAGGTGTAGGCATACGCCGCAGCGATATATTTCGGCACATATCCTCGTGTCTCTCGTGGCAGAAAATCGTATATATCCCAGAAGGTTTTACACTCTTCGCCAGCACGGGCTAAGGCGCGATTAACATTGCCGGGACCGCAGTTGTATGCGGCAATTGCAAGTGTCCAGTCCCCATATACTTTATATAGGTATGCTAAGAATTTGCAGGCCGCGCGGGTTGATTTCAGAACATCGCAACGCTCATCGACCAATGAGTTTATCTCCAAACCGAGATTTTTGCCCGTAGCAGGCATAAATTGCCATAATCCCACAGCTCCCATGCGAGAGGTGGCACGAATGGAGAGGTTTGACTCAATAATTGGCAGATAGCGCAACTCTAATGGCAACCCCGCAGCGTGCAACTCCTCCTCTATAATCGGGAAGTAGTATTTCGATAGTGCAAGAACGCTCGACAGTGAACTCCAACGACCATTGAGATATTGGTTGATGAAGTTGCGTACGATATAGTTGTAGGGTAGGTGTACGGGTGAAACCATATCCAGCAGTCGCTGCTTATAGAGCGAATCAACAGGAGTGTTCTCTGTCGTGTCGTCATCGCCTGCGTATGTGTCGAAGAAACTTTGTTCACTCTGCGCTTGGTGGCGTACAGCCCAAACCTCTACAAGCGAGTCTATCTCGACAGGGGAGTGTGCAAGGCGCAAAGTGTCGATGCGTGGTGCAGGCTTTGGCTCAACTTTTATGGTATCGGTAATTACCACTCGTATAGTGTCATATACGGGTACGACAACTGTTTGCGACTTGTTCCTATTGCGTTTGGCTGTCGATGTTGTGGGTACACATAGCGCAATGAGAACGAGCAGTAGTATGGTTCGTTTAAGCATAATCATTTTTAGAATGTAAGACCAAGGCTCATACCGAGTGTAGCCCCTCCGCCGCTATATGGCGACATTCGGTTGTAGGAGTATCCCACGACAGGCGATAGGCTGACGCTCAAATCCTTCGAGATGTCGTAATCTCGCAGATGTGCATCGACATGCGCATCGACAATCTGCAATATATAGAGTCCTGCCGTAAGGATTATACACAAATCTCGGTTACGGCGGTAGCTGTTACGAAGATTTTTGAGGAATGTAGCCGAGTATCTACCTCCAAATTCGTCTAATGAACCATCTGGGTAGAGGTCAGGATTTGCGTCATAGTCGGCTTTTAGACGATATGCCTTCTTGAATCGCTGAAATCCTCGGTTGTTCCAATCAATACAGTATATTGTGGTTGCAAAACCTCCGACAACGATAGGTACACGCCAATAACTCTGGTTGAATATCTGACCGGCACCCGGACAAATCATGGCGAGTGTCGTAGCTTTGTTGATGCGGGAAACCTCGTTTGTTGAGTACTTTATGCAGGCATCACCGATGAAGTATAGGTACGAGGCTATGGTAGTTACCATAAACACCTGCTTCATCGTGTTGTACTTTATCATGTTGTGTTGCAGTGCATTCAACTCAGGTGTTCGCAACAGACTCTTGTCTGTCATGGCGTCAAACTTCGTCTTTAACGGTTTGTATTTGCTGTTGCTCCACAAGCATAATCCAAGCGATGCTCCAACCGTACCATAGAGTATCGGCAGTTTCCAGTACTGCTTGTTGTAAATCTGTCCGAAACCCGGCATAATGGCCGATGCAATGCAGACATTGCGTAATGACATCGAATCACTAATGAATGGTGTGCGTCCCTCCTTGCGTTCAAGGCGTTTGCGTTGTCGCTCGGTGAGAGTAGTATCCTTGGCGAGCGAGTCGAGAGCAAGACTATCACGCCTTAGTGAGTCTATCCCCAATGAATCAGACATTAGTCTGCCAAAAACAGTTTTTCGTATTGAGTCGGGAAGTTGCATGCGAAGCGAATCACTGATTGTGGCTAACGAGTCTGGTGTTAGTTTTTTCAGTGTATCGACCAATTGTGCTATTCGGATAGAGTCGGCACGAGCTGTCTCTACGGAGTCGGGCTTGTATATTTGACCACTGCGGATTATGGTACGCTCACCTCGCCTTTGACGGGCGAATGGGTTGGTCTGAGCCTCTGCCAATATGGATATGCAGACAAAGAGAGCAGTAAGCAGAATAGTGAAACCTCTGCCTTTTGCCACTTGCCCGATATGTAATCCTCTAAACCTCAAAATGAAGAGCTGTCTATAACTTGCTGAACTTTTGTACAAACTTCTCAATATCCTTGTCAGAAGCGAAGTCAATAACAATTTTACCCCCTCCGTTCTTACCTCGCTTGATTGAGATATCCTGCGAGAAGAACTTTTCGAGATACTCTACCAAACGACTATACGATTCAGGATACTCCTCGTCAGTAGCGAGAACAGGCTTCTGACGCTTCTCTGATGCAAGGCGCACCAAATCTTCGAGCTGGCGCACCGAAAGATTGCTCTTTACACATCGTTTGAGCAACGACAACTGCTTCGCTTTGCTCTCTGCTGATGCAATGGCCTTGGCGTGTCCCATCGAGATTATACCGCCCTTGATAGCAAACTGCACTTCGTTAGGCAAGTTCAACAAGCGGAGATAGTTCGCTACGGTCGAACGCTTCTTGCCGAGTCGCTCGGCAAGAGCCTCTTGTGTCAGACCACACTCTTCGATAAGTCGTTGCATGCCGAGCGAAATTTCGATGGCGTTGAGGTCCTCGCGCTGGATATTCTCCACGAGAGCCATAGCGTGAAGTGTTGTGTCATCAACCTCGCGGATATATGCAGGCAATGCTTCCAATCCCGCCTTCTCGGCTGCACGCCAGCGGCGCTCACCGCTGATGATGATATATTTGTCGCCACTGCGCTTTACCGTTATGGGTTGGATAAGTCCCAATTGGCGAATAGACTCTGCCAACTCTTCGAGAGCCTCCTCGTCAAATTCGGTACGAGGCTGTGTCGGGTTAGGAACGATATCCGCAATACGGATTTCGCTCATCTCCTCCATAGGCTTAGCCTTAACCTCTATGTTCCCACCAAACAGAGCGTCTAATCCACGCCCAAGTCCTTTCTGTTTCATTATTTAGTTGCTTTTTTACGATTTCTCTTCAAAAACTCCTTTGCCAAGAGGAGATAGTTTGTTGCTCCGCTTGCCGAGGCGTCATAGAGCATAATAGGCTTTCCGTGTGAAGGTGCTTCACCTAAACGGATATTTCGCTGAATTATTGTGTCATAGGCGAGTGGGCCGAAGTGTTCGCGCACTTCGGTTGCCACCTGATTGTTCAGACGGTTACGCATATACATCGTAAGGAGGAAGCCCTCAATTTCGAGCGATGGATTGAGATTTCCCTTGACAATTTTTATCGTGTTGAGCAACTTGCTCAATCCTTCGAGGGCGAGGTATTCGCACTGCACCGGAATAAGTACCGAGTCGGCTGCCGTAAGGATATTTACAGTAGTAAAACCGAGCGATGGCGAGCAGTCGATAAAGATATAGTCGAACCTATCGCGCACGCTCTCGATAATGCCCTTTACGACATGGTGGCTGTTCTCCATTGATGGGAGCTCAGTGTCGGCAGCAACAAGGTTGATGCTCGAAGGCAGGACCCAAAGATTCTTGACATCTTCGCTGTGGAGCATAACCTCCTCGGCAGTACGCGAGCCTGTGATACACTCGTAGATACCCTCCGCATTGATGTCGAATCCCAAACCCGATGTTGCATTTGCCTGCGGGTCAGCATCGATAAGAAGTACCTTCTTACCGAGCAATGCAATTGATGCCGAGAGGTTTATGGCGGTGGTGGTCTTTCCCACGCCACCTTTTTGGTTTGCTAACGCTACAACTTTACCCATATTGGTCAAACTCTTTCCGTGAGTTATTATAAATAATAATCGGGCAAATTTAATAATTTTAATTTGATTTACCCAAATAAACTTTCGCTTTTACTCGAAAATGCTTAACTTCGCACTCGAAAAGAGTACTAAATTGACCATGGAGAGAACTTATAAAATACGAAGATTTCCGACCGTAGGCGATATGGTTGTGATGCTTCTACTCTTTTTTACGGTGCAGATGCTGACCGGAATGGTGGCAAACTTGTTGGGATTTGTCCCACCTGCGACAAGTGCAATAGATGCTGTGGATATCGAAACATACATGAACGAGCAGGAGGCTCTCGGACGATATGTCGCAATATCTTATCCGGTATCATTTCTCCTCTCGATAGGTGCATTGTGGCTCTATGTCCGTCTGCGTGGCGGTAAGAGAAGTATCCATATCAACCATTCGGCATCGGGCTTCAATCCGAGTGTGGTTCTGGTTGGAGCGTTATGGCTATTCTCTGCGCAAATTATTCTCGAACCGCTGATGTCACAATTACCTCAGAGCGAGGGAGGCGGATTTGGACGAGGCTTTTGGGCGTGTTTTACGGCGATTGTTTCGGCTGCCGTACTGGAAGAGTTGTTGTGTAGAGGTTTGATATTTGAGGTGCTCCACAAGCGATTAGGAGTAAAAACCTCGATACTCTTCTCATCACTATTTTTCGGATTGATACATTTCGATATCGCTACTGCAATAGTGGCGGTTGTGGCGGGTATTATCTTTGGTGTTTTGTATGTGCGTACCTCTTCACTCTATACGACCATCATCATTCACTCTATAAACAATACCCTGGCGTTTGCGATGATATGTTGCGGAGTGGGCGATATGTCGCTCTACGATATTATTGGTGGCGGAGTGGCATACTGGATAGTTTATGGTGTTGCTACGGCGATATTTTTAGCCTGCTCCATCGAAGCATATCTCAAAGTTTTTAGACGAAAGAAACCGAAAAGAAACTCTTAATTCTCAATTCTCAACTTGAAAAAGCGTGTATTTCTAACCGGAGCAACCGGTGTTATGGGGTCGGCGGGACTTGCCGAACTGTTCGCCCGAAGGGATAAGTTTGATATTACGGTACTCGTGCGTGATACCAAGCGCAATCGCCAAAAGATGGCAAAATATGGCGATGAAATTCGTATTGTATGGGGTGATTTGCTGAACTATGATGATGTTCTAAATGCGACATCGGGGGCGGACTATGTATTGCATGTCGGAGGTATGGTTTCGCCAAGTGCCGACTATAAGCCGAAGAGTGTTTTGAAGGTCAATGTTACGGCTGCGGAGAATGTCGTGAAAGCGGTTAAAGCACAGCCGAATAGCGATGCGATAAAGGTTGTATATATCGGCAGTGTTGCGCAGACGGGCGACCGCCGTGAACCACTGCATTGGGGGCGTACGGGCGACCCGATTTTTCCCTCGATATTCGACTATTACGCCATCTCAAAATGTCGTGCAGAGCGCATTTTTGCTGAGTCGGGATTGAAGCATTGGGTGAGCCTTCGTCAGTCAGGTATTCTCTATCCTGCAATCCTCAAAAATATGGACCCGATAATGTTCCATGTGCCTATTCGTGGCGTGTTGGAGTGGGCTACGGTTGAGGATTCGGGGCGTCTGCTGGCGAATGTCTGCGGCGATGATGTTCCGGAGGAGTTCTGGTGCAAGTTCTACAATATCGGCAGTGGCGCTGAGTATCGCTTGACAAACTACGATTTCGAGTGCTATCTGCTCAAATCTATCAACTGTCCTGCACCAGAAAAGATTTTCGATGTAAAGTGGTTTGCTACGCACAATTTTCATGGGCAATACTACCTCGATTCGGATAAGTTGGAGGAGTATCTGCATTTCCGCGCAAATATACCTGTCGGGGAGTACTTTGCACAGATGGCAAGCACCTTGCCTTGGTTCTATTCGTTGGCTAAAATTGCCCCTGCGTGGTTGCTGAAACCCGTTATGCGTTATATCGCAAGCGACAAGATTTTCGGCACTCTCGGTTGGCTTAAAACCAATAACGAACAGCGCATAAAGGCGTACTTTGGCTCGCGCGAGGAGCGTGAAAAAATAGGCTCGTGGGAGGAGATGAGTGATATCCACCTTGCGGGCGAGGAGGCGGCGGAGCGACTTTCGCATGGCTACGATGAGTCCAAACCTCTTGCAGAACTCAATATCGAGGATATGCGTCAGGCTGCGGAGTTTCGTGGAGGAAAGTGTCTGTCCGAAACGATGACAAAGGGCGACCTTGCTACAAAGTTGGAGTGGGAGTGTGCCTTTGGACATCGCTTTGAGGCTTCGCCTGCGTTGGTACTGCTCGGAGGTCATTGGTGTGATGAGTGCATGCCGGCACCTTGGCGATTCGATGAGGAGGCGAAGCGCAATCCGTTCCTTGCGCAGGTGTGGAATAAGATGCGACCAGATGGCGATGGCGGACAAACCTACGGCACCGCAACACCGAAGGACTACAAATAAAACGGAAAACGGAACTGACGCAGCGGAGCGAGAGCAGAGGGCAAACTTGTTTGCACTATGCCGAGCCGCAAGGAAGAAAAGCCCACGCAGTGGGATTAAAACGGAAAGCGCACTCCTTAAATTCCTTAAACTCCTTAAAAAAGTTGCGCCTTGACCACGCTCGGAGTTTCCCATTCCTACCCACATTTACAATAAAATTGTAATTCTCTCGTTTTATTTCGTGAAATTTACTATCTTTGCAGGTTGTATGCGTAGATTTTACGAAATATCGGTTGTAGTGTTGTCGCTCGCGTGTGTGCATGCGTGCAACTCTTGGTCGGGATATAAGGCTGATGATGAGATGGTTGCTCGTGTTGGCACAGCCTATCTCTATCGTTCGGAGTTGGCCGCTGCAATGCCAAGAGGTATCGATAAACAGGATAGTATCAATTACTCGCAAGCCTTTATTTCGAAGTGGATAGTAGGTCAGCTCAAACAGCAAGAGGCGGAGAAGTTGTTCTCGCAGTCGCAATCCGATATAGACCGTATGGTCGAAGAGTATCGCCGTTCGTTGTTGGTGCATCGACTTGACAAACATTTTCTCGAAGCAGAGCCGTGCGGAGAGATTACCGATAAAGATATTGCCGCATACTATAATACCCACAAGTCTGACTTTCGCATTACCCACCCGATGGTTAAGGGTGAGATTTTTGCTATGGACGAAAAGTTCCGCCGCCGAGAGCAGATGTTGAAGTGGTTTGACTCTTCAAAGCAGGAGCATCGTGAGGACTTCGCAGAGTTGTGCCGCAAGAACAATCTGCTGCATCTTCAATTCGATGAGTGGGTGTCATTCTCGGATTTTCTGAGCAATCTGCCACTGTTGCGTACCTCTCGCCATGATGAACTTCTCAGTAGTCGCAAGATACAGAAAATACAGCAGAATAAAACATTATACTACTTCCGAATAGGGAGCGTATTGAAGGTGGGTGACACAATGCCACTCGATATGGCAAAGGAGAATATAAGGCAAATTCTGATAAATCGTCATCGTTCGGATGTAATACATCGTCAGGAGAGACGAATTATGAATAATGCACTCTCTTCGGGACACGCCAAAATCTATGAATAGATTTAATGCAGAATTAAGAATTAAAAATGCAAAATTAAAAAGCCAATGGCCAATGGCTAATGGCTAAAAACCAAAATATGAAAAAGTTACTCTCGATATTGATTTGTACTATAATCGTTGTTTCGGTTGTTGTTGCCGAGAAACGATTTGTGATGCTTGATAAGGTGGTTGCGGTTGTGGGGAACTCATCGGTGAGTTACTCGGATATACAACAGGCGGCGAAGTTGATTACGGAACAACGCCGTTCCGAGGGCTATACCTCAGACCGTCCGGCACAAGATGAGGCTCTCGAAAATCTCATGTTGCAGAAGTTACTCTACAATCAGGCTCTGCTCGATTCGGTAGAGATAAACACAGCCGAAGTTGTTCAACGAGTAGAGCAACAGGTGCAGTCGATGATAGACCACGAAGGTTCTATCTCTGCATTGGAGAGGAAGAGTCACATGGCGATATATCATATTCGCGATCTCTTGCGCCGACAAATCGAGGAACAGTCCTACGCGCAGAGTATGCAACAGACGGTAGTCAGCAAGACTAAAATTGTACCTGGTGAGGTGGAGCGTTTCTACAACTCGATAGATAGGGATAGTTTGCCGATTATAGCCGAGCAATATATGTACGCTCAAATTACGATGTTCCCGAAGAATATGAAGGAGGCAAAGTTGCGTACTCGCGAGCGTCTGGTCGAGATGCGAGAGCGCATTATTACGGGCAAGACTCGCTTTGCAACTTTGGCGCGTATGTATTCAGTAGATGGTTCAGCCATTCAGGGCGGCGAGTTGGAGCCTGCACCATTGGCAGGTTTCGTAAAACCTTTTGCCGATGCGTTGGCGGAGTTGAAACCCGGACAGGTATCGGAGGTTGTGGAGTCGGAGTTCGGCTTCCATCTCATTCAACTCATTGATAAGAAAGGACAACTCTATCACTGTCGCCACATTTTGTTGCGCCCAACCTATACGGTAGATGAGATTGTTGCCCCTATGCGCGATTTGGATAGTCTTGTAAATCTTATAAAGAAGGATTCATTGTCGTTTGAGGAGGCTGCGCGCAAGCACTCTGACGACAGACACTCTAAGCAGAATGGTGGAGTTGTAACCAATCACGACTTGTTGGAGAGATACTCGGCCTACGATGCCAAACTTACAGCAACGAAGTTCTTGAAGGAGGATTTCGGAGCTATGGGCGGTAAGAGTATTGATGACTACAATGCTATACGCCGTCTAAAAGAGGGTGAAATTTCAGCCCCATTCCGTTCGAACGATATGATGGGTAATGAGTTGGTTAAGGTTGTGAAACTCTTAAAGATTATACCTGCTCACAATGCCTCGCTTGATGAGGATTATCTGCGACTGGAGCAGATGGCTCTTGCACGCAAACGAGATAAGGAGTTCAAGGAGTGGCTCGACAAGAAGATTGCATCAATGTATATCTATATCGCGCCTGAATTCCGTAATGGTGATTTTACGAATAAAAATTGGATTAAATATAGCAAATAGCCGTGAATAGAAGGGTTGTAGCCATATCTGTATCACTCGTAGCTTTGGCGAGTTTGGTCTTTGCAGGAAGCAATGGACTCCCTTCACTATCTGCACCACAGCCACAGCAGCGTGCAGAGAGACCATCTCTGTCCGAGAATACTCCAAAACGGGACTATGTAGAGATGAAGTCCGATGAAGGCTGGCAGATGGACTACAACGGACAGAAGATAATGGTCGTTGTCGGCAACTTTGCGGCTCATCACAACGGTACGGTGATTACGGCAGATAGTGCGGTACGATATACCGAGCGACATATCGAGTGTTTTGGTAATGTTCTGATAAATAGAGGCTCAACATACATATACGGTGACCGTGCCGAGTATGACGGTGATACCAATGAAGCGAAGGTATATTCCAAAATTGTGAAGGTGGTAGATGGTTCGGCAACACTGTTTACATATAACTTTGTATTCAATACCCAAACCAATATAGGCAACTACTCTGGCGGTGGAGTTTTAGTGAGTGGTGACAATATGTTGGAGTCGGATAGAGGATATCTCTATTCTGATACACACGAAATAGTGTGCGTGGATAGGGTACAGATGCGCAATGCTGAGTACGATATGATAGGCGACTCGGTGGTATATAATACCGAAACCGATTTTGCTCAATTCTTTACGCGCACCAATATCTGGAACAAGAGCGAAACGGGAGATATCGAAGATGAGGAGTACCTATATGCCGATAGAGGTACATTCGATAAGCGACAGCAGCTCTATACGCTAACTCTCAATGGTTACATATTGACAAAAGACCAGGAGTTGCTGTGTGATACGCTTGACTACTATCGTGATAGCGACTATATTCGTCTGAAACGCAATATACAGATAGATGACCGTAAGCAGAAGATGATAATCTTCGGTGATTGGGGAGAGTATTGGAAGGAACCGGGTAATGTCTTTGTTACGAAGGAGCCATCGATTATCAGTTACGACCTTTCGCAGGGAGATTCACTCTTTGTGCGTTCCGATTCGATGTTTGTATATACGCGTTATCCTATCCGCGAGAAGATTGAGCAGGCTCGTAAGGATTCGTTGGAGCGTGCAGCAAAGATGGCCGCTGCCGACTCATTGAAGGGTAAGAAGAACTCAGGCAATCAAACTCCTGACAAGAACGCGAACTCTGCCAAACCGAATAAAAAGCGAAGTGGGGCAGAGCACAGAACTAAACAAGAGTCTAAATCGCAACAAGAGAGAGAGAGAACTTCTAATGCGGAGGAGGCACAGGGCGGTACGGAGCAGACTATTGACACCTCTTCGGAGCGACAGGTACAAAGTGCTGAGCCGGTGATTGATTCGGGCACTACGGATAGTACAGCCATTGTCAAGGATAGTGTTGAGGTGCGTCCTAAATCGAGGGCTGAACTGCGCAGAGAGATGATAGATTCGTTGATAAACGACACTATCAATCCTCGTTCAAACCTCCTTGGAAAGTTGCTTAAAGAGGAGGCTGCCGAGGTTAATAAAATCGTTAAGGCGATTATCAAAGAGGAGCAGCGCAAACGCGAGGCGGAGCGTGCAGCAATGCTTGCGGAGCGTCATGCTTTGTATGTAATGTTGCTTGGTGAGGCTCGCGTGCGAGATGCCGAGCGCAAGCGTATCGAAAAGGCTCGTGCAAAGGTTATAAAGGATAGTTTGAAGGTTGTCAATGACAGTATTAAACGAGCAGAGAAGATTGTCGCTGATAGTTTGAAGCGGGCGGAGAAACTTGCAAAACAAGCCGCAAAACGAGCCGCAAAAGACTCTCTGCAACTCGACTCTCTGGGAAGAGATTCGTTGCATTTGAACTTGACGAAGGTCGATTCTGTAAAGATTGATTCGTTGGCAAAGAGTATTATGGTGTCAGATTCGGTAAAGATGATATCGCAACTCGATACGCTGCAACTCGATACTTTGGCGGTTGATACCCTGAAAGCAGACTCTTTGAAGAACGATTCATTGCAGGTGGATAGTGTCAAGAGCGATAGCGTAAAGGTGGATAGTGTAAGAATTGACTCCACAAAGGTTGATACTCTTGCCAAGTTCGATACAATGACCGTCAAGCAGGTTAAGGAATACTTTAAAGCGATATACGACAAGGAGAAGGCGGAAGAGGAGCGTATAAAACAAGACTCTCTAAATGCTAAATTAGACCGTATCGGATTGGCTCGTCAGGCAAAGCGAGCTGAGCAGTATCGTAAGTGGGCAATACGCGACTCAATATATATGGCGAAGGCTCAGGAGCGTGCCGATGAACGGTTACGCCGTAAGTTGGCGCGTCAAGAGAAACGAGGTATCTATATTCAAATGGCTGACTCCTCCGAATTGAGGATTGTAGATTCTATATTATTGGCTGAATTTGGACCTCTTGATACGATAGTAAATCACAACCTCGACTCAATTATTGAGGTGTTATTCCCAAAACCACTCCCTTCTCCAACGGAGATGGCAAAAGCCGACTCACTCAATATAGACTCTCTATATCGTGAGATTAGGGCATATAGTCGTGTTAAGATGTTCCGCAGCGATTTCCAAACGGTATGTGATTCGATGACAATGACCACCATAGACTCGGTGATAAATCTCTACAAGTTGCCTGTTTTATGGAATGGTAATAACCAAATTACATCGGAGATTATGCATATTCGCACTCACAATAGCCAACTTGTGCGTGCCGACTTCGAGGGTAAGCCACTTACTGCCTCCGAGATAGATACTGCACACTACAATCAGGTTACAGGCAAAGAGATGACAGCTCTCTTCCGCAATAACCAGATATACCGCAATGATGTGAATGGAAATGTGCAGACCATATACTATATGCAGGAGGATAACTCTCCTGAAATTACACTCATGGCATATATCGAGGCGGGCGATATGACTTCATATATTGAAAATCAGCAGATTGTAGGTATTACCTATCGCGGTAATCCGACATATACCTTCTATCCGATGGATAAGATACCTGAAACCCAACCGACCAAGTTGGAAGGTTTTAAGTGGGAAGCAGACCGCCGTCCATCGCAAGATAGTGTCTTTACT
Source organism: Alistipes sp. (assembly GCA_045596245.1). Taxonomy (GTDB): domain Bacteria; phylum Bacteroidota; class Bacteroidia; order Bacteroidales; family Rikenellaceae; genus Alistipes. The sequence goes on along the minus strand of JAZOBZ010000107.1, from coordinate 13,199 downwards.
CGTATTATACGACCATCTCAGCGAGAGCAGAAACGCTCCTTGCGTAAGCCTCTGTTCCCTATCAATGCGCTTCTTCAACAGCGCAAAGCCGACTATGTCCGCCGTAGTGAGTGGCGTGACCGTACTGATACTTTGACTTACGAAACGATAGAGTGGCTTGAATCGTTAAAATCGTTCTAATTGGCTCTTGTCTGAACGCTCCACTCTCCGTTAGTTTACGAACACTGTCTTAAAATGCTCCTCGAAGAGTTTGCGAGCCTTATCGAGTTGTTCGGGGCTATTCTCCTTCACACCCTGTAACTTATACTCTTTACCCATAGCCTCGTACTTGTGAACGCCGAGGGTGTGGTATGGCAGAATCTCCACACGCTCCAACATCGTGTAGTTGCCGAAGTGTTCGCCCAAAGCGCGAATATCCTCCTCCCTGTCGCTATAACCCGGAACAAGCACATAGCGCAGCCAAAACGGCTTGCCATTGCGCTCCAACCACTCTGCTGTACGCAAGGTCTGCTCGTTGCTGCGCTCGGTCAGAATAAGGTGCTGAGCAGGGTTATGCTCCTTCACATCAAGCAACACCAAATCGACAATCGAAAACAGCTCCTCTACCCATTCGTTCCAAATTGAGCCATTTGTATCGATGCAGATGTGAATACCCTCCTCCTTCAATCGCTTGCAAAGCGGAATCAACGCCTTCGCCTGCACGGTAGGCTCTCCACCGCTGAAAGTTACGCCGCCACGCTTGCCGAAGAAGGGCTTTTGGCTCACCGCCTGCTCGACAATATGCTCCAAGTCGGTAGCTTTCGACTCGCCTTTAAGGTCTATCGTATCGGGGTTTGCACAGTAGAGGCAACGGAAGTTGCAACCTTGCAGGAATACCACAAGGCGCAAACCCGGGCCATCGAAGGTGCCAAGCGACTCGTATGAATGAACATTTAGTTTCATAAATTCAAAATGCAAAATGCAGAATGCAAAATTAAATTTTAGAATTAAAGGTTGTCAAGGGTATGAAACACAAACTACCCCTAACAACCTCTAATATCCTCTAATAACCTCTATTGAGATTACATTCTTTCGTGGAACGAACGGGAGATAACCTCCAACTGATGCTCACGACTCAACTTTGTGAAGTTCACCGCATATCCCGAAACGCGGATTGTAAGCTGTGGATACTTCTCTGGGTGCTCCATAGCGTCCATCAACATCTCGCGGTTTAGTACATTCACATTGAGGTGGTGCGCACCCTTTGTGAAGTAGCCGTCCATCATTGTTACGAGGTTCTCAACGCGGGTTGCCTCATCAACACCGAGCGACTTCGGAACAATCGAGAAGGTATTCGAGATACCGTCCTGCGAGTCGCGGTAGCGCAACTTTGCAACTGACGACAACGATGCCACTGCACCACACTTATCGCGTCCGTGCATTGGATTTGCACCCGGAGCAAATGCTACGCCCTTGGCACGACCATCAGGTGTTGCACCGGTCTTCTTGCCGTACATCACATTCGAGGTGATAGTCAAGAGCGACAAGGTTGGTTGTGCCCCCTTGTAGATTGGGTGCTTCTTCAACTCCTCATTGAAGTAGTAAACCAAATCCACGCCGAGGTGGTCAACACGGTCATCGTTATTACCGAACATTGGGAACTCCTTCTCAATCTCGAACGACTCGGTCAAGCCCATCTCGTTACGCTTAACGGTAACCTTTCCGTATTTGATAGCCGAGAGCGAGTCGAGCACAATCGACAAACCTGCAACACCATACGCAAGGTTGATACGAGGGTTGGTGTCGATGAGTGCCATCTGCGCCTTCTCGTAGTAGTACTTGTCATGCATGTAGTGGATAATGTTCATCGCATCGTTATAGACACGAGCCACCTCCGACAACACCTTCTTATAATTAGAGAGTACCTCCTCGTAGTTGAGCAAGTCGCCCATCAATGTAGGGATACCCTTTACAATCTGTGTACCTGTATTCTCGCAACGACCTCCGTTGATAGCGAGCAACAACGCCTTTGCAAGGTTGCAACGAGCACCGAAGAACTGAATCTGCTTACCGATAGCCTGATACGATACGCAGCAAGCGATACCGTAGTCATCGCTGAAACGCACTTCACGCATCAGGTCGTCATTCTCGTACTGGATAGACGATGTGTCAATCGAAACCTTTGCACAGAACTCCTTGAAGCACCCAGGCAACTCCGGACTCCAAAGCACAGTCATATTTGGCTCCGGCGATGGACCGAGGTTGTAGAGTGTCTGCAAGAAACGGAACGAGGTCTTGGTAACCTTGGTGCGACCATCATTAAAGCGACCACCGATAGCCTCGGTAATCCAAGTCGGGTCACCAGCGAAGATATCGTTGTACGACTGCATACGGAGATGACGCACCATTCGCAACTTGATAACGAACTGATCGATAAGCTCCTGTGCGAACTCCTCGGTGATATTGCCCTTGTCGAGGTCGTACTGAATGTAGATATCGAGGAATGACGAAACATTTCCGAGCGACATTGCTGCTCCGTCCTGCTCCTTAACAGATGCGAGGTAAGCCATATAAACCCACTGCACAGCCTCGTGTGCCGAGGTTGCAGGGCGGCTCAAATCCAAGCCGTAATACTCACCCATAACGAGCATATCCTTCAACGCCTTAATTTGGTCGGCAACCTCCTCACGAAGGCGGATTGTTGCATCGGTCATAGGCGAAAGAAGCGACTTCAAATCCTCCTGCTTTGCCTCGATAAGGCGGTTGATGCCGTAGAGTGCCAAACGGCGGTAGTCACCGATGATACGACCACGCGCATAGTTGTCAGGAAGACCTGTGAGGAAGCCCAACGAACGGAATGTACGAATCTCCTCAGGATAAACATCGAATACACCGTCATTGTGAGTCTTGCGGTAGTGGGTGAAAATCTCCTTCACCTTCTCATCAACATCTACGCCCTGCTCCTTGCAAGCACGAGAAACAACATTGATACCTCCGAACGGTTTGATTGCTCGTTTGAGCAACTCGTCAGTCTGCAAACCTACGATAAGCTCGTTCTCGCGGTCGATGTAACCTGCCTTATGCGATGTGATTGTAGAAACGGTCTTATTATCGAGTGAGCGAACGCCTCCGCGTGCGCGCTCCTCTTCGAGTGCTTCGAGGCACTTATTCCAAACTTTCTGTGTGCGCTCCGATGGTCCAACCAAGAACGAAGCATCGCCATAGTATGGCGTAATGTTGGTCTGCACGAAGTCAGAAACATCTATCTTGCTCTGCCACAGACCACTCTTAAACTCATTGTGAATATCCATAACTAACCTAATTTTATAATCTCTTAAATTTTGACTGCAAAGATAATATATACCTATGGTATAAACAAGAAAAATGCGGCTTAATACCGCATTTTTCTTATCTAATGTTTGATAATACGCTCTCCATCTTTTCGCAGATTTTATCATTGCAGAGGTTGCCAATACTGCCTGCGTGGGTGTGATGCACCTCGCGTGTCGGGGTATAACGCCCCTCCTGGACGGCAATACCCACCTCGCGATACGCCTCGCGGAACGGAGTACCCTCCAACACCAAGCGATTTACATCCTCCACAGTAAATAGATAGTCGTATCTCTTATCCTCCAAGATACCCTTGTTGATGCGGATATGTTGTAACATAAAGTCGCACATCTCCATCACCTCGCAAATTTCGCGTGTGGCAGGGAAGATAATATCTTTCAGCAACTGCATATCGCGGTGGTAGCCGAGAGGGAGGTTTGCGGTCAGCAGGGCAATCTCGTTTGGTACGGCTTGCAGGCGGTTGCACTTGCCACGCGTAATCTCGAAGACATCGGGATTCTTCTTGTGAGGCATAATGCTCGAACCCGTAGTAAGGTTATCGGGGAACGACACAAAACCGAAGTTCTGGCACATAAACAAGCATATATCCATCGCAAAGCGACCTATTGTTGAGGCCAAGCCTGCTATGGCAAAGGCTGTTGCTCGCTCGGTCTTGCCACGACTCATCTGTGCAGCTACGGCGTTGTAGTGGAGCGTCTTGAAGCCGAGTAACTCGGTGGTCATCTCGCGGTTGAGGGGGAACGATGAGCCATATCCCGCAGCCGAGCCGAGAGGATTTTGGTTGGCGGTGTCGTAGGCTGCTACGACCAATCGCATATCATCAACAAGCGATTCGGCATAGGCTCCAAACCACAAGCCAAACGATGATGGCATAGCGATTTGCAAATGGGTATAACCCGGCATAAGGGTATCTTTATGCTCCTCGCTAAGCGCAATAAGTCGGTCGAAGAGTTGCTTGGTGTGGCGAGCAATATCGCGCAACTCATCGCGCATAAACAACTTCAAATCAACGAGTACTTGGTCGTTACGCGAACGCCCCGAGTGTATCTTCTTGCCCACATCGCCCAACTTGCGTGTCAGCATTAACTCCACCTGCGAATGGACATCTTCAACGCCCTCCTCGATAACGAAGTTACCCTTTTTAGCCTCCTCCAACAACTCGGAGAGTGCCATGAGCAGTTGCTCCAACTCTCTCTTTTCGAGCAGACCGATTGTTTCGAGCATCTTGATATGCGCCATCGAGCCCTCGATGTCGTACTGCGCAAGTCGAAGGTCGAGCAACTGGTCGTTACCTACGGTGTATTTTTCGATAGCCTTGTCAGGCTCAAAACCTTTGTTCCAAAGTTTCATATTATAGTATCTTCTTTAATTCGTCTAATAGTTTGTCGTAGAGCGTTATACCCTCCTCAATCTCGCTTATGAGTACATATTCGTCTGCCGTATGCGAACGCGAGGAGTCGCCCACGCCCATCTTCAATGCCGCCAAGCCCTGCATTATGGCGCGGTCGGAGGTTGTAGGCGATACGAAGGTGTTGCGACCTATCGCCTGTGCCGCCTTTACAAGTGGGTGCGCGAGCGAAATTGCCGAGGCGCGTACTCGCGTGGAGCGAGGTACGGCATCGCACTCCAAAGCCGACTGCAACAACTCCACCACCTCCTCATTTGTGTAGGCATCGGTGGTGCGTACATCTGCTACAAAACGACACTCATCGGGTACGATATTGTGCTGTGTTCCTGCCGAAATCTGCGTAACCGAAATTTTAATATCGCCCAACTGCTCGGATACGCGCTCGAAGCGGAAGTTGCGTAGTCGCTCGATGTCGCACATCGCCTTGTAGATGGCATTCTCGCCCTCGTTGCGTGCTGCATGACCACTCTTGCCATGGGCGGTGCAATCCAAAACTACCAGACCTCGCTCGGCAGTTGCTGCCTGCATCGATGTAGGCTCGCCCACCAAGACCATATCGACCTTTATACTCTCCTCCTGCAAGTGGGGCAGGAACGAGCGCATACCCCTCTCGCCCATATTCTCCTCCTCGGCTGTGAGCGCCAAAAGAAGGTTGTAGGGTAGTGCAGAGGTGTCGTAGTTGTTGCAGAATGTAGTGAAGAGCGACACTAACGAAGCCCCTGCATCGTTGCTGCCCAAGCCGTAGATGCGCCCATCTTCGATTGTAGGCTCGAATGGGTTGCGCGTGTAGGCTGGAGATGGCTTTACCGTATCCTGATGCGAGTTGAGCATCAATGTAGGTTTCGATGCATCAAAACCCTGCGAAAGGGCGTAGATATTATTGTGATGACGGCGCACAACAACACCTCGCGCAGTGAGTTCCGCTGCGAGAATATCGGCAGTACCACTCTCATTGCCCGAGAGCGATGGCGTGGCTATGAGCCGTTGGAGTAGGGAGATTGCTTCGTGTGCAGTCATAATTCAAAATGCAAAATTCAAAATTCAAAATGCAGAATTCAAAATGCAGAATGCAGAATGCAGAATTAGTTTGTCTTGCGCCGCAGGCCTAAATAAAAATACCTTTAATTGTCAATTCGTCAATTCGTCAATTCGTCAATTTGAAAACATTATTGTTGTTCCTGCTGTTGGGTTGGTGAGTTGAGCCGAGTGCTTAATCGTAACGCTCGTTACTCCCTGCTCGATAGCGTGAAAGGCGTTATCAATCTTCGGTATCATGCCCTTCGAGATTATGCCCTCGTTGCGCAAAGTAGGGTAGTCTGCCTTGGTAATCAATGAGATAACCGAATTTTCATCCTCCACATCGCGCAATACCCCCTGCTTCTCGAAGCAGAAGAGCAAATCAGTCGGAGCGATTGTCGCTGCTGCCACCGCCACTGCCGAAGCCACGCTGTCGGCATTGGAGTTCAGAAGCGAGCCTTTCGTGTCGTGCGTAATGGCACAGAATACGGGTGTAATGCCGCATTCGAGCAGCGTTGCGAGTAGTGCAGTGTTGATTTTACCCGCCTCAATATCGCCCACAAAACCATAGTCGAGTGGCTCCGGGTTGCGCTTTACGGCAGGTATCATATTGCCGTCAGCACCCGAAAAGCCGAGCGCATTGCACCCTGCGGCTTGCAACTTGGCAACTATGCGCTTATTGAGTAAGCCTGCATATACCATTGTTACCACATCGAGCGTAGCGGCATCGGTTACGCGCCTGCCCTCAATCATTGTGGTCGGAATCTCCAACTTCTCGGCAAGGCGTGTGGCGAGCTTACCTCCGCCATGAATCAAAATCTTTGGCGAGGGTAACGATGCAAAATCGGCAACAAACTGCTCCAATGCAGCCTCGTTGTCGATGACATTACCACCAATTTTTACAACTTTTATGTGCATAACTAAGAATTGGAAATTAAATTTTCCTTAACACCCTTAATGACTCTAACACCCCTAAAAAAAACTATCGTCAATTTATACGAGTGCAAAATTAAAAAAAAATAGCTACAATACAGCAAGTATAAAAAATAATTTATAATTTTGTAAAACAATCTTTGCGATAGATTGTGTACATACTATTAGTGAAAGTGTTTCGCTAATCCTTAACAATGAAATTTGGCGATTTTGTGGAAACAGGGATAAGCAGTGTAGCACTCATCACCGTGTTTGTATATATCATTCTCGATATATACCGCCGGTGTGGGGTATTGTTTATTTGTTTTCGAGCCACGCCAAATGCTCATTGTTAGATAAACGAACGACTCCACACTTTCTTTGTTTATTAACAGCACATTCGGAGTTGGTGGGCAAAATATGTTTTAATAATGGTAAAACTACCATACGCTCTACCTGATATACAATGTATAGAGGTGTATGCAGAGTTTGGTTTCGGAGGCTCGTTAGAGGATCCTGAACTATTACCTGATTATGATTGGTAATTTCGTTTGTGTGTAAAATCTTTTTAAAAGGATCTATTATGACTAAATTTTTACTTTCGATGTTGGTCGCTTTTATGGCGATAGGTTGTGTTTCGGATACAACCACAGATGTGGCACCTGTCGCAGGTGTTCCGGAGTCTATTACGGTGTCGTTTGATGATGAAGATTCTCGAATAGAGCTCAATGAGAGTCTGAAAACTGTGTGGACAAGTGGTGATAAGGTGTCGGTATTCTATAAATCGAATGCTAATGGCTGTTGGCAGTTCAATGGCGAAACGGGTGACCGTTCTGGTACATTAAGTTGTCTATCTATGGGTACGGGTAACAGACAAAGCGATAAGGTTGTAGTGGTATATCCGTACAATAGCGATTATCTATTTACTACTGACAATGGATTTGTTGAGGCTAAGTTGCCACCTGTACAGACCTATAAGAAGGATAGTTATGGCGTAGGTTCGAGCATTATGATTGCCGAAAGCGACTATACTCAATTTGCACTGAAAAATGTATGCGGTTGGCTCAAATTACAATTTACAGGCAATATAACGGTAAAGAGCATATCTTTGTGTGGTAATAGTGAGGAGCAGGTTGCAGGCGGTATGATAATTAACCCGGCCAATGCCTTGTGCGTATTGGCAGAGGCTTCGTCAGTTGCAGGTGATGATGAGGTAGGCGGAACTTTGGTTTTTGAAGATAGTATATTAAAGAGTGTAACTCTCGATTGTGGTGAAGGTGTTGCACTCGACAAAGATGAGCCTACGGCGTTTTATATCGCGTTGCCTCCACAAAACTTTAAGACGGGTATTACCGTAAATGTTACTACTACTTCCGAAGAGGTGTTCGAGCAGACTACATCAAATAATATCACTATTGAGCGTAACTGTATCTCTCCGATGAAGAGTATTGAACTCACATCGACCTTTGAAGAGGAGGGTGGAGTAAAACTTATTAATCTATATTCAGATGGTGCCGATATTTTTGTTAAAGTTCCTACACGAGTAAAGCAGCAAAATCGCCGTCTGCGTTGGGGCTTGACAGATCTTGCTACAATAGCTCACAATGGAAAGATGCCTATCCCTCAGATGCTATACATGTGCGATTATGTCTATCCTGCAACTATTATCAAGAGCGACACTACGCTCAATATAAATCCTTATAATGCTTATCGCCGTAATGCACAGGGTGAAATTGGATACTATGTTTTTGGTAACAATACCGCTACTGAGGTGTCACCGGATAGTCCTGAGGCAAGTAGTGGCTTAGCAGATATTCTCAAATACTATGCCGAACCTCGACCGGGAGCTCCGCTTGTACTCTATTTATCAGAGGCTTACTATTGTAGTCCGGAGAGTGGTTTGACGCCAACTATGGGATTTTATTTTGACGATAATGGTTGTGGTTGGTATTGGTTCCCATACGATCTGGAAGGGTATATGAGTGCGCGTAATGCAGATAATATGGTAGATCCAAATAACTTTTGGCACGAGGGCGCTTGGTGGAGAAGATTTGATTTTACGCTACCTGCTCCTGCGAAGTTTGACGGAGAGGTGACAGTCGATATCAGCAAAGTAAAGTCGAGTGAAAGAACAATAACATTGACACCTGATAGCAAAACCTATGTTTATAGAGTGGGTATATTCAAAGATAGCAATAATGTTGCTACTCAATTGGGCTACAACGAGATTACAGAATCCTATTTTGGTGGTGATGAGAGCCTATGGCAGTGGTTTACTACATCAGAGCTTGGCGAAACTTTCGGCGTCAAAGAGTTTGTTGCGTCAGAGGGGGCGAAAACCATCAAACTTGGAGAGTTTATTAATCTGCTTCAATTTGGAGAAAAATGTCATTTGGTTGTGAATGCCATGCCGAGCAAAATGGTTGATGGAGAGGTTGTGGTCGATTGGTCGAAACAGAATTTTCAGCATATTGAATTTACGCTCGAAGAGGGTGAACTTGTAACTTTTGCGGTGGAGTGGTCTAATCAGACTCAAATGGGAGCAACTGCAACTATCACAGCGACAGATGCAGAGATGGTATTTGGCGCATTTACTTTTGGCGAGTCTGCATTGCAGGAACAAGACTTTAATACAGGTCATATCTCGACAAAAACACCTGAGGAGTATGCTGTCGAGCAGTTGACTTCGCTTGCGAGTCCAATTGGTTCTGGTGGTCTATATTTGGGCTTCTATTATATGTCTCAAAATGGTCTAGGACTTCTCTCAGAGATGAGCAATACCATGAACTGCTCGCTTTATAATAGTTTGTTTGGTGGAGTTGAGAAGAAGATGTATCTTGCAGTTGTTGGCATCAACAAACAAGGTGTTGATATAGAAGCTTGTACTGATAGCTCTATACAGGCAACACCGATTCATGTTTTTGAGGTTGCATCACTACCACAGCCAGCTGTAAATATTGCAGAAGAGTCTATTATCGTTGATTATCAGTCCAATTATACAGCATTGGATTGTGAGGTGGTAAATACTATTGAAGGTGGTGTGCTATCGGTTGAGTCAGACTGCAAGTGGTTGGATGCAGCTGTCTCTACTAACGGTAAGTTATACCTGAATTGTGAAGAGAATCCATACGCAAAGAGTCGCAAGGCTAAGGTTACAGTTGCCTATACTTACAAATGTTCTGTTATGATGAATGGCGAGAGCACTGAGGTTGAGATACCAACCTCTACTATTGTAACTGTTGAGCAGAATAAAAATCCCAATGTGGAGCCTTTGACCTTCACAATCAATGTTAAGGAGACTCACTATGACAGAATCGTTGTTGATATCACCCCTTCGGATTTAAATGCTTACTACTGTGTAGGTGCAGAGTCGCAGAGCAATTATAACAACTACGCTCAGCAGGGCGATGCATGGAATCTGATTTGCGAGTATGCTCTTGGCGGTACACCAAATCAGGGAACACTTACAAACTATGAGCTCTCTATTGATACTCGATTTGCAAACGGTGAGTCTGATTGGATATACTATGTGTATGCATTCCAGACAAATGAGAACTCGACTGTAGTTGCTGGCGAGGCAAACTATGTAGAGACTCCAATCACGAATGATGCACCGGCAATTGCTTGCCCAGAAGGCTTTACTGAGGGTAGCTCAGGTGAGTTCGTCTTGGATGTATATGGCAAGGGCGGAGAGTACAATGTTCAGTTAAATGTTGTAAATGCACCAGCAGATGGATATGCATTGAAGCTCTATGATTCTAACACTTGGTCGCGAACAGATGCGATCGTAGTTAAAACAGATACATTCAACTACGCAACAACCGTATTCGGCAATGAGCAGAAGGTTTCGATTGAGAATGGTTGCTTGAAGTTTACTGTAAATGACTACCCTGCTGATTGGGATAAGTCTTTTGATCCATATGCAGGGTTTACACTCTACCTTACTGATGCAGAGAATACAACTGCACATAAGAACTACACTGTACGAGTTCGTTTGCACCCAGCAAAATAGTAATCGACAGATTAGTTAGATAATAATTATTTCACCCGACTTGCATTGTGCAGGTCGGGTGATTTTTTTTATATTCCTCCCCTGTTTTAGGGGAGGTGCCCGTTAGGGCAGAGGGGTATATTGGGAGCGGTGGGTTTACTGGGGACGGGCGTTCCGCCCTTTACTGGGGACGCAAAAACAAGTTAAAAGTTGAATAAATAAAAAATTCCTTTAATTGTCAATTATAAATTGTCAATTGTCAATTAGAGAAGGCTTTCGAGCATTCTCATCAAGACCACTTGTGCCGAGATTTCGCGGTTGGCAGCCTCCGGAATAACAAGGCTCGCAGGCGACTCGATAACCTCGTCTGTAACAATCATATTGCGGCGTACAGGCAGACAATGCATAAAGTAGGCGTTGTTTGTCAGTGACATCTTCTCGGCATCGACTGTCCAATCCTTATCCATCGATAGCACCTTGCCGTAGTTTTCGCCCGAATATGCAGACCAATTCTTCGCATAGATAAAGTCAGCACCCTCGAACGCCTTGCGCTGGTCGTACTCTATAATTGCTCCGCGAGTGAACTCCTCGTCTAACTCGTAACCTTTCGGGTGGGTAATAACCAACTCATAGTCGCTTTTGAGCACCCACTCGGCAAAGGAGTTAGCCACCGCCTGAGGCAATGCCTTCGGGTGGGGTGCCCAAGTCAAGACCACCTTTGGTCGTGCAGTGCGTTTATGCTCCTCGATGGTTATCATATCGGCAAAACTCTGCAATGGGTGGCGTGTTGCCGCCTCCATACTGAATACAGGTCGCCCCGAATACTTTATAAACTGCTCGATAACGCGCTCCTCGTAATCCTCATTGCGGTCTTTCAACCCTGCAAACGAGCGCACACCGATAATATCGCAGTAGGAGCCCATAACGGGTATAGCCTCCAACAGATGCTCCGCCTTGTCGCCGTCCATCACTACACCGCGCTCGGTCTCCAACTTCCAAGCACCCTGATTTACATCGAGTACCATTACATTCATACCGAGGTTCATCGCCGCCTTCTGTGTCGAAAGGCGAGTGCGGAGCGAGGAGTTGAAGAATATCATCAACAGCGTCTTATTCTCTCCCAAGTGTTTGTAGGCGAAGCGGTCGCGCTTCACTTCGAGTGCCTCGCGCAACGCCTCCTTTAAGTAGCCCAAATCCTCTACGCAGGTAAATTTTTTCATATCAAGTGAGTAGTTAATTTAATAGTGTTTTTAGTGCCGAGAGGAACTTGTCAGCCTCTTTGCGTGTAATGGTTAGGGCTGGGAGCAGTCGTACTGTCGAAGCCCCTGCGCCACCCGTAAATATATGATGCTCCTTCAACAGACGCAGACGCATCTCCGAGCCTGAGCCTTCAATCTCCATTCCAATCATCAAACCGCGACCGCGCACCTCCTTCAACTGCGGAATTTTGCGCAGTTCGGAGAGGAGATATTCGCCCACCTCACGAGCATTTGCCACAAGATTTTCGCTCTCGAAGATGTCGAGTACAGCTATTGCCGCTGCACAAGCGAGATGGTTACCGCCAAATGTTGTGCCGAGCATACCCTTCGTAGCCTCGAAGTGGGGCGCAATCAACACTGCACCCATCGGGAAGCCGTTTGCTATGCCCTTTGCCGAGGTTATGATATCGGGGCGTATGCCTGCGTGCTGATGTGCGAAGAAGTCGCCCGTGCGACCATATCCCGACTGAATTTCATCGAGAATAAGCGATACACCATATTCGGTTGTCGCCTCGCGCAGTTGCTGCAAAAAATCAACAGTGGGGCAGTGGATACCTGCCACACCCTGAATACCCTCGATAAGTACGGTACAAAATTCGCCCGTAGCGAGTTTTGCCTTTACTGCCTCGATGTCGTTTAACGGCACAAACTCCACATTCTCGGTGCGGTTGAATGGCGATACAATCTTCGGGTTGTCGGTAGCCGCCACAGCACCCGATGTACGACCGTGAAACGCCTTGCCAAATGCCAAGACCTTCGACTTACCCGAATGGAACGATGCCAACTTTATGGCATTCTCGTTAGCCTCCGCGCCCGAGTTGCAGAGGAAGAGGGAGTAATCCTCATAGCCACTCGCCTTGCCTAACTTCTCGGCAAACTGCACCTGCAATGAGTTCTCCACCGAGTTGGAGTAGAAGCCGAGTCGTGCAACCTGCTGCGATATCGCCTCCACATAGTGAGGGTGGGCGTGTCCTACCGATATTACCGCATGACCGCCATACAAATCGAGATACTCTGTGCCATCGGCCGTATAGACATAGTTGCCCTTGCCACAGACAGGCTCAATGTCGTAGAGTGAATATACATCAAATAATTTCATAAAAGTTTTCCGCTTTAATCCCTCTTCGAGGGCTTTTCTTCCTTCGCACCTCGGCAAAGTGTGCAAGCACCCTCTGCTCTCGGTTTGTCGTCAGTTCAGTTTTCCGTTCTCCTTTCCTTATCAAGGCGCAAGCGTTCTGGGGGTTACTGGGGGTGGGCGTTCAGCCCTTACTGGGGGCGCTCA
>JAZOBZ010000106.1:0-4901 GCA_045596245.1 Alistipes sp. | reverse complement strand
AAATTTCGCCTTAAATTACAAATAATAAACTTTTATATACAATAGTTCCAACACTTGCATAAATAGTTTGTTTTGCAGAACTTTGTTGTAGAAAAACACGATAATCTACAATACCCCCGAAAAAAGAGTGTTGCATTTTGCAAAACATTTCCTAACTTTGTGGAGTCAATCAATTTGACAGACATATTGATTGTGCGCAGAAAGTGTAAGTTTATTCTTGGAGGTCGAACTTAGGAAATTCAACAGAAGAGAGAATGAGCAAACATCTTCCTGCGTCATACCAATCTGGTATGGCGTGGGGTTGTTGCTTATTTTATCTTCAAGGCATCCTAAGGCCGGACTTCTTAAAATAAGTTTTCAGCACCACGCTTTCTTTTTACAATTAGGCTATTAAGGTGCGGATAGTTACTTAATTGAGAAATACAATATTTAAAATCATAGCGCTATGAAAAGATTATTTTATTTATTATTGCCTGCGTTGGCAATGGTTGGTTGTATGGATGATGACACCAATACACCAAATAGCGATAGGCTAATACCTATCAACATCTCAACATCTATTATGCGTGCCACCGATACCACATTTGAAATGGACGACAAGGTCGGCATTTATGTTGTAAACCAGCCCAATGTGTTGGTATCATCTGGCAACCATGTCGATAATGTCGGGTTTACCTACTCGGGTAATTGGACACCCGACAAAGAGGTTTATTGGAAAGACCATACCACCAAAGCCGATTTCTATGCTTACTATCCATATGGCAATCCTGTCGATGTCTCAGCCCACACTTTTGAAGTTAGTGCAGACCAAAGTGAAGAAGAAAATTATTGGGCAAGCGACTTTTTGTGGGGCAGAACATCAAGCGTTACTCCCTCGGAGGTCGCAGTGCCTATCAATATGAAACATATCCTCAGCAATATGCTCATATATGTAAAGGCAGGCGAAGGTTTTACCGAAGAAAGTCTTGCAAATTCGACAATTGATGTAAAGATTAACGGTGTGCAAACGGTCGCCAACATAGATCTTGCGACAGGTGTGGCAACTGCTGTGGGTGAAACGACGACCATAACACCATGGAATACTGGAGAATATTATCGTGCTTTGGTGGTCCCACAAACCGTCGCCAGTGATACTGATCTCATTACCGTCACAGTCGATGGTTATGATTATGTGCTGACCCAAGGCCATACCTTTGTCGCAAATAAAAAGTATATATTTACAGTAACTCTGAGTAACGAGAATAGTGGAGTTACTATCAGCCTCAGTGATTGGGAGGTTGAAGAGGGTAATTTTGGTGGCACACTTACCCGCAAACCGGCTAATAATGAAATTTGGTACACTTCGATTGATGGGCAAATAGTTACTCCAACTATGTCCGACGCCTTTGACGCCAACATTGTATCAAACACCTATGTCAATGGGCAAGGTGTAATTCGGTTTGACAAAGAGGTAACATCTATTGGCGTTGCTGCTTTTCAAAATACTACAATTTCAAGCATCACATTCCCCGACAGCCTCACCGATTTTAAGACATGGTGCTTGGGAGGTTGTCACGAATTGAGTGCGGTCTATGGCCAATATGCCACCGATGACCACCGTTTTCTTATTATTGATGATGTCTTGATAGCCACCGCTCCCAAAGGTTTAATAAATTGCACTATCCCCGAAGGAGTAAAAGTGATTGATAATAATGCAGTAAGATGGTGTACCGAGTTGGAAACGGTTGTTATACCCGAGGGTGTGGAGTCTATAAATTATTGCGCTTTTTATATGTGCGATGCTCTTAAAAGTGTTGTTATCCCCAATAGCGTAACCACAATTGATCGTTACGCATTTGGTGATTGTGGTTTGGAAAGCATTGTTGTTCCTGAAAGCGTTGATGTTATTGGTGCTGGAGCGTTCTCAATATGTAAGAATTTATCAGAGGTTACGATTCATAATTATATTTCTGAATTTGGCCCAGCCATATTTGACGGATGCCATAAATTAACATCTTTTTACGGAGTCTATGCATCCAGCGATAATCGATGTCTAATTATAGATGGGATACTTTATAAATTTGCAGTCGGTTGCGGTGCAAAATCATACACGATTCCTGATGGCGTTGTGCAGATTGGCGATGGGACAGGATTTGGTGGCAATACTTTTGAGGGTTGCACGACTCTTGAAAGTATCATCATACCCGAGGGTATAACAGAAATAGGGTTTCAAGCCTTTGCTGGCTGTAGTAATTTGACAGAGATAACTATTCCTTCGAGTGTTATATCATTTGGTAATGATATTTTTGATGGTTGCGATAAATTAGCATCTTTTTATGGAGCACACTCATCGCCAGATCATAGAAGTCTAATTATATATGGGCAGTTAATTGAATATGCTCGTGGTTGCAAGGAGGAGCACTACACAATTCCGGAAGGAGTGTTCAGTATTGATTATAATGCATTTCGGGGAACCGAATCATTAAAAAGTGTGGTTATTTGCGATGATGTCACTTCTATTGGAGGTTCCGCCTTTGGATATTGCACCAACCTTGAAAGTATAACCATCCCCAATAGTGTAACAACCATTATGGAAAGCGCATTTTATGGATGTGATAAATTAACAAATATTACCATACCAAATGGCATAGCAGAAATATTATATGGTACATTTTATGGTTGTAGCAGTTTAACAAGTTTTACTATACCAGAGTCAGTAATGGTAATACAAAAAGGTTCATTTCTTAATTGCACTCAACTAAGCGCAGTATATTGCAGGGCAACAACCCCACCCGATATCACCTGTCCTGAATGGATCGTTGATCCTAGTTTTATAGAATTTCCTTTCGACAACAATGCCGCTGGGCGCAAGATTTATGTTCCAACCGAAAGCGTAGATGCATATAAAGTTGCCGAAGGCTGGAAAGAGTATGCCGATGCTATTGAAGGCTACGATTTCACAGAATAGTTACACTCTTTATATCGATTTCTTTTCCCCGCTGCGGCGGGGATTTTTTTGTGGGTGGGGTGCGATGCTGGATTGCATATTTACGCAAAAGATATGCGTTTATGCGACTATTTTACTTTATATATAAGGAAAATATGCGGAAAATTTGCATATTGCGGATTTATATGCAATCTTTGCGGTCGCGGAAATAGAATACTAAAACAGATAATTTTTTTACCGACAATGAAGATTGATGTAATGGTAGCCACCAGCGAGCATCTGCGTTATGTGACGCAGATTAACGACGCTATCGACGAGGCTGCCAAAAGTCGTGGAACGGGTATCGCACGCCGTACCGACGAATATATCGCCGACAAAATCAATTCAGGCAAAGCCATCATAGCCGTAAATCGCGAGGAGTTCGTGGGCTTCTGCTACATCGAGACTTGGGGACACGGCGAGTTTGTGGCAAACTCGGGACTTATCGTTCGTCCGCAGTATCGCGGTATGGGTGTGGCGAAGCGTATCAAGAAGGCCGCTTTCGACCTCTCACGCAAGCGTTTCCCCGAGGCGAAACTGTTTGGTCTGACGACGGGCGAGGCCGTTATGCGTATCAATACCGAGCTGGGTTACGAGCCCGTAACATTCGCCAAGCTCACCGACGATGAGCAGTTCTGGGCAGGTTGCCAGTCGTGTGTCAATTACGATGTGTTGCAGCGTACAAATATGACAAAGTGCCTCTGTACGGGTATGATTTACGACCCCGAGAAGATAGCACGCCGCAAGGAGATGGAGGCCAAGCGTGCCAAGGCGGCGAAGCGTGCGTGGTGGAAAAAATTATTCGGAATCAAATAAAAACAAAAGATATGAAAAAGGTTGTATTGGCATATAGTGGAGGTTTGGATACCTCGTTTTGTGTGAAGTATCTCACCAAGGAGTTGGGCTACGAGGTGCATACCGCATTGGCAAATACAGGCGGTTTCTCGGCCGAGGAGTTGAAGGCCGTCGAGGAGCGTGCCTACGCTTTGGGTGCAAAGAGCCATGTTAATCTCGATGTTACGGCGGATTACTACGCAAAGTGCATCAAGTTTATGGTCTTTGGCAATGTGTTGCGTAACAAGACCTATCCCATTTCGGTAAGTTCGGAGCGTACCTTCCAGGCGTTGGCTATCGTGAATTATGCCAACGAGATTGGTGCAGATGCCATTGCTCATGGCTCTACGGGTGCGGGCAACGACCAGGTGCGTTTTGACCTTACCTTCGAGGTGTTTGCTCCGCAGGTGGAGATTATCACCCCGACACGCGATATGAAACTCTCACGCGAGTATGAGATTAACTACCTCAAAGAGAATGGCTTCGAGGCTGACTTTACCAAGATGGAGTACTCTATCAACAAGGGCGTCTGGGGTACATCGGTCGGAGGCAAGGAGACCCTTTGCTCGGCTACAAACCTGCCCGAGAAGGCCTATCCTTCGCAGCTCAAGAAAGAGGGCACCGAAAAGTTGGAGATTGAGTTCTGCAAGGGCGAGGTTGTTGGCGTAAATGGCGAGAAGGTAAGCGGCATTGCTGCCATAAACAAGTTGGAGGCTATCGGCTCACAGTGGGCTATCGGCCGTGATACACATGTCGGCGATACGATTGTCGGTATTAAGGGTCGCGTAGGTTTCGAGGCGGCTGCTCCGATGCTTATCATCAAGGCTCACGAGTTGTTGGAGAAGCACACTTTGACCAAGTGGCAGCAGTATTGGAAGGATCAGGTGGGTACCTGGTACGGTATGTTTATGCACGAGGCGATGTACTCCGAGCCCGTGATGCGAGATATCGAGGCTATGCTTTCGAGTACGCAACGCAATGTGTCGGGTAAGGTCTTTATCACCTTGCGTCCTTACACCTTTACGCTGGTGGGCATTGAGTCGGAGCACGATTTGATGAATGCCAAGTTTGCCGAGTATGGCGAGATGAACAACGCCTGGAC
>JAZOBZ010000105.1:0-13102 GCA_045596245.1 Alistipes sp. | reverse complement strand
CGAATAACACTAATACGAACAATATGAATCCAAGAAACATCAATTTAACGCAACTCTGCATCGCTTAATGCTATTTTATCGAAACTTTTATGATTTCCGTCTATTGAAATTTTACCCCCTCAATCCACAACAACAAACAAGACTGCCTAACTTTTTTACTTGTTAGACAGCCTCTTTTTCTATTTTAGGGTACGGGTAGTGTTTATAGCAAGAGTATGATATATTTTGCTAATTGAGAATAAAAATAGTTGATTTCTAACTTTTTTAATTGTAATTCCTTGTGGGTATTCTAAATATCCCAACTTTTTGCTATATTTGTAGTGGTAATTGTTTATTCTGTATAGGGTGTATGGTCGATAGTAAGGGATATAGACTTGCGATGGTTGCCGAGGACGAGTGGTTACAACCTGTTGAAGAGGCTGTAAATGAGCGATATAACGCTTACTGCCAACATCTTGCTGAGATTGAGCGTAGCAGCTCGATTGTAGATTATGCAAATGGCTATCGCTATTTCGGCTGGCAGTACGATGAGGATATGTCGGGTTGGTGGTTCCGTGAGTGGCTACCTGCGGCATACGATGTCTATATCTTTGGCGACTTCAACAATTGGCAACGCACACAGTTGCGTTTGAACAAAGATGCAAATGGTGTTTGGAGTATCTTCCTGCCCGATGCAATGTATGAGTTTCGCCTGACTCATGGCTCGCTCTATAAACTCCATATTCACGGACAAAATGGCTGGCACGACCGTATCCCTGCCTATGCCACACGCCTTATCCAAGACGACAATACGAAGAACTACTCGGCGCAATTTTGGATTCCGCAACCATTCGATTGGGGTGAGGACAGACTTGTTGTCGATAAAAATAATCTGCTGATTTACGAAACCCATATCGGCATGTCCTCCGAGAAGGAGGGTATAAGTACCTACAAGGAGTTTGAACAGAAGGTTTTGCCTCGTGTCAAGAAGGCGGGTTACAACGCCATTCAGGTTATGGCGATTGCCGAACACCCCTACTACGGCTCGTTTGGTTACCATGTAGCGAACTTTTTTGCACCATCATCGCGATTCGGCACTCCTGAGGAGTTGAAATCGTTGGTGCGCAAGGCTCACAAGTTGGGCATAGCCGTTATTATGGATATCGTTCACGCTCACTATGTTAAAAACTTTAACGAGGGCATAAACGAGCTCGATGGCTCGCCATACCACTACTCGAAGCAGGGTGGTGCAGGCTATCAGCAGTATTGGGATTCAAAGATTTTTGACTATGGCAAGCGTGAGGTGGAGCACTTCCTTCTCTCGAATGTGAAGTATTGGCTCGATGAGTTCCACTTTGACGGCTACCGCTTCGATGGCGTAACCTCGATGATATATTACCATCACGGCTACACAGACTTCGATTGTCGCGAGAAGTTCTTTGACGAGGGTGTCAATCGTGACGCCTTGGTCTATCTCTCGTTGGCAAATAAACTCGTGCATGAGTTCCGCCCCGAGGCAGTAACTATCGCCGAAGATGTCAGCGGAATGCCGGGTATGTGCCGTACAATTGAAGATGGAGGTATCGGCTTCGACTTCCGCCTCGGAATGGCAATACCTGACTTCTGGATTCGCCTTATTGAGGACGAGCGTGATGAGGATTGGAATGTCGAGGAGATTTGGGGCGTATTGACAAACCGCCTGCCAAAGGTTAAGACGGTGGCTTATGCCGAGTCGCACGACCAGGCGATGGTGGGCGATAAGACTATCGCCTTCCGCCTGATGGACAAGGAGATGTACTTTGCGATGAACAAAGGCTCGGAGAACTTGATGGTGGAGCGTGGTATGGCTCTGCACAAGATGATTCGACTGATGACAATATCGGTGGGTGGCGATGCCTACCTCAACTTTATGGGCAACGAGTTCGGACACCCTGAGTGGATAGATTTTCCGCGTGAGGGCAACGATTGGAGTTATTCGCATGCCCGCCGCCAATGGTCGTTGGCTGACAACGGATTCTTGCGCTACGGACAACTCG
The DNA here is from genome assembly GCA_045596245.1 of Alistipes sp. Lineage (GTDB taxonomy): Bacteria > Bacteroidota > Bacteroidia > Bacteroidales > Rikenellaceae > Alistipes. The sequence goes on along the minus strand of JAZOBZ010000105.1, from coordinate 11,087 downwards.
GAGCCTTCGATAAGGAGATGTTGAAGGTGGTGAAAAAATATAAGGTTTTGGCTGATGGCTACCCTTACAAGTGGCACTCCGATCAGGAGAACCAGACTATCGCCTACTCGCATAAGGGGTTGTACTTTGTATTTAATTGGAGTCCGACAAACTCGGTGCCTGACTATCGTGTCGAGGTGCCATGGGCTGGGAAATATACGGTGGAACTCTCGACCGATGAGGAGCGTTTCGGAGGTTTCAACCGCCAAACAAAGGGGCAAGAACACTTTACCGAAACGATAGTAGATGAGTGGGATAATCCGCACTACTTTATCAAGATTTATAATACCGCCCGTACGGCTATGGTGTTGAGATGGAATAAATAAAAACTATAAGATATGGAGAAACAATATAGTAAATTGGTAAAGCAGATAGAGCAATTTATTGCATCGGATAGAGTATATACCGATGAATTGCGTTGTTTCGCTTGGGGTACAGATGCAGGCTTTTACAGACTTACACCGCAAGTGGTTGTAAGAACAAAGAGTGAAGATGAGGTTTCAAAACTTTTGAAGCTTACATCGGAATTACACCTTCCTGTAACCTTTCGTGCCGCTGGTACTTCGCTTTCGGGACAGGCGATAAGCGACTCGGTGCTTGTCGTTGCCGGCAAACATTGGGAGAGATATTCGGTAGGTAAGGGAGGTGAAACCATCACCCTCCAACCCGGTATTGTGGGTGCAGAGGTGAACCGTATTCTAGCACCTTACGGTCGTAAGTTCGGTCCGGACCCAGCATCGATAAAGAGTGCGATGGTGGGCGGTATTGTGATGAATAACGCTTCGGGTATGAGTTGCGGAGTGTGGGCAAATAGCGACCGCGTATTACTTTCGGCTCGATTGGTCTTTGCTGATGGAACAATTCTCGACACCGCCGACAAGGCAAGTCGTGAGGCTTTTGCCGTATCGCATAAGGCGTTGCTTGACGAGATTTGTGCTATCCGCGATGAGATTTGTGCGGACAAGGAGTTGTCGGAGCGAATCAAACGCAAGTACTCGATAAAGTGTGTTACAGGATTGAATCTGTTGCCGTTTGTGCAGTTTGACGATCCATTCGATATAATTCTCCACTCGATAGTAGGCTCGGAGGGAACGCTGTGCTTTGTCAGTGAGGTTACGATGCGTACCTTGCCGTTGTTGCCATTGCACAAGAGTGCAATGGTCTATTTCTCCTCTATTAAGGAGGCTTGCGAGGCAGTTGTGGCGATACGCAATCTGAATGTTTCGGCTGTCGAGTTGCTCGACTCGCGCTCACTGACTGCTGCGGGCGATAAGACGGGCGTTGGACTGACGGCACTGCTTATAGAGGTTGAAGATAGCGAGGTGGCTGCTCTTAACGATAAGGTCGAGAAGGTTACGGCAGAACTCGAAAAGTTCAATACCGTTACGGGCGTTCATTTTACCGATGACGAGGCTGAGCGCGCGAAGTATTGGGCGGTGCGTTCGGGCATCTTCCCTATGGTGGGTGGTCTGCGCAAGGAGGGTACAACCTGTATGATTGAGGATATCGCCTTCCATATCGAAGATTTGCCGCAGGCTACGGTGGAATTGTCGGATTTGCTCGATAAGTTTGGCTATGATGATTCGTGTATCTACGGACACGCCTTGGAGGGCAACTACCACTTTATCATCAATCAATCTTTCTCTACACCGGAGGAGGTGGAGCGTTATCGAAACCTTATCGAGGCGGTTGCCGAGTTGGTTGTCGATAGATACGATGGCTCGCTCAAAGCCGAACATGGTACAGGTCGCAATATGGCTCCATTTGTGGAGCGTGAGTGGGGCTCGAAGGCGTATGAGATGATGCGCCGCGTAAAACAGGCTTTTGATGGCGACAATCTGCTCAATCCGGGTGTGATTTTCAACGAGGATAAGGAGTGTTACCTCAAAAACTTCAAGTCGTTGTCGATTCTTACCCCTGCCGAAGATGCTTCGGAGGAGGTACGCGAAATGTATAAGCAACTCAACCGCTGTATCGAGTGCGGTTTCTGTGAGGTTAATTGCGTGTCGTGCGGATACACTCTCTCCTCGCGAACACGAATGGTATTGCAACGCGAAATAGCGCGATTGAGGGCTTCGGGCGAGGACGACAAGCGACTTGCTACCCTATGCAAAAATTATGCATACTATGGTAACGACACCTGTGCAGGCGATGGTCTATGCTCGAAGTCGTGTCCTATGGGCATCAATATCTCGGAACTTACACACGAACTTCGCCGCCTTGAAATGGGTGCGCTTGGAAATGGGGTAGGCAACTTTGTTGCAGACCACTTTGCAGGCGTTAAAGGTGCTTTGCGAGGGGTACTTGCGGTGGCTGATATTGCCCATTCGGTACTTGGCTCAAAGGCGATGTCGGTAATCGGTAAGGGACTGCACAAGGGGTTGAAAATGCCACTTTGGACACCATCTTTGCCAAAGAATTATCGCTTCAAAGAGGGTAGAGTGGAGCGTACGGAGCAGAAAGACAAGGTGGTCTATTTCCCAAGTTGCTTAAATCAGACAATGGGTACCGAGAAGGCTTCGCGTCACTGCCGACCATTGGTCGAGGAGATGATGTCGTTGTTCGCAAAGGCGGGCTACGAGGTTATTCTGCCAAAGAATATGGAGTCGCTCTGCTGCGGTACTATCTGGGAGAGTAAGGGCTTGCCTGAAACGGCAGACAAGAAGTTGCGCGAGTTGGAAGATGCCCTTTGGGAGGCATCGGAGCATGGCAAGTACGATGTTGTCTGCGACCAAAGTCCGTGCCTCTATCGAATGAAACATAAAATTAAGAAGATGCGTCTTTACGACTCGGCAGAGTTTGTTTGGGAGAAGATGCGCGACAGATTGGAGTTTGTGCAGACCGACACTCCTATTGCAATCCACCTCACCTGCTCAACCCGTAAGATGGGTATCGAGTCGGCTGTTGAGGGATTGGCGCGACTCTGCTCTACGAATGTGCTTGTGCCTGAGGGCGTTGGCTGTTGCGGATATGCGGGCGATAAGGGTATGACACACCCTGAGTTGAACGCCTATGCACTGCGCAAGTTGCGTGCGCAAATCGAGAAGGCGGGCGTTGAGGTAGGCTACTCAAATTCGCGCACTTGCGAGATAGGCCTGGCAACAAATTCGGGCGTGCCATATCGTTCAATCATCTACTTGGTAAACGAATGCACCACCAAGCGATAAAAAGTGAAAAAATTCCCATTTGTGGTACACTTTATTGAAAAAATTCTTACCTTTGCACATTGAAATAGAGCAACTTGGGTTATGAACAAATTTTTGGTGACATACTACAATGCTGTAAACCGCACCTACGATGCGGTTGTTGCAGTGTGTGTCGCAAAGACCCCCCCCCATTCGTAAAGGCTCTGATAATCAGCAAGTTATAAATATACGCGATTTGATTTGCGCTGTGTGGCGTATTGTCCTATATGGGATGATACGCCTTTTCTATATTCATATTGTACGATATTTTTTCAGTTATTAATAATCATTAAAACATTTCAGCATTATGAACAAAAATTACGATTCTCCACAATTGGAGTTTTGCGAGGCTATAGTTGAAGATGGCTTTGCTGCAAGTCTTGAGGTTATCTCTTATGACGAGGAGTGGTAATTGAGAGAGCTCCTTAAATCAATTTGTGAATTTAACTATTAAAACAGAAGAAGAATGAAAAAGATTTTTACAATGCTTGCTATTACGCTTGTTTTGGGCGTGGTAGGTTGTAGCAACGAGTATGTTGTAACAAATGGTGATACTAATCTTATCAAAGAGATCAAACTTGATATTGAAACTGATAGCCGTGTAACTGTTGATTACGATTCGGCGTTGGGATTCTCTTTCGAGTGGCAGGATGGTGAGCAAGTAGCGGTTTATCCAGCAGAGGTAGGTAATGCAACTTGCATCTGGTTTACTTATAACAAAGCGTCTGATAAGTTTACCTCGGATACAGGTCTTGTAGAGGGTAAAGAGTATTACGCTATTGGCGGTAACTATTATGCGGGTTCTAATCAAGATGCTGTTAAAGGAGGTTTGTGTATAGATAATGAGCAGGACCTAACTCGTCTCCCGAAGGCAAGCAAGGTGTTTACCGCTTCGGCTGAAGGTACATTTGCAGTGATGTACAATATGGTAAGTATTATTGAGGTGCCTATCGTGGGTAGTGGTACAATTAAAGGCGTGGAGATTAATACATACGATAGTAGCCCAAGTCGAGCGTGTCGTGGAGGTTTTTATTGCAATCCTTACGACCTCAGCATTACCAAGAGTTCAAATACATCCTACACCGCTGCGCGCGATTCGTCTAATAATAAGGTTGGTACATTGGAACTCTCTTCCACCCCTCAGTCGCTTTTCTTTGTTATAATTCCCGGTGTGTATAACAACCTTAAGGTATATTATGAGCCCGGAGGTGTCTTTACCAAGAATCTTTTGTCGGGCGACTTCGAAGCCAAGCGAGGCAAGATTCACAAGCGTAGCACTCCTCTTGAGATTATTGTGGAGTAGGGCTTGTCCCAAAACTACAAGGTTGGTGTATTCGAATATTGCTAAGCGATAAAATAGATTAGATTGCCATTGCTGGAAGTGTAAGCTGAGCAGGCAATTTCCACTGTGCAGAACATCCGTTATAGGTTGCGTAGATAATTTAACTTGAGCCTTCGGAGTTGAAATTGCATTGAAGTAGTAGAGAGGTCAAAATTTTCGATTTTGACCTCTTTTTGCATATTGCAAAATTTATTGTACCTTTGTTCCGAATTGAAATAAATTTTTTATTAACTATAAACACTAAAAACTATGTTCAAAGGACACCCAAAAGCCCTTTATGCCCTCGCTCTCGCTAATACAGGTGAGCGATTTGGCTACTACACAATGTTGGCTGTATTTGCCTTGTTCCTTCGTGCCAACTTCGGTTTGGACGCTGGTGTGGCAGGTGCAATTTACAGCACTTTCCTCGGTCTTGTCTATTTTATGCCACTCTTCGGTGGTATCTTGGCTGACAAGTTCGGTTATGGTAAGATGGTTACCATCGGTATCTCGATTATGTTCGTAGGTTACCTTCTCCTCTCGTTGCCTCTCGGTGGCGATACCTTGGCGATGATTGCAATGCTCGGTGCGTTGCTCTTTATCTCTGTCGGTACAGGATTGTTCAAGGGTAACTTGCAGGTTATGGTTGGTAATCTCTACGATGACCCTAAGTATGCTGACAAGCGCGACTCTGCATTCTCACTCTTCTATATGGCTATCAACATTGGTGCGTTGTTCGCTCCAACCGCAGCCGTAGCAATCAAGGATTGGGCTGAGAATTCGCTCGGTTTCGAGGGTAACGATGCCTACCACTTCTCGTTTGCAGTGGCTTGTGTTGCGTTGATTGTGTCGATGGCTATCTACTACGCTTGCCGCAACTGGTTCCGCCATGTTGAGGGTGGCAAGAAGAGTGATAAGGCTGCTGCCGCACAGGTTGAGGATAACCTCACCCCTGCCGAGACCAAGCAGCGAATCATCGCATTGTGCCTCGTGTTTGCCGTTGTAATCTTCTTCTGGATGGCATTCCACCAGAACGGTCTTACACTCACCTACTTCGCTGACGAGTTCACCGTTAAGGAGGCATTTGGCTTGCAGAGCATGGCATTCAGCGTTTGGAACTTGGTAGTTGTTATCGTTGCTGTATATGCTGCATTCTCGACCTTCCAGAGCAATAGCACCAAGGGTAAGGTTGCTTCGTTTGCGGTTTTGGCTGCTGCGGTAGCATACCTCGTTTATAAGGGTATGAATGTTGGCGATGCTTCGGTTGCAGTTTCGGCTCCAATCTTCCAGCAGTTCAACCCATTCTATGTTGTGGCTCTTACTCCTGTATCGTTGGCCATCTTCGGCGCACTCGCAAAGCGTGGTAAAGAGCCTTCTGCACCTCGTAAAATCGCTTACGGTATGCTCGTTGCAGCGGTAGGTTTCGCTGTTATGGCATTTGGCTCACAGGGCTTGCTCACTCCTAACGAGCAGGCTGAGGCTGTTAAGGCTGGCGCAGATGTACCACTCGTATCGGCAAATTGGTTGATTATGACCTATCTCGTATTGACCTTTGCAGAGTTGTTGCTCTCGCCAATGGGTATCTCGTTCGTATCGAAGGTTGCACCTCCAAAGTACAAGGGTATGATGATGGGTGGCTGGTTTGTGGCTACCGCAATCGGTAATATGCTTGTTGCTGTTGGTGGTTTCCTCTGGGGAGGTATCTCATTGACCGTTGTTTGGTCGGTATTTATCGCGTTGTGCTTGCTTTCGGCTCTCTTCATGTTTGTCATGATGAAGCGTCTTGAAAGCGCCACAAAGTAGAAACATAATATATGGTATAAAGAGCCTGCTTAACTTTTTTACTTGTTAGATAGGCTCATGAGGGAAGATGCTTAATTGCAACGGCAGCCATTGGTTGTTGGCTTTTTGAGATAATTGCCTCGCAGTTTGGTGAAGTAACCCCAAAAGTTTGGAAAAAACTTTTGGGGTTACTTTAACAATAAGGATAGCGAAATGCTTCCACTAATAATATGTTTGCAATCCATTGGACTGTATCACAAGTTTAGAAATCTATTTTTAATTGCGCAAAAAGTTGTAAATTTTAGTCGGCATCATCACAAATAATTCTTAATTTGTTCTATCTTTGTAGTATGATATTAGATGAACTTGCTTTAACCTTTATACCAAACCTTGGCTCACGAGGTATCGCCCACCTTATGGAGGTCTATAATAGTGCTGAGGAGGTCTATGCTCAACCCGGGTATAAGCTGGTGCTATGTGCAGAATTGCGTAGAGATATTGCCGATAGGATAGTGCAAAAAATGGGCTATGTTGAGGCGAAGCGAGAACTCCGATATTGCGAAGATAATGGGATAAAAATCACCTCTTACAAGGATAGTAACTATCCGCGCCTTTTGCGAGAGGTGCCCGATAGACCGCATATAATCTATTCGATAGGTAATATCGAGGCGCTCTCCTCACCCCATATCTTGTCTGTTGTCGGTACGCGCCGCATAAGTTCCTACGGAGAGAGCGTTTGCGCTCATCTTATACCTGAATTAGCAGAGATGTTTCCCGACTTGGTGGTTGTTAGTGGTTTGGCATTTGGTGTTGATATTGCGGCACATCGTGCAGCCTTGGCAGCGGGGGTGAGAACGGTGGGTGTCGTGGCAAATAAGTTGCCGGATATTACACCGGTGCAGCATCGTAACTTTGTAAAGGATATTATCGAACACGATGGAGCTATAATCACAGAATTACACTCTCAATCGAAGCAAAATGGAAACTACTACATCCCTCGTAATCGCATTGTTGCAGGTGTAGCCGATGGATTGTTGGTAGTGGAGTCGCCTGCAAATGGAGGGTCCCTCTCAACAGCGAAGGCGGCAGATGCCTACTCTCGTACAATAATGGCTGTGCCGGGGCGTATTAACGATTCGAGGTCGGAAGGCACAAATCATCTAATAAAGACTAATGTTGCACAACTTGTGACCTCAGCAAAGGATATTGCTCAGGCTCTCGGTTGGGAGGTTGAGCGTGCAATACCCGAAAAGATACACTATAAACCTCGCAAGATGAATCGTGCCGAACAGATGTTGTTTGCGGCATTGGTTGATAACTCTGACGGTATTACGATAGAAAATTTGGCTGATAGTACAGGCCTGCCGGTATCTGAGGTGAGTGCTACTTTGTTAAATATGGAGTTGTCGGGCGTGGTACGACAGCTGCCGGGTAGAAAGTATGTAATATGCTGATAGATACTCATTCACATATCTACGATGAAGCATTCGACAATGACCGCATGGAGGTTGTTGAGCGAGCTCGTTGCGAGGGCGTGGAACGGATAATCCTCCCTGCCATAGATGGCGATAGCAACGAACGATTGTTCGATATGTGTCGTGAGTATGGCGATTATGTTGTGCCTCTAATGGGGTTGCACCCGACATCGGTAAATGACAATCCTCGTTGGCGTGAGGAGTTGTCGGAGGTGGAGAGATTGCTTTCCAATCCTCCACATGGCATAGAACGATTTTATGGCGTTGGCGAGATAGGTTTGGACCTCTATTGGAGTCGTGATTGGCAGGTGGAGCAGACTGAGGCTTTCCGAGCACAGGTGGAGTTGGCTTTGAAATATGATTTACCTATCGTGGTCCATACGCGTGATGCGTGGGAGGAGATGGCTACGATTGTTGAGGAGTATCGAGGTCGAGGTTTAAGAGGTGTTTTTCACGCCTTCTCAGCAGATGTGGCAATGTATGAAAGATTGCGCCAATGTGGCGATTTCGTATTTGGCATAGGTGGTGTTGTGACCTTCAAAAAGAGTTCTTTGGCAGAGGTTGTCAAGGCGATGCGATTGGAGGATTTGGTGGTCGAAACAGATGCGCCATACCTCACTCCTGCGCCATATCGAGGCACTCGAAATGAGTCATCTTATGTACGCTTTGTAGCGGCAAAAATCGCTGAACTGCAAGGAGTTGATTATGAGGTTGTGGCGGAGCAAACAACACAAAATGCGAAACGAATTTTTAGATTATAGAACATACCTATAACGAGATATGAATAAGTCTTCGATTTTAATTATCTACACTGGCGGTACAATTGGTATGCGCCGTAATGAGAATGGCACGCTTGTTCCGTTCGACTTCAACACCATTGAGCAAGAGTTTCCTTCGGTGCGAAACCTCAATGTCGATATTTCGGTACATAAGATGGAGGCAATAGACTCCTCGAATGTTACCCCTGCGAGGTGGAGCGAGTTGGCGCATATCATCACAGATAACTACGCTGACTACAATGGTTTTGTGGTGCTGCACGGTACGGACACTATGTCCTATACCGCTTCGGCGCTCAGTTTTATGCTCGATAATTTGTCGAAGCCTGTGATTTTCACAGGTAGCCAGATTCCTATGGGTATTTTGCGTACCGATGGTCGCGAGAATCTGATTACGGCGATAGAGATTGCAGCAGCTACCGATGCGTATGGCAGGTCGCTTGTGCCTGAGGTTGCTCTCTACTTCCAGAATCGTCTTTTTCGAGCAAATCGCACTTCGAAGCACTCTGCTGAGGCGTTGAGTGCTTTTGAGTCAAGAAATTTACCGCCGCTTGCGGAGGTAGGTGTGAATATAGTCTATAATCACTCCATAATTCACAAGCCGAGTGCGAGCGATGCACCTATATGTGTAAAGGATAAGTTGAACGAAAATGTAGTTATCATAAAACTCTTTCCGGGTTTGTCGAGCAAGTCGTTTAAGGCCATGCTTTCGACAGAGGGTGTGAAGGGCGTTGTTCTCGAAACATACGGTACGGGTAATGCTCCAACTTCCGAATGGTTTATAGATGCTTTGCGAGAGGTTATTGATAAGGGTGTTGCGGTTGTCAATATCACCCAATGTCAAGGTGGCGCAGTTGCTATGCACCTCTATGAGACGGGCAGAAAGTTGGAGGAAGTAGGTGTTATATGCGGCTACGATATGACTACTGAGGCTGCGGTTACAAAGTTGATGTGGCTGTTAGGTTGTGGATTGTCGGGCGCGCAACTTACCGATACTATGGAACTGTCGCTTCGTGGAGAATTGACTAAGTAACAACTGCAAGCAACATTGCAAACCGTTCACTTGTGAATCTCCTTATTCTCACTATTTATTCTCTGCAACCCACTTTGTTAGCTCCACAAAGTCTGCTACCGAGAGTTGCTCGGCGCGTTTTGTGAAGAATGGGTGCTCAGCGCCTCCAAAATCGCCGAAAGCGGAACGAAGTGAGTTGCGCAGCATCTTACGGCGCTGACCAAATGAAGCCTTTACAACCTTAACAAATAGCTGTTCATCGCAGTCGAGCGATGCGGTAGCATTTCTTCGCAGACGGATAACGGCACTTTTCACCTTTGGAGGTGGGTTAAACACCTTCTCCGATACGGTAAATAGATATTCGATATCGTACCACGCCTGCAACAGTACACTTAAAATACCGTAGGTCTTCGAGCCCTCTTTTTCGGCTATGCGTTCGGCAACCTCTTTTTGAATCATTCCTACGCACTCAGGTACGAGGTTGCGATTTTCGATAATTTTAAAAAATATCTGCGAGGAGATGTTGTATGGAAAGTTACCTATCACCTTCACCCCTTCGGGAAAATACTCCGCGAGTGGCATTTTCAGAAAGTCGTCTTCTCGTAGTCGTGGAGTAAAATCGGGGTAGTGAGCATGGAGATATTCAATACTTTCGGTGTCTATATCCACGCCGTATGTTACAATATCCTTACGGCGCAATAGGTATTGCGTCAATACGCCCATACCGCAACCCACCTCCAAAACAGTATCTGGATTTTCGGTTGCTCCGCCCGATAGCGAGTTGCAAATCTTCTGTGCTATATTCAGGTCGGTCAGGAAGTGCTGACCGAGTGCTTTTTTTGCTCTTACCTGCTCCATAAATGCAAAGATACAAATTAATTAATAATTGACAATCAAAATAGTATATAATTCCGTATAATTCCATATTATATTTGTATATGTAGCGCATGTTTTGGATATTGTCTTATTCCACATTATAAAATTCAGTTAAAAAATCTCACTTTTTTATTTGCTTAACTATATTTTTTACTACCTTTGTGATAACATAAAGCCACAAATAGTGGCATTTAGTGGTATTGGTGAGATAAAATCCCTCCCTCGAAATTTTTCGGGGGGGGGATTTTGGGGTTCTAAATAGTTGTATTTCAGCGAGTTACGGTGTTTTAGCTAATAAACTACTTTAACTAAAACGGAAAACTTTCAATTAGCGAGGAGTTAGGAGTTAGGAGTTAAAAAAACTTTCAGCGCAATCCCTAAACTCCCTAAATTCCCTAAACTCTCTAAAACGGCTTGCGCCGTGACGAGGTTGGGAGTTCAGGAAGCGGAAAACGAAAAACCCATTTTTTATATAAAATACTTTTTTAACAAACTTTAATTAACAATTTAAACACAAAACAAAATGAAAAATTTGCCTAAAATTTTCATGACAGTTGTGGCGGGAATGATGGTATTCTCTTGCGTTACAGACACAACTGATGACCTTGGCGTAAATCTCGG
>JAZOBZ010000104.1:0-23789 GCA_045596245.1 Alistipes sp. | reverse complement strand
CGCTATCGCCTACCCTCTCGCGGCACGGAATGCGTGCCCCTCCCGTTGTTGCATAACCGCAGAGTGGTCGGCTCGGAAGAGTCCGCAGACCACGCATAAGTTATGTAGAACGAACAACGAGAATCAGAGATGAAGAGAATCATATTTATATTTATAGGTATAGTGTGCTGCGCCACGATGGCGTCGGCACAAAACATCACGGGTAAGGTTACGGACGCCCAAGGCAAGCCACTGCCGGGTGCTTCGGTCTATTGGGCCGACACCTCGGTAGGTGTAGCCACCGACCTCGAAGGCAAGTTCTCCCTCTACCGCGTGAAGGACAACAACGCCCTTGTGGCATCGTTCCTCGGCTACACGAACGACACTCTGCGCGTAGAGCCAAAGGTGCGCGAGGTGGAGTTCAAGCTCAACGAGGGCGTTACGGTAGATGCCGTAGTTGTGGAGGGAGGCCTCGGCAACTACATCCGCCAAGACGGACTGCTCAAAAGCGAGAATATCTCCTTTGCGGGCCTCTGCAAGATGGCTTGTTGCAACTTGGCAGAGAGTTTTGAAAATTCGGCTTCGGTAACGGTAGGTTTCAGCGATGCAATCTCGGGCGCACGACAAATCAAGATGCTCGGCTTGGCGGGAACATACACTCAAATTCTCGATGAGAATCGTACCATAATGCGAGGACTCTCAGCCCCTTACGGCTTGTCCTACACACCGGGCATGTGGCTCTCGTCAATTCAGGTGTCGAAGGGTATCTCCTCGGTTACGGCAGGTCACGAGGCTATTACGGGACAGATAAACCTCGAACATCGCAAGCCGACTGACGAGGAGCGATTCTTCTTGAACCTCTTCCTCGACAGCCACCTCAAACCCGAATTTAACCTCTCCTCGGCAATGCCCGTAACAAAGGACAAGCGACTCTCGACCGTTATCTTGGCACATGGAGCGAGTGGCACAATCAACCACGACAGCAACAAAGATGGCTATCGTGACACCCCACTTGCCCGCACAGGCTCGATAGCCAATCGTTGGCTCTATCAGGCGGAGAACGGTATGCAGGTGCGTTGGGGTGCGAAGTACATCTACGACCACCGCACAGGCGGTCAGATGGGCTACAATACCAAGATGCACCGCGACTCCTACTTCAACAATGGCAAGTCGTGGCGTGAGAATTGGCACGAGAAGAGTATCTACGGCTCGGAGGTTGAGAATCAGGAGGCTAACGCCTACTTCAAACTCGGAATGCCCGTAGGCGAGGCGGTGTTCGATAAGGAGAACAACGAGGAGTTGCGCTCGAATATCGCCGTAGTGGTCGATTACGACTTCTTCAACGAAGACTCATACTTCGGAGCAGACAAAGAGTATCGTGGTCGTCAGCACATGACCACTGCGAATGCGATGTATGTCCACTACTTCACACCTCGTTCATCGCTCAATAGCGGTGTGAGTGCATCGTCACGCTGGATAGATGAGGGACTTTTCGACTGGACTCGTGCAGCCTACAATGGCGAAAATATCCTCCCTGCACACCGCAACGAGAGTGAGGTGGGAGCATACACAGAGTACACCTTCAACCTCAAAGAGAAGTTGTCGGTGGTGGCAGGTATTCGCTACGACTACGCATTCTACTTTAAGAAGCACCTTGTAACACCTCGTGCGCATATCAAGTGGAACATCACCCCAACAACCATATTGCGAGGCTCAGCAGGTTTGGGACACCGCCCTACCGATATTGTAACGGATAATATCGGCATCTTGGCGACAGGTCGCACCATAAATGTAGATTACTCGGCACTCGACCGTATGGAGCACGCCCTGACCGCAGGTGGCTCGCTCTCGCAGAGCATCTCGACCTTTGCGCCAAACGACCTGACAATCAGCGTGGATTACTTCTACACACGCATATTTAATACGGTGGTAGTTGACCAAGAGGGCAACCCTTGGACTATCGACATCTACAACAACAATGGCATGTCACGCACCCACACCGCACAGATTGATATCACTTGGACTCCAATCAAGCGTTTCGATATCTTTGCGACCTTCCGCTACACCGACTCGCGCTACACCATCAACAACAACGGCGCACCCGTAATGGTCGAAAGACCGCTTGTAAGCCGTTACAAGGCGTTGATTAACTTGCAGTACGCTACCAATATGCGCAAGTGGACCTTCGACCTCACAGCGCAGTTAAACGGTCCTGCACGCATACCTACGCAGACAGGCGATTTGAAGGACTCTACCCTATCGCCAATCTATCCGATGTTGTTTGCGCAGGTGTCTCGCCGCATCAAGAAGTGGGAGATATATGTAGGTTGCGAGAATATCCTCAACTTCAAGCAGAAAAACCCGATAATTTCGGGCGATGCACCATACGACACAGCCTTCAACTCCTCGTTGATTTGGGGACCATTGATGGGCGCAAAGGCGTATATCGGAGTACGATTTAACCTTTATTAAACGGAAAACGGAAAACGGAAAGCGGAAAACTAAAAAGCCAAAGCGCACCCCATAAAGCGACCAACGGGAGCGCCCCCAGTAAGGGCGGAACGCCCGCCCCTATAACCCCCAGAATGGTTGCGCCTTGACGACTTAAAGAGTTCAAACAACAAAAAACATAAAGAGTTATGAAAAAGATTATGATGATTTTGGCTGCGCTTGCAATGGTTGCAGGTGTAGCAACAGCAGCCCCAAAGCAGAAGGCTGAGAAGGTTATTTCAACCGTAGTATTTACCACAGACTTGGATTGCCACCACTGCGCACAGAAGGTATTGAATACCATTCCTTACGAGAAAGGTATCAAAGATGTGCAGGTGGATGTACCAACCAAGACCGTAACCGTGAAGTTCGATAGAGCGAAGAACTCGGTAGAGTCGCTTACAAAGGCTTTCGAGAGCATCAAGGTTAAGGTCGTCAAGACAGAGGAGCAGAAGTAATAGATATCCTCAACAAACAACAAAGGGTGTCGATTGACGCCCTTTGTCGTTATATATTACCTACATTTCTATATTACCTACATTTCGGAAACTGAAATATAATCGACAGCACTACCATCACCCCTATCGCCATAGGATAGTAGAGGTGTGGTATTATTTCGATAGGCGATATACCTGCCAAGCCACTCGCCATAAGGAGTTGCGCACCATACGGAAGTGCCCCCTGTGCAAAGCAAGATGCTGTATCCATAAGAGAGGCACTCTTGCGTGGCGACACCCCGTATCGCTCCGACAAATCACGAGCAATAGGACCTACGGTGATGATGGCGATAGTATTGTTTGCCGTACATATATCGGTCAGCACGGTCAAAGCGGCAATAGCAGCCTCGGCACCTCGCTTACCTGAAATACGGTGGGTAATTGCGCGGGTTACGAACTCGAAACCTCCACCCTGCTTCACCATACCCATCAAGCCGCCCGCCAAAAGGGTTATGATAATCAACTCACCCATCGACAGCACTCCCTCTCCTGCCTCCTCGCAGAAGGACACTACCGACAACGAGCCACATGCCAAGCCGATAATAATCGTAGCCACAATACCCAAAACAAGCACAACCAACACATTCATACCGCCAATAGCACAGATAAGCACAAGCAGATATGGTATGGTCTTGTACCACTCCGCCACGCTTGAAACCTCAACAGCATCGGTACCTCCCGACAAACCGAAGAAGAGATACAAGCCAAGTGAAAGCAACGCCGCAGGCAGCACTATCAACAAGTTAGTTCGGAACTTATCCCTCATATTACACCCTTGCGTCATTGTAGCAGCAATGGTGGTATCGGATATAAACGAAAGGTTGTCGCCAAAGAATGCGCCACCAACCACAATAGCAACCATTTGTGCAATATCTACGCCCATCTGCGCAGCCAAGCCCGTAACCACAGGCGTAAGAGCGACAATAGTTCCTACCGAAGTACCTATCGAGAGCGAGACGAAACAGGCCGCAAGAAAGATTCCGGCAGGCAAGAACTCCGTAGGAACAAAACGCATCGTAAAGTGTACCGTAGCATCGACTGCCCCCATAGCCTTGGCGGTCGAAGCGAATATACCGGCAAGAATGAATATCCAAATCATATAGAGGATATTCTTGTCGGAAGCCCCTTCGGAGAAGATGGATATACGCTCATGCAACGAACGGCTTATGCCACGCAATGCCGCCACAGCATAGACTGCTGCTACAACAAACGCCACCGATATAGATATGCGATAGAAATCGCCCGAAGCGAGCGACATCGCAAGATAGACAGTCAAAAGTACTACAATAGGCGAAAGTGCCAACATACCTCTTTTCATAGACATTTTCACGCTACTGTACTTCATTCATATAGTTTATAAACTGCTCCTTGTAACTCTCGCCAATCGGCACATAATCGTCATTCGAGAGATATATACGCCCTTTGGTATAGCCCGAAACATAGTTCAGATTGACTATATAAGAGCGATGTACACGCATAAATTGCGAGGATTGGAGAGAGCTCTCCATATTCTTCAATCGAAAGAGAGTAACCAACTTTGTACCATCAGAGAGATGCAAGCGTACATACTCACCGGCACTCTCCAAATAGACTATATTCGACACCTTGACAAGATGCGTCTTGCGGTCGGCATGTACCGAGAGTACACCTTTATCATCTGCCGTCTCTATCGCTTCGTCTGCCACTTGTGGCGTCTCATTATTGTTGTACATATGCTCCTGTAACTGCAACAGCTCATACAACGACAATGCCTTTTCGGAGGCTCGCTGAATATCATGCAAGCCAAATGGCTTCAACAAATAATCAATTGCCGACAACTTATAGCCCTCAATAGCATACTCGGCATAGGCGGTTGTAAATATCACCATTGTCGGCGTTGCAAGTGTCTGTACAAACTCTACGCCCGTCATATCAGGCATATTGATATCGACAAATATCAGGTCCGTTCTATTCTCTTTCAACCACTCCTGCGCCGACACCGCACTGCAAAAAGTGGCAGCCAGCTCCAAGAACGGAATCTTCGATATATATCCCGAAATCTGACGAAGTGCCAACGGCTCATCATCAATTGCTATGCATCTCATTATCATTAAGTGTAGGTATTCTAAGTGTTACACGATAGTTCTCTGCCCCCTCCTCAATCTGCAAGTCGTAGCGATTTCCATAAATCAAATCAAGACGCTTGCGCACATTCTCCAAGCCGATACCGGGCTTTGCCTGTTTGCTACTGTTATTGACCGAATTTTCAAAATTGGCAACAACAAAACCCTCCTCATACTCGATACATATCTTTATGTAGGAGGTTGAGTTGTAACTAATTCCATGCTTGAAGGCATTTTCGACAAATACGATAAAAATCAACGGGGGGATATTAACACGACCTCGCAGTTGTTGCGGATAGTCAAACGATATGGCGACATCCTCCGTATAGCGGATACGCATCAAGTCGATATAGTTCTTGATAAACTTTATATCCTCACGCAGCGATATGGAGTTCCCACCCGTATCGTAAACCACATAACGCATCATATCCGACAACTGAATAACGGTCTGTTTTGCCGCCTCTGTATCGATATCGACCAGAGCGTGGATATTATTGTGCGTATTCATCAGGAAGTGCGGGTTAATCTGATGTTTCAGATAGTACATCTCTGCCTGGATATTTTGGCGTTTCAGGCGCTCCGAATCCTCGTCTTTCTGCATATTGCGATAGAAGGCACAGATAGCGTTGTTTGCTCCGAACATCAACCCCGCAGCAACCATATTACCCCACCAAGGAAAAACTGTAAGGACAACATGCTGAGCCTCAAACGATTGTCCGATAGTACCCAACGACACAGCAAATGCTATATCGGACTGCTCGTACAACTCCAACATCGTAAAAACACCCACAATCAACACTATTGATACAAGGTAATATACCCAATAGAGGTGTTTGCGGTGCAGGTATCGGAACAACAATAGGTTATTCAACAGAAAGAGCAAGAAAAATGGCAGAATTTTGAGCCACGATAATAGTGAGGCTCTAAAATCAACAATCTCCTCTGACATCAACCCCGCATTCATAAACGGCACAAGGAAGACGCTTATCCATATAACCATATAGAGCGCATTCTCACCAAGCACCTGTTTGCGGATTCTAATTCTCAACTTTCCCATACTCTTACCAGCTCATTATTGCAAAGTTACGAACTATTTTGCAAGATGCAAAAAAATAGGCCCCATAGAGCCTATTTTTCAATAAATTCTTCAATTCGCATAACGAAATCACCTGAACGAGTGGGATTTCAAGGCTTGCAAGGCGTTGAGTGCGGAGCATACTTGGCGTATGTGAGCAACTCAACGACCGAAGCGTAACGCAGAAATCACCTCGTTAGACGAGTTTTGATATATCGTAGAGATAACGCTTAATCGAACGCTTTGGCGTCTTTTCAAACTCGTTAGGATAGATTATAATCGATACCAATCGCTCGTAGGCTGCAACCTGCTCATTGAGCGCTTTAAGGTTCTCGTTCATAATCTTGTTCAGTCTATCCTTGCCAATACCCTCCTTCTCGCATAGTGCAAAATCCGGCACTACCAAGCCGTAGAGCTTGCCCTTATTTTCCAACACGAGCGACTCCAATACGAGTGGCAGGTTGTTCAGCTTATCCTCAATCTGCTCCGGATAGATATTTTGTCCTGTATCGGTCAAAATCATCGACTTGCAACGACCTTTGATATAGATTGTGCCATCTTCATCAACAGTACCCATATCGCCCGTATGCAACCAACCATCTTCGGTAAGAGCAGCCTTCGTATCCTTCTCGTTCTTGTAGTAGCCCTGCATCACGCACTCGCCCTTAACAAGAATCTCGCCCGGAACATTATGTTGGTCTTCGGAGTCAATCTTCACCTCCATCATACCCTGCAAAATCTTACCGCACGAACGAATCTTAAACTCGGTAGGGTCCACCGTAACCGAGATAAGCGGTGCGCACTCGGTCATACCATAGCCCACGATAATCGGGAAGTGGATAGATTTCAAGAACGCCTCGGTCTCCTTGTTGATAGGCGCACCACCGATGATAAACAACTCCACATTACCACCGAACGAATCGAGCAACTTCTGGCGAATCTTCGCACGGATAATCTCATTCACCAATGGCACCTTGATAGCCACCGACAAAGCACCCTGCTCCAACAGCGGAGTAATCTGCTTACGATAAATCTTCTCCAACACGAGAGGCACCGAAGCAATTACATTCGGGCGTACTCGCTGCATAGCCTCAACCAGCACCTTTGGTGTCGGCATCTTGCCGAGCAGGTTGATGTGACCTCCCACTGCCAACGGAGTAAGGAAATCGACCGTACAGCCGTAGGCGTGAGCCAACGGAAGGAATGCCAAAGTGCGGCGTCCCTTTGCAAAGTAGTACGAGCCTCCGTTACGAGGTTTCAAGGTCTTGATATATGCAACATTCGCAGTCAGGTTATTGACCGTAAGCATCACACCCTTCGAATATCCCGTAGTTCCCGATGTGTAGTTCAACAGAATGAGTTGGTCATTCGGAACATCGGCATACTTGATATCCTCAACGGTAAAGCCTTGTGGGTAGCGTTTGCGGTAGTTTGCGGTCATACTATCCACGCATGCGGTCAGCACGCCACCTCTACGCTCGAACAACACATGGTAGTCGGTAAGCGAGAATACACCCTCAATCTTCGGCAGAGCATCTTCATCAAGCCCCTCCCAATAGGAGTCGGTAAGGAACAACAGACGGCTCTCCGAGTGGTTTACGATGTGTGCGATATCGTTCGAGGTGAAGGTCTGCATGATAGGTACAATCACTGCGCCGTAGGTCATTGTTGCGATATATACCGCACACCAACGAGGTGTATTGCGACCTACGAGAGCGATTTTGTCGCCACGCTTGATACCTGCCTCATCAAACAAAATATGTAGTTTGGCTATCTCCTTGGCAAAGCCATAGTATGAATAACTTTCACCAGAAAAATAGTCCGTTACGGCAGACATCTCACGATGCTCGCGAAACGACTGCTCGTACATTTTAATTAAGTTTTCTTGTAGCATATAATCTTATTTTAGACGAGAGACGAAAGACGAGAGATGAGAGAAATGCAAAATGCAAAATTATTTTTCAACTACACACTACTCTCTATTTATAAAAGTTTTCCGTTTTAATCCCGCTGCGTGGGCTTTTCACTGCTCCGTCTCGGCATAGTCTGCAAGCAGCCTCTGCTCTCGACTTAATCGCAGCGGTCCGTTTTCCGTTTTCCGTTTTCCGTTTTCCGTTTATTTTATTCCAAGTCGCTTAACATCGTAGAGGTAACGCTTGATAGAGCGTTTCGGCGTCTTCTCGAACTCGCTGATATGGATAGTAATCGACACCAGACGCTCGTAGGCTGCAACCTGCTCGTTCAAGTTTTTGAGATTCTCCTTCATTATATCCTCCAACTTTGCACGGTCGATACCCTCCTTCTCGCAGTGGTCGAAGTCTGGCACTACCAAACCGTAGAGTTTGCCCTCATTCTCCAAGACAAGCGACTCCAATACAAGTGGCATATTGTTCAGCTTATCCTCAATCTGCTCAGGATAGATATTCTGTCCCGTATCGGTCAAAATCATCGTCTTGCAACGACCTTTGATATAGACCGTTCCGTCAGGGTCCATAACTCCCATATCGCCTGTATGCATCCAGCCATCGGGTTCGAGGACAGCCTCGGTATCCTTCTCGTTCTTGTAGTAGCCCGACATAACCATCTCACCCTTAACCATAATCTCACCCGGAACACGCTGTGGGTCCGAAGAGTCGATGCGAACATCGAGATACTCCTTCAAGTATTTACCACACGAGCCGAGTTTATACTCCTCCGGTTGCGGAGTAACGCAGATAAGCGGAGCGCACTCGGTCATACCGTAACCCACGATAATCGGGAAGTGGATAGACTTCAAGAATGCCTCGGTTTCGCGATTCATCGGAGCGCCACCAACGATAAACATCTCCAAGTTGCCACCGAACGATTGGAGCATCTTCTCCTTAATCTTCAAGCGCACAATCTCATTTACCAAAGGCACCTTCATCGCAATACTCAATGGTCCTTTTTCGAGCATTGGAGCAATCTGCTTGCGATAGACCTTCTCCAAAACGAGAGGTACCGAGCAGATAATTGCAGGTTGTACCTTCTGCATAGCCTCGACCAACACCTTCGGAGTCGGCATCTTACCGAGGAGATTGATGTGTCCTCCTGCTGCCAATGGAGCAAGGAAGTCGAAAGCGCAACCGAAAGCGTGAGCCAACGGCAGGAATGCCAAGGTACGGCGTCCCTTCTGGAACCACAACTTGCCCGTCGATTTATTAATCTTATTTACTGCGTAATAGACATTTGCAGTGAGGTTATTAATGGTAAGCATTACACCCTTCGAGTAGCCGGTAGTTCCCGATGTATAGCTCAACACCATAAGAGCATCGTTCGGAACATCTGCATACTTGATATCGGCAACCGTAAATCCGTTAGGATAACGCTTGCGATAGTTCTCGGTCATTGCATTGACAAACTTGGTCAGAGTCTTGCCGTTACGCTCATAGAGTGTGTGATAGTCCGTAATCGAGAATACACACTCCACCTCAGGCATTGCATCCTCGTCCAAACCGTCCCAATAGGAGTCGGTGAGGAACAACAGACGGCTGCCCGAATGGTTTACAATATGTGCGATATCGGTCGAAGTGAAGGTCTGCATAATAGGCACAATAACTGCTCCGTATGTAATCGTAGCGATATATACCGCACACCAACGAGGCGTATTGCGACCTACAAGTGCAATTTTATCACCCGGTTTGATTTCAGCCTTATCAAAGAGGATATGCAACTTTGCCACCTCCTTGGCAAATCCATAATACGAGTATGTTTCACCCGAGAAATAGTCCGTTACGGCAGACATTTCACGATTATCGCGAAACGACTGCTCATACATTTTAATTAAGTTTGCTTCTAACATAAAATATCTTTTAGACGAAAGACGAGAGACGAGAGAAATGCAAAATGCAAAATGCAAAATGCAAAATGCAGAATGCAAAATTAGTTTTCCGTTCTCCGTTCTCCGTTTTCCGTTATTTCTTTACTAAAATACTTCCAAAGGTCAATCTTCGATTCCGTTCCATCGAGCAGTCGCCCAACATTTTTGCGGTGTGTCCACACCAACGCAATAGCGACCACAAACGAGAATACAAGGAATGAGATTGATGTATGGTCCAGACCATGACGAGCATATATACTACCCGAAAATATCGATACAAAGACAGGAAAGGCGCAACCCGCAACAATCGAAGCGAGCGACACATAGTGCCACAACAAAAAGACCACAAACCACACTGCAAAGCAGAGCAGAGCGATATTTGGCTGAATACCCGTCACGGCACCCAACACTGTGGCAACACCCTTACCGCCTTTGAAGCCTGCAAACACAGGAAAAATATGTCCCAAAACAGCCACAAAAACTGCCAAAATCTTCATATTGACAATCCACGCACCCGAAGGGATATTGACATCATATTTAAGAAGAGAAAATATACTTACGGCAACAAAGCCTTTCAGGAAGTCGATAGCAAATACAGGTATTGCGGCACGAGTACCGAGTACACGCAACACATTAGTCGTTCCCGCATTTTTGCTGCCATGCTCTCGGACATCTACGCCATAATAGCGTTTACCAATCCACACCGCACTCGGTATAGAGCCCAGCAAATATGCGATAATAAACAGAGTTACAATGCAATAGTAGGTTATAACCATATTGTTTTCGCATCTGTGTTCGGGTACAAATATAGTGAAAAATTCTTAACTGCCAAAAAACGAGACGGGAACTCCGGGCATCATCAAGGCGCAAGTTTTTTAGGGGCGTTAGTGTCGTTAGGGGTGCGCTGAATGAATTAAAAATTAAAAATTAAGAATTATCAATTTTGCATTTTGCATTCTGCATTTTGCATTCTGCATTTCATTCTCAACTCAAAACTCAAAAAGTTTTCCGCTTCCTGAACTCCTAATCTTATCGCGGCGCAAGTTTTTTAGTGTCGTTAGGGGCGTTAGTGTCGTTAGGGATAGCGCTGTAAGTTTTTTTCTCTCGTCTCTCGTCTAAAAACTAAAAGTTTTCCGTTTTAATCCCACTGCGTGGGCTTTTCTTCCTTGCGGCTCGGAAAAATGCAAATAAATTTGCTTTTTTCGCTCGCTCCGCATCGTCAGTTCCGTTTTTTCACTATATTTGCACTTTGTAATATAAAAGAGGTATTGCTATGGCAGTAGATTTCAAAAAACACCTTTCAGTTCTTGCTTCACCTCGTTGGTGGTGGTCATGGTTTATGATTATATTTGGATGCTCTCTCTTGGCTGCTGGTTATGTACTCTTTATCAGCCCGTACAACATTGTCCCCGGTGGAGTATATGGAGCAGGTATTGTCCTACACAATATCTTTCCCGACATTCAAGTCGGAACTTTTGGTTATATGTTCGATACGGTATTGCTTGTGATTGCCTTTATATGTTTCGGACCCCGATTCGGAGCAAAAACCGTTGTTGCAGCGTTGCTGACACCGGGCTTAATGAATATCTTTACCAAACTCTCCTATCCTAACGAAGAGGCAATGCGTTCGCTCGACCCATCGCAGCTGCTCGGAGGTATTCTCGATATGTCCGACCACCTAATGCTAACAACTATTGTTGGCGCGGTAGTTCTCGGCGTTGGAGTAGGATTGGTGGTCAAAGAACAAGCAACAACAGGTGGTACGGATATCGTGGCAATGATACTACAAAAGTATTGCCATATAAGTTTCTCAAATGGCGTTCTCATAGCTGACTCGGTGGTAGTACTTGCCGGCTTGCTCGTTATCGGCTTCGGTATTGGAGGTGGCGAGCCACAAGGTTGGCAATTATCGTTCTACTCTCTAATTGCGATATATGTCTCTTCGCGAGTGTTGGCATATATGCTTGACGGAGCCTCGTATGACCGTATCATATTTATCATCACATCGCATCACAACGAGGAGTTCCGCCGTTATATACTCGAAGAGATGGACCGTAGCGGTACATACATCAAGACAAGCGGAATGTACACCAATGCCGAGAAGGAGATGGTATTTCTGGTTGTACCTCGTCATGAATTACCAAAAGTGCAACGCGCTATAAAAGAGTACGACCCTCAGGCATTTATGGTAGTAGCAAATGCCTACAACACCTATGGCGAAGGTTTCAAGCCGATGCCGGAGAAGCACGAGTTGGAAAATATGTAGATTAGACGAGAGACGAGAGACGAGAGACGAGAGACGAGAGTTAAAGCGCACGCCATAGAGGGCTGAAAGCCTGACGCCATAGAACGCCGAAGGCGTGACGCCATAAAGCAGTCGCAGACTGCGCCCCCAAAAAAACCTGCGCCTTGGCAAGGCTCGGAGTTCTGGGAATAGAAGAAACAATAATTTAGAACAATGAGTTACACAACATTGCGCCCGTTGCAGGGTGATGGTAAAAAGATATTTATCGAGACCTACGGCTGTCAAATGAACTTTGGCGACAGCGAGATTGTGGTTTCGATTATGCAGGAGGAGGGCTACTTCTACACCGAGAAGATGGAGGAGGCTGACATTATCCTGATAAACACCTGTTCAGTACGCGACAATGCCGAGCAACGCATCTGGGGACGACTGAACGAGATGCGCCGTCTGCGCCGTAAGAAGCCAACCCTTCTGGTTGGTGTTATCGGCTGTATGGCGGAGCGACTCAAAGAGGAGTTGCTCGAAAGTGGCAAGGGTGTAGATATTGTGGCAGGTCCCGACACCTATCGCGACCTTCCAAAGTTGTGCCGCGAGGCAGAGAGTGGTGGCAAGGGCATCAACACCCTACTCTCCACTGAGGAGACCTACGCCGACATTGCCCCTGTACGACTCGACAAGAACGGCGTAAGCGGATTTATCTCGATTATGCGTGGTTGCAACAACTTCTGTTCCTACTGCGTGGTGCCTTACACCAGAGGTCGTGAGCGTAGCCGAGCCCATGAAACAATCGTTAATGAGGCTCGCACACTCTTCGAGAATGGCTATCGCGAGGTTACCCTGCTTGGTCAAAATGTAAACTCCTACGCCGATGGCGAGGTCAATTTCCCGAAACTCTTGGCAAAAGTTGCCGACATCTCACCACTGTTGCGAGTACGCTTTGCGACCTCTCACCCGAAGGATTTAAGCGATGAGTTGATTTCGACAATGGCATCGTACAAAAACATCTGCAAAGCGATACATCTGCCTGCGCAGTCGGGCTCGAATGCCCAACTCGAAAAGATGAACCGCAAATATACCCGTGAGTGGTACTTGGAGCGAATGACGGCTATCCGCAAGGCTATGCCAGAGTGCGCCATCACCACCGACCTGATTTCGGGCTTCTGTGGCGAAACGCTCGAAGACCACGAAGCGACTCTCTCGCTCATGCGTGAGGTAGGCTATGCCTCTGCCTTTATGTTCAAGTACTCGGTACGCCCCGACACCTTCTCGGCACGCCACTACGCTGACGATGTGAGCGAGGAGGAGAAGACACGCCGACTGACTGAGGTTATCGCATTGCAGAACGAGTTGTCGCTCGAAAACAACCGCAAGGACATCGGCAAAACCTTCGAGGTGATTATTGAGGGTACCTCAAAGCGTAGCGACAAGCAACTTTGTGGTCGCACCTCGCAGAATAAGATGGTCGTATTCGACCGCGTAGAGGGGTTGCAGGCGGGAGATTATGTAGATGTAAAAATCACCGATTGTTCATCAGCAACACTATTTGGAACAACATTATAAAACAACTTATGAAGAACTTAAAGAGGATATTTTTCATTTTGTCGCTTGTTTTGTCGCTTGGACTTATCGCATGCGAAAAGTCAAACGATGATACAGGTTTCAACACCACAATATCATCTCTCGGCACGCCAGACAGCAACGAGATTTGGTTTGTAACCACCGATGAAAGCAGACTATTGGCATTGAATGATACCGCCTTTGATGCTACCATTGAGGAGATTGAGTACTCAGAGTTCGGTATCAATATAATTCGCTTTGCAGACACTGTTACAACTATCAAAGAGGAGGCATTTAGTAGTTGCACCAACCTATTCAACATCTCGCTACCAAACACCATCACAACTATTGAGGATAGGGCATTTTTGAATTGTACAAATATGGAGTGTATCACGCTCGGTACAAGATTGAGAAGTTGTGGTGCAGGAGCATTCGACAACTGTATAAATCTTCACTCGGTACACACTCCGTCAATAGAGTGTTGGTGCAGAATATCATTTGCCGATATGACTGCCAATCCAGCATACTTTGCAAGTGGTTTTATAATTAATGATGCAAGAGTTATAAATGTCTCCATTCCTGAAAATATAACCACTCTAAGCCAATACCTCTTCTACAACAACATATACCTTAAATCGATAGAGATTCCGAGCTCCGTCAATGAGATTGGAAGCAACGCATTCGGCGAGTGTTCGGCCCTTTCAAAGGTGAAGATATCGGATATTGAGGCTTGGTGCAGTATCGATTTCGAAGACCAAATGGCGAATCCACTCTCCATAGCAGGAGCGTTATATTTGAATGGAGCTCTTGCTACACACATCTCTATTACCTCTGTCAAGGATATTAAATCGCACGCCTTCATACAGTGCACATCTCTTAAAACCGTCTCAATAGCCGACACCGTACAAGAGATAGAAGAGGAGGCTTTTCGAGCATGCTCAGTACTTACCAGTGTTACTATTGGTGTAGGTGTTATCGATATAGGAGATAGGGCATTTATGGGATGCAAGAGATTGAAAAAAGTTATCTGTAACGCGACAGAACCTCCATTCTTAGGTGCTAATGTATTTGACCACAACGCCGATGAGCGTACAATTGCCGTTCCGGCTCAGTCGCTCAATTCCTATCTCGCGAACAGAGTATGGAGCGATTATAAAGAGAGCATAGTAACTATTGAGTAGATATGTTATCATCTGTATCGAAATATCTGCGACTCGTTAAATTCTCGCACACAATCTTCGCAATGCCCTTTGCGCTGATCTCTTTCGCATACGCTCTATGGAGTACGGAGAGTGAATTTTCGTGGTGGTTATTGTTGCAGGTGGTGCTGTGTATGGTCTTTGCCCGCAATGTAGCTATGGGTTTCAACCGCTGGGCAGACCGTAAGATTGATGCCGAAAACCCGCGCACTGCATCTCGTGAGATTCCTTCGGGGCAGATTTCACCACGCCAAGCACTTATCTTTGTTATCGTTAATGCGGTATTGTTTATCGCTACCGCCTCGACCATAAATCTGCTAACTGCCCTACTCTCACCCGTAGCATTGGCAGTTATAATGTTTTACAGTTACTGCAAGCGATTTACTTCATTGGCGCACCTTGTGCTTGGTTTGTCGCTCTCGATAGCTCCCGCAGGAGCATATATAGCCGTTACGGGCACTCTTACCTTTGCCCCTTGTCTGCTCTCGTTGGTGGTGCTGACATGGACAGGAGGTTTCGATATTATATACGCACTACAAGATGCCGAGTTCGACCGCAAGCGAGGTCTGCACTCCATACCTTCGCGCTTCTCGGTAGCAACATCGTTATACATAAGCATTGCGCTTCACTGCGTTAGCGTGGCGGCATTGGTTCTCTTTGGCAACCACCTGCCACAAAGCTGGCTATTATGGTGCGGTATAGGGCTCTTTACCGCTATATTGGTGGCAGAGCATATTCTCGTTACGCCTACTCGCCAGCGCTCGATAGGTATAGCCTTTGGCACACTCAACGGTTTGGCAAGTCTGACACTGGCGACATTTGCAATTTTGAACATATTAATCTTCGGATAGGTGTATGTGGGTATCATTGGCATTTCTCTCGGCTCTGTTGCTTGGTCTTTATGATGTAGCGAAGAAACGCTCATTGAAGGATAATGCCGTACTTCCGGTATTGTGGTTGAATACCCTATTCTCGACAATTATATTTCTGCCTGCACTTCTCGATTCGGCAGTTGGTGGAGGTTGGCTTAATGGCACACTTTTCGCTACCGCATCAGGCTCATGGCACGACCACGCAATGGTCTTTCTCAAGGCTGTGATGGTCTTGTCATCGTGGATTTTCGGATATTTCGGCATCAAAAACCTACCTCTCACAATCGTAGGACCAATCAACGCCACACGCCCCGTACTGACACTTGTGGGAGCGATGATAATCTTTGGAGAAAGGCTTAACGGCTACCAATGGGTAGGTGTTGTACTTGCCATTGTATCGCTCTATTTATTGAGCCGTTCAAGCAAGAAGGAAGGGGTTGATTTTGTTCATAATCGTTGGATATATTGCGTTGCCGCAGCTGCTTTGATTGGCGTGGGTTGCGGATTGTACGACAGATATATCATGTACTCGCTGAATGCCGTATTTGTGCAGAGTTGGTACACCTTCTATCAGTTCCTGCTAATGTCGGTAATTGCAGCAGTATTGTGGTTACCAAAGCGTAAGGAGCAGCCATTTCACTGGTCATGGGCAATACCTATGATTTCGATACTACTGACAGCAGGCGACATGGCATACTTACACTCGCTGACCGATGCTACGGCGATGATTGCCGTAGTGGCGATGATTAGACGCTCCTCGGTAGTGGTATCGTTTGGTTGCGGAGCGTTACTCTTTGGAGAGCGAAACCTCAAAGCCAAGGCTCTGGACCTGCTGTTGATACTTATAGGAATGATTTTCCTCTACATAGGCTCAAAGTAATTTTTTTCAATCCATAAAATTCAAAAAAATAATGAAGAAATTTATCGAAAAACTGAAAAGCGTGAAACTCGGACTCTTCCCGAAAGTGGTTATTGCCATCGCTCTCGGTGCAGTACTTGGTCTGTTTTTGCCAGATGTATTCATTCGCATCTTCAAGACATTCAATGTTCTATTTGCGCAGTTATTAAAATTCTCGGTGCCATTGTTGGTGCTTGGATTGGTTACGCCTGCTATCGCCAACTTGGGTAAGGGCGCAGGTAAAATGTTGATTTTTGTTATTGCTATATCTTACATCTCGACCGTTGGAGGAGCATTATTCTCGTATGGTTGCGCAACAGAGTTCTTCCCTCATATACTCTCTCCGGGCGAGTTGTCGGCAGATGCACTCTCCGAGAAGGAGTTTGCGCCATATTTCACTCTGAAAATTCCGCCTGTATGCGATATGATGACAGCCATTGTCCTCTCATTCGTTCTCGGCTTGGGTACTATCTTCGTTAAGAGTCCTTCGATAAAGACATGGTTTGAGGAGTTTGGCGAGATTGTGAAGTGGTTTATCGAGAGTGCTATTATTCCGTTGTTGCCTATCTACATCTTCACAATGATTTGCGAGATGAGCGCTAAGGGTGTTATCGACATTGTACTCGGCACGGGCGTAAAGGTTATTGGTACAGGTGTTGTACTCTCAATACTCTACCTCGTAACACAATATGTCATCGCAGGTATTATCAGCCGTAAAAATCCGTTCCGTTGTCTCTACAACATCTTACCGGCATACCTTACCGGTTTTTCTATCTGCTCGTCAGCCGCAGTAATTCCCGTAACAACGAAATGTGCCCTTAAAATGGGTGTGCGTGAGGATATTGCAAACTTTGTGATACCTCTCTGCTCGAATACTCACATGTGCGGCTCGACCATCAAGTTGGTAACCACAACAACCGCTGTTGCCTACCTCTTTGGTGTAGATATTCCATTGGCGTTGTTTATCAATTTTGCATTGATGCAGGCTATTGCAGCCGTATCATCACCGGGCGTTATGGGTGGAGTATTGATGGCATCGGTAGGTTTGCTCGAAACAATTCTCGGTTTCTCACCTGAGATGACTGCATTGTTGATGGCTATTTACCTCGCACTCGATGGCTATGGTCCTGCTTGTAATGTATCGGGTGATGCCGCTATCGCAGTGGTTATGGATAGACTATTTGGTAAGAAAATGGACAAGGCTAAGGTCGAAGCATAATAAAGCATCTTTCAAGACAACAGACGCAACACCCTTTCGAATGTTGCGTCTGTTTTTTTTTGTTTGCAAGAGTCGTAACTGAGCGAGAGGAATTTTGCACTAAACGCAAAAGCGAGTCCGCAGCATACTTGATGTATGTGAGGAACTCGCTTATCGAAGAGCAGTGCAAAATTTACCGCTCAGAACGATTTTTTAGAAGGAGAGTTTTGCTCCTACAAATACCGAACGAGGAAGCGAAGGTCCGTAGATATAACCCGAATCTCGTGAAGGACCTCGGTCAAAGTCGTTCTGATATGAATTTAGGATATTGCGAACACCTGCATTGACCTGCAAGCCGATTGTTTTCCAAATCTTGAAGTCGTACGAGAGTTTCACGCCGAGGTCTAAGAAGGCTTTGGTATGTTCGAGACGGTCTTGGTCGAGTATCGAGCCATCAGGCAACAGACCTCCTGCATAGTGGTCCACATACATACGCCCCATATAGTTACCCGAGAGGTCAATCTTGAAGTTTTTGATTGGCTGGGTTGTGATGGTAAAGTAGCCATAAACATTTGGCGAACGGAACATATTGAGCGTTGGTTCTGCGGCATCGCTCCACTGCTCAGGCTGCTTGTACTTGCTGCGCTGCAAGGTTACACCTGCCGAAGCCTCTACCCAAGGTGCATAGGCGATTTTACCCTCAACATTCAAACCCATTACATTTGCGCCGGAGCCATTGTAACGCTCATACATTGTTGCGCCATCTCCACCTATCTCGCCCATTTCACGGAGTGCAAATACGCCATTCAATATTGTATAGAAGCCCTCAACGAGGAGATTTGCCTGCACACGCCCCCAAGTCTTGTACATATCTGCCGAGAGGGTGAACGAGTGCGAACGCTCCTCCTTCAAATCCTCAGCCAAGCGGATACGGGTACGCTCTCCACCTACGATAAGGATATGCAAATCCTCGTCAAATGCCTGCGGAGCGCGGAAGCCCGAGCCGTAAGTTGCACGAAGGTTAATGTTGTGCGTAGGGTTGTAGCGCAAAGTTACACGCGGCGAAGGGATACACAAGAACTTCTTGTTCGATGCGTTGTACCAATTATCCAAACGACCTCCCACAAGGAAGCCCCACTTATTGAACTTAAACTCGCCTTGTGCATAGATACTCGCATTATGCACATGCTGCTCGATAATCATACTCTTGTAGAATGGCTCACTTGCATATCCGATAGGGTTATCGAAGAGGTAATCGTAGCTATACTCCAAACCCGTAGTGAGCTCAAACCACTTGATACGATAGAGGTATTGACCACCTGCAACGGCTGTCACACCATCTGTTTTACCGTATGCCTTCTCGTTCATCTCGGCACCATAGTAGCTATCGCGCTTTGTGCCTTGTGCCGATGCAAAGACGCTATAACGGTGGCGAGAGTTCTTCGATGTTCCCTCGAAGGTCAAACCTCCGCTATTGATAAGGTGGTCGGTAGTCTCGGCAATCATCGCCTTATGTGGCGGAAGGTCGAGCTGGTCGCCACCTCGGCGATACTCGTTTGTAGCGTGGTAGTCGAGGGTAAGTTTGCTGTATGCGCTGGTCTTGATATATGCCTGCGTACCGATGGTCTGCGACTTGATAACCGGAATCTCCACAAAGCCATCGCCATCGTGGTCGTAGGCATCGCGCATACGGTTCTGACCATAGATTGTAAGTCCTGCCTTGCGGTCATCGGTTACGAGCGAAGCGTTGAGAGTTGTGTTGTTATCGAGTGCGCCTGTTACACCGATTGAGGTGAGCGAGTGTGCAATCTCGCCCGAATTACGCAACGGCTCTTTGGTGATAATGTTGATAGTTCCACCGATAGCAGACGAGCCGAAGAGTGCCGAGCCACCGCCACGCACAACCTCGATGCGCTCGACCATATTTGCAGGGATATGCTCCAAGCCATATACTCCTGCCAACGCCGAAAATACAGGGCGAGAGTTTATCAAAATCTGCGAGTACTGACCACTCAAACCGTTGATACGCACCTGAGCAAAACCGCAGTTCTGGCACGAGTTCTCGACACGCACTCCCGGCTGGAACGACAATCCCTCCGCCAAAGTTGGTGCCGACACCTTATTCAAGAGGTCGGAATCTACGATATTTACAAGAGTCGGAGCCTCGCTGCGTTTTGTGGCGTTACGGTTTGCCGATACTACAATTGCATCTACCGCAATCTGCTCCTCGGTGGTCTCGAAGTTCAAAATAATGTCCGAGCCACACTCAACCTCTACCTCCTTGGTCTTGCTGGCATAGCCGATAGCCGACACCGTAACCTTTAACTTGCCGACAGGGGCGTGGTAGAGCGTGTAATGACCTGTTGCATCGGTCGTAGTACCTACGGTTGTACCGTCAATTGTAACGGTAATATATGGGATATGCTCCTTTGTGCGGGAGTCGGTGATGTGTCCATGGATTGTAGCCTCACACTGCTCGCCTTTGGCGTGGTTGTGGGCTTGATTATCTTGTCCGTGACGGTGTTGATGTTGATGACCGCCTTGTGCGTATGCAGATGCACACACAAACAATACAACTACAATAGTTGAGAATAATTTTTTCATTTTGGGTTTGTATTTATCGTTAAACAATAATCTTATTGTACACATTTAGTGCATACAAAAGGAGAATTTTCTGTTTTACGATAAATAGGGAGGTCCTCGAAGCGAGGAGACAATAACGATATCATTGGCTTGTGCAGTAGGCAGAATGCTCTGCTCGAAATCCAGCACAGAGATAATTGGCGAGTAGTCAAAATAGTCGGCGGCTACTGCGATAAAGTCTTCGGCATGGCAGACAGGACAGTTACACTCCACCCATGTTCCATTGTCCGAAGCGGACTGTGCAGTATTCCAAATTGATTCATAGTAGTCGCTGCCATGGGTGAGATACGCCCTACTTGCCAACGCTGTAACCATCAGCGCAGCAAGCAGATAAGCAACCTTTCTCCTATATTGCATCAACTGTTTCACCGTTGCAAAGATATGTAAAAAATATCAATCTACAAAACTCCACACAGTATTTATGGAGGTATTTTCAATTATTAATCAATTATTAATCGCCACACTACTTACAACTTTTCACTTTTTTTTACTACCTTTGTGCGATTATTGGCTCGTGTAGATAAATAAACAAAAAATATAGAGTATGAATATTTCATTTAACTGGTTGAAGAACTATGTTGATACCTCTCTCACAGCGGAGGAGGTTGCAACAGTTTTGACTGACATTGGCTTGGAAGTCGAAGGCTTCGAGAAGATTGAAACAATCCGGGGCGGTTTGGCAGGTGTTGTTGTGGGTGAGGTTTTGACATGCGAAGACCACCCCGATTCTGACCACTTGCACATCACAACCGTTGATGTTGGCGCAGAGGCTCCATTGCAGATTGTCTGCGGTGCAGCAAACTGTCGCAAGGGTTTGAAGGTTATGTGCGCTACGGTTGGCGCAGTACTCTACCCTGACAGTGGCGAGGAGGAGTTCAAGATTAAACGCTCGAAGATTCGCGGTGTAGAGTCGCTCGGTATGTTGTGTGCCGAGGACGAGTTAGGTATCGGCTCATCACACGCAGGAATTATCGAGTTGCCTGCCGATGCTGTTGTCGGCACCCCTGCAAAGGAGTACTACAACATCACCGATGACTACCTTATCGAGATTGGTCTGACACCAAACCGCATCGATGCAGGCTCGCATATCGGCGTAGCACGCGACCTTGTGGCATATCTTCGCGCTCGTGGCGAGCAAGCAGAGTTGAAGTTGCCAAGCGTAGAGGCTTTCGCAGTGGATAATCACGACTTGAAGATTGAGGTCGAGGTGGAGAATACCGCCGCTTGCCCTCACTATACGGGCATCACAGTTAAAGGTTGCAAGATTGCCCCATCGCCTGATTGGATGCAGAACTCGCTCCGTGCTGCGGGCATCAACCCGAAGAATAACTTGGTGGATATCACAAACTATATCCTCTTTGAACTCGGTCAACCACTCCACGCTTTCGATGCAGAGAAGATTGAGGGTGGAAAGATTGTCGTTAAGAACTGCGCCGAAGGCACTCCATTCGTTACGCTCGATGGTGTTGAGCGCAAACTCACTGCTGACGATTTGATGATTTGCTCGGCAGAGCGTCCAATGTGTATTGCAGGTGTATATGGCGGTTTGGATTCGGGAGTAAGCGACACCACAACCGACATCTTTATCGAGTCTGCATACTTCAACCCTGTATCGGTACGCAAGACTGCAAAGCGTTTCGGCTTGAACACCGACTCATCGTTCCGCTTCGAACGAGGTATAGACCCTAACTTGCAGATTTACGCATTGAAGCGTGCTGCACTCTTGTTCAAAGAGTTGGCTGGTGGTACTATTTCGAGCGAGATTTACGACTCTAACCCTGCCGAAGTTGCTCCGTTCCGTTTCGACTTCTCGGTTTCGCGTGCAAGGTCGCTTATAGGCAAGGATATCCCGACCAAGACATTCCGCACCATCGTAGAGGCGTTGGAGGTTAAGATTGAGAAGGAGGAGGGCGATGTATGGAGCGTTGCCGTACCGCCATATCGTGTTGATGTTCAGCGTGAGGCGGACCTTATCGAGGATATTTTGCGAATTTACGGTTACAACAATGTAGAGGTTTCGGAGAAGGTAAACTCTACCCTTTCGTATGTTCAGAAGCCCGATAAAACCCGTTTGACAAATCTTGTAGCCGATATGCTTACGGCTCGTGGTTTCACCGAGATTATGTCGAACTCACTCACCAAGACCGCTTACTACGAAGGATTGAAAGCGTACCCTGTGGAGCAGTGCGTAAAAATTATGAACCCGCTTTCGGCAGACTTGGGTGTTATGCGTCAGACCTTGTTGTTCAATACAATGGAGGCAGTGCAATTGAACGCCAACCACCGCAACGGCGACCTCAAAATCTACGAGTTCGGAAATTGCTACTTCTACAACAGAGTAGAGGCGAAGGAGGGCGAGGAGGTTGCTCCGCTTGCATCGTACTCGGAGAACTACCGCCTGGCTATTGCCGTAACGGGCTTGGCTACTCCGCAGTCGTGGAACACAAAGGCAGAGCCTGCATCGTTCTACACCTTGCGTGCAACGGTTGAGTTATTGCTCCGCCGCTTCGGATTGGATATCTACGCTCTGCGCACCGAATCGCTTGATAGCGACCTCTTTGGCGATGCCGTAGAGTTGTACCTCAACAACAAGCCATTCGCACAGCTCGGACAGGTAAATGCCAAGATTTGCAAGGCATTCGACCTCAAACAAGATGTATTCTTCGCTGAGATTGACTTCGACCTCTTGTTGAAGGCTACACGCAAGCATAAGGTTGCAGCAACCGAGTTGTCGAAATATCCGAAGGTTAAGCGTGACTTAGCGTTGCTCGTTGATAAGGGCGTTTCGTTCTCGCAGTTGCGTGCTACGGCATTCGCTACCGAGAAGAAACTCTTGAAGAGCGTTGCCCTGTTCGATGTCTATGAGGGCGATAAGTTGTCGGAGGGCAAAAAGTCGTATGCGTTGTCGTTCATCTTGGAGGACAAGAACCAGACACTCAACGACAAGACCATCGAGCGCACAATGGCGGCATTGCAGTCGGCATTCGAGCATAAGCACGGCGCACAGATTCGATAGTAGCCATTCATCAGCAACGGAAGAGGAGTGTCTAACAAGTTTAGGCACTCCCTTTTTGTTAGAAGTTGTATAACAAGAGGGATTTCAAGGCTTGCGTAGCCCGAAAAAGCGGAGTTTACTTGGCGTAAATGAGCATTTTGAGGGCAAGCGTAACGCTGAAATCACCTTGTTAGACAGCTT
>JAZOBZ010000103.1:0-25568 GCA_045596245.1 Alistipes sp. | reverse complement strand
CCTGCAATGAGTTCTCCACCGAGTTGGAGTAGAAGCCGAGTTGTGCAACCTGCTTTGATACCGCCTCCACATAGTGAGGGTGGGCGTGTCCTACCGATATTACCGCGTGACCGCCATACAAATCGAGATACTCCGTGCCATCAGCCGTATAGACATAGTTGCCCTTACCCATTACAGGCTCAATATCGTAGAGTGAATATACATTAAATAATTTCATAAAAGTTTTCCGTTTTCCGCTTTCCGTTTAGAATGCCGAAGGTTTTAAGTGTAACCCCTCTGCCTCGTCAAATCCGCAAATCAGGTTCATATTCTCGACCGCCTGTCCCGAAGCACCTTTGAGGAGGTTGTCGATAGCCGAAACAATATGCAACTTCGAGCCATATTTTGCCACATATACGAGTGCCTTGTTGGTGTTTACCACCTGCTTCAAGTCGATATTCTTCTCCGACACAAAGCAGAAACGCGAGTCGGCATAGTACTCCTTGTATAACGCCACAGCCTCCTCCGCCGAGAGCGAACATTCGGTATATACCGAAGCCAAAATTCCGCGTGCAAAGTCGCCACGCATAGGGACAAAGTTCAACGCCTTGTCGAACGATGGCTGCAACGAGCGAAGGTTGCGACCAATCTCCAAGAGGTGTTGATGCTCGAAAGCCTTGTAGGTCGAGATATTGTCCACGCGCCACGAGAAGTGAGTTGTTGCCGATGGCTTCACGCCCGCACCCGTAGAGCCCGTTATGGCGGTGATATGCACCTCATCGCTGAGCAAATGCGCCTTTGCAAGTGGCAACAATGCCAACTGAATGGCAGTAGCAAAGCAACCCGGGTTGGCGATGCGTGTAGCCGCAGAAATCTTCTCACGCTGCCACTCCGCCAAGCCATAGACAAAGCCATCGTGTTCATCGCGGAAGTCCTGTGCCAAATCGACAATCTTCAACTCGGCAGGCACCTCGTTCTCCTCCATAAACTTCGCACTCGCCCCATGAGCCGAGCAGAGGAACAACACATCTATCGCCTCCAAGTCGTACTCCGCCGAGAAGCGGAGGTCGCACTCGCCATACAACCCTCCATGCACATCGCTTACGAGGTTGCCGCTGTTGCTCGATGAGTGGATAAACGCAATCTCCACCTGCGGGTGGTTAATCAACAATCGGATTAACTCGCCTGCGGTGTAGCCTGCTCCACCTATAATACCAACCTTTACCACGCTATTTCCCGTTCTTTTTCTGGTTATTGTAATAGATTTTGAGAGGGTTTGCCATAATCTTGGTAAATCCCTTCACATCATCGGCACTCCACGCCTTGTTTACCTCACCATATTCGCCAAAGTCGGTCTTCATCAAATCGAAGTCAGACTCAACGCCTACAAGCGTGTACGAAAGCGGGCGCAAAGTAATCTCTACAACGCCATTTACACTCTCCTGCGAGTGGTCGAGCATAGCCTCGATGTCGCGCATCACAGGGTCCAAATACTGCGCCTCGTGGAGGAACATTCCGTACCAAGTAGCCACTTGGTCTTTCCAATAGAGCTGCCACTTTGTGAGGGTGTGCTTTTCGAGCATCTTGTGTGCTGCTATGATAACGATAGGTGCCGCTGCCTCGAAACCTACACGACCTTTGATGCCGATAATGGTATCGCCGATGTGCATATCGCGACCGATACCATACTTCGATGCAATAGCCTCTACGGCACGAATAGCATCTACCTTGCTCGCATATTCCACACCATTTACCGATGCAATCTCACCCTTTACAAAGCCGAGTTTCAGCGACTCTTCGCCCTCGGCAGTTACCTGCGAAGGGTAGGCGTGCTCGGGCAAGGTCTGCTCCGAGTGCAAGGTCTCCTTACCACCGATACTTGTGCCCCACAAACCCTTGTTGATGGAGTACTCCAACTTCGTGAAGTCGGCAACATAGCCGCGCTCTTTGAGGTAGTTAATCTCGTACTCGCGAGTCAAGGTCATATCGCGTGTAGGGGTGATAATCTCAATCTCGGGAGCCATAATCTGGAAGGTGAGGTCGAAACGCACTTGGTCGTTTCCTGCACCTGTCGAGCCGTGAGCCACAGCATTGGCTCCCACCTCCTTGGCGTACTGAATAATCGCCATCGCCTGAAAAATTCGCTCCGAAGAGACCGAAATAGGGTAGGTGCCGTTACGCAACACATTTCCAAAGACCATGTATTTGATACTGCGTGTGTAATACTCCTCCGTAATATCGAGCGAGGCGTGCTGCTTCGCTCCAAGGCGATATGCACGCTCCTCAATCGAAGCCAACTCCTCATCGGAGAAACCACCCGTATTGGCAATAGCCGTATATACCTCGTAACCGAGTTCATCGGTCAGATACTTAACGCA
Source organism: Alistipes sp. (assembly GCA_045596245.1). Classification (GTDB taxonomy): domain Bacteria; phylum Bacteroidota; class Bacteroidia; order Bacteroidales; family Rikenellaceae; genus Alistipes. Next base: position 23,211 of record JAZOBZ010000103.1, on the reverse strand, counting down.
AAATGAGGTATCCAAACCTCCGCTAAATGCTAAAACTACCTTTTTGCTCATAGTTGTATATCGTTTTTTGTTATTTCAAGTGAAAAATCTTCTTAAATGTATTCTTCATCGCCATTGCGTATGGACTCCACCACGACTGCTTCTGCAATGGAGTTTTCGGGTCGTAGAGCATACCCGTACACAGACACATACGGCGATTGTTGCGCTTCAAGATGTCGTAGTTGCAGCACCCCTCGCAACCCTGCCAGAACTCATCGTCTTGTGTCAATTCCGAGAATGTTACAGGCTTGTAGCCGAGGCGCGTGTTCAACTTCATCACAGGCAGCGATGTCGTGATGCTGAATAACTTTGCAAATGGGAAGCGCATACGCGCCAACTCGAAGGTACGCTTCTTAATCTCGCCTGCCAAGCCGAGATGGCGATACTCCGGGTCAACAATCAAACCCGAAGTCGCCACATAGTCGCCATGTCCCCAACACTCAATGTAACTAAATCCTACCAAGCGGTCGCCATCAAGAGCCACAACTGCCTTTCCGCCCTCAATCTTCGATGATATATACTCGGGCGAACGGCGAGCGATACCTGTTCCGCGTTGCAGTGCCGACTCGTAGATAAGTTGGCAGATAGTCTCCGCATACTCTGCATGTTCGGGTTGAGCGAAAACTATGTTTATTGAATTTTTATTCATATTTATTCGATAAATTTACAAATCTCTGCATTTTGTCGAAATGCCTGCAAATGTAGTTAAAATTCCATAATATTGTACCTTTTTATTCAACTATTTTTATAAATAGGTATAAATTGTTGTAGATTGACTGCATAAGTGAATATATATGCAGTAAAGAGAGTGGTTGAGAGAATGCAAAATGCAAAATTAAGAATTACTTTCAGCGCACTCCTTATATTCCTTATCCTCCTTAAACTCCTTAAAAAGCTTGCGCCTTGACCACCTTATGAGTCTCCACCAACCAACAAAAAAGTCGGCTTTTGCCGACTTTTTATATTACCTTATCTGTTTGTTACTCCATCGGAAATACCCGAACTTCGCAGACTCCATCAAGAGATTTGACTAATGCTTCGATATCGGTTTTCTCCTCGACCTGCCCATAGTGATAAGGGTAGAATATGGCTGGTTTTATCGCCTTAACTGCTCGCACAGCTTGCTCTACGGTCATTGTATATGGTTGATTGACAGGTAGAAAGGCGATGTCGATACCTTGTAGTGAAAGCAAATCTTCGTTATCCTCCGTATCGCCCGAAACATAGATTGTTGTGCCTCCGAGAGTGAGAATATAGCCGCAATCCTCGCGCTCCTTCGGGTGAAAATCTGTGTGCCCTTCGCTAATGTTGTATGCAGGAACAGCACGCACTGATAGCCCCTCGAATGGTTTGGCAACGCTACCCGGCAACATTGTAGTACAGTTGTGCTCGAATGCTTCGGCGGAGGTTTTGTCGCACAAAATAGCGCAACTCTCGCTGGCAATCTTCTCAACGGTAGCCATTTCAAAATGGTCGTAGTGAGAGTGAGTGATAAGTATAGCATTCGCCTTTGGTAATCTATCCCACGCAAAGTCGCCTACGGGGTCTATGTAGATATGTTTACCATTATGTGCAATGGCAAAAGATGCGTGTGCGAAGAATGTGAAAACTATCTCCGAACCATCTTTGGCGATAATTTTATCTTGTGGATATATAGGGGCTTTTTTACAGCAACCCAACAATGATAATAGTCCCATAATAATGGATAGCTTTTTCATAATTAAATCGACATCAACGAAGTTACAGGTGCAATCTTCTCCAATCGAGCTTTGCCGTTAATCTCCTCTATCTCTACGAGAAATACGAACTCCTTGATTTTTACATTATAAGGCTTGTTGTCACGATATATAGTCAATTTTTCGAGCGTTTCGGCAATGCCGAGTGCTGTTCCTCCCGTAGCCAAAACATCGTCAAGGATTGTTACATAGAAGGTATCTCCTTCTGGTACTCCCGCAGCGATATCGCTTAGACGGAAATAGAGCTTATCGAAGCCATACTCCTTTTCGATACATACCTCGATAAGGTCGCCATCATTGAATGGTAACTTGCCACTTTTGCGCATTGGGATAATGTTCTCGACTATACCATCCTCCGAGAGTAGTGGAGCCGTAAAGAGAAATGCTCGTGCCTCAGGTGCAGCGACATTTGGTGCGGTAGTAACCTTTTTTAACGCTTCGATAACCTTACGAAAAGCCTTTTTTGATTGCAAGAAGGGGATAATATCTATAAAGTTAATACCCTCCTTTGGGAAGTTTTTGTAGAATTTAAGAGTCTCAATCATGTTGCTAACATTCTAATTACCCACAAAGATAGAAATAAAAATGGAAAATGGAAAACTTTTTTTGATGCTACGCTTAACGCCTTTCCTGTGACGCTCGCCGCGGGGCTGACCAAAACTGCGCTCCGCAAGGAGTTGATTTATCAACTCCCTTCCTTTTTTGCCACCACGCCCCACAAATGAATTTGTGTGTCGCAGTACCAAAAAACAAAAGAGATGTCTTTTGACATCTCCTTGCTTCTCTTGTTTTGTCGGGGTACCAGGATTCGAACCTGGGACCCTCTGGTCCCAAACCAGATGCGCTAACCGGACTGCGCTACACCCCGTTGCTGTATTGCGAGTGCAAAGGTAAAGCAAAAAAATTAATCTGCAAACTTTTTTTGAAAATTTTTAAAAAAATTTATATTTTCGTCTTTACCGCAAGTCGCATCAAACAAACTATACAAGTGTCTATCTCGATGATTTATTGCTACTTGGCGCTGTCTGCGCACTGCTGAATGCAGTAGCTGCGCAAATCACTCCATTTGTAGTATGGGAAGCAGTCTGTCTTAACTGGCAGAGGCATATCGCGCTCATTGTGTAACATTCTAACCAGAATATCACCCCTCTTATTGCGGTAGAATACAAACATCACATTCACCGACATCGAAGTTATGCGACTGTCGCACCACACCTCGGGCAGTCGCTCAATCTCGGCAAACGATATTCTGCCATCGCAACCCTCGGCATGGAGAATAGCCAACAAAGGGATAATTGCTGAGTCGTGGCCGAAACGGAGTGTTGCTACCTCGTTGGTAACTTTACCCGAAATAACCTCATCAGCACGCTCAACGATATCACGCAAAAGCAGTTTGCCGTCCATATTACGGACATCGCCAAAATCGAGCGATGGACCATAAGTAAGATAACGGCGGATATTGAAGAACTCCCACATCTTGTATCGCTCCTCTTCGGAGAATATGTCGTGAATTTCGGGTAGATTGTCGAAGTTCTGTATAATCATCGCCAAGTCGTGCATGTTGCCGATGAACTTATAGGTGCTTTTGTTGTTGTAGGTCTTGCAAATCAACTTTACGGCATAGTCGTAATCGTTGAATAGGCGCCGAATAAACGCCTCGTCCTTGGTGTGTTGTTGCTGATACTCCTGCGCTATCTTGCGAGCCTTGTTGAAGAATGTGTCCATATTCTTCTCTGGACGAGTGATGTGGATATCGTGAAAACTTGCATAGCGCGTAATTTCAAGTTTCGGATATATCTCTTTGAGTCGTTCGGTAAATGCCGTCATACTCATTACATTACGAACATAAGGCGAAGAGAAGCAAGTGATATGGTTGCCATTCTTGCCCGAAAATACCTGTGGATACGCCTTTACCATACGCTCGGCAATACCTTTTTGCTCGCGTTCTCCGCGCAACGAAAGGTCGCCCGCACGCATGTGCGCGTCTTCTGCTATTACACGCACGCGTTGCAGCAAGCTCTCTCCAAGAGCTGTCAGTTTGCCATCATTATGTGCTTGCTCTAACATTGCGGCAGGAACATCGTACTTGGCTTGGTCAGTTTGGTAGCGGGAGCCATGACGCCCATAGTGCGAAATATAGAATGGTTTATATCCGCGAGGTGCTGGTACAGAGATATGCTCCGTAACCATATAGGCGGTGTAAATTCCTCCTGCAAGATTTGGATTTGTGGCGATATCCTCGCGCATACTTCTACCCTGTCCACTTGCAGTGGCAATCAGTGTTAGTGATACAATAAATGATACAATAATTCTCATAGGTTGTGCTATCTTGAAACAAATTCTCTAAATTATTACGCAAATGTAACTAAAAAAATGAGAAAAAATGTGAGATTTAGGCTGAATAAGAAAAAAAATTGTTATATTTGTACTAACACAAAACAATAACCTAATCTAACTTAATTTATAATATGAACGGAAAAGTTAAATGGTTCGACCCAAAGAAGGGCTACGGATTTATTATTGCAGAGGACGGTAAGGAGATTTTTGTACACTACACAGGTATTGTTAAGGAGGGCTTCAAAGCTTTGAGCGAGGGGCAACTCGTAACCTACGAAGTAGGCGAAGGCGATAAAGGGGTGCAGGCTATCAATGTCCAACTTCTGCCAAAAGAGTAGAAAAAAGAGTATAGAAAAAGAGGTCTTTTCGACCTCTTTTTCTATATTCTCCGCACTCTGCGTTTGCGTTCCAACTCTCGTTCGAGTTTTAGTCGCTTTACCCTATTGACGCTATGACGCCAGAAGAGATATGCCGCGATGAAGAGCGCAACGCAAACTCCCAACGCTATGAGGTCGTTGGTGTCTACCGCAACCTCCTTGTCGAAGTGGTCCATCACAATTGTAATAAGCAGACCTCCGATAGCTCCGCCAATCATCGCCAAAAGCGATGCCCAACGGTAGCGTGGAAATAGTTTGTAGAGCGAGCGTAAAATAGCCTCACCGAGAATCAAGACCGAGATGCAATTCATCGTTTCGCTTACGATGTGCTCCACCTCCGGCTCCATCGGGACAAATTTGCATATCAACATCGCGCCGATGGCGAACAAAAAGAAGAGAGCCATCTCCACTCCTCCGATTCTCACGCGCCACAAGTTATATGATACCCTTCGATTAATCTTGCGCAGTATCTGTATAAAGTTATTTGCTTCCATCTGTCTTCTTCTTTTTTTTGATTCTTCCGCTTTTGCGTAGAGCCTCGGCGATAATATATTGCAGCTGACCGTTGGTGGAGCGGAATTCATCTTCCGCCCACTTCTCGATAGCCTCCATCATCTCGGCATCAATACGAAGTACAAAACTTTTTGTTGACTCCTTTGCCATATTTATTAGCTTTTAGCTATTGGCTTTTATTTTTTAATTGACAATTGACGAATTGACAATTGATAATTAAAGGTATTTTTATTTAGGCCTGCGGCGCATTCTCTCGTCTCTCGTCTCTCGTCTCTCGTCTAATGATGCAGAGTACCCGTATTAACCACCGGCTGTGCCGACTCATCACCACACAACACCACTAGCAAGTTGCTCACCATTGCCGCCTTGCGCTCCTCGTCAAGTTCGACAACCTCGTCTGCCGACAACTTGTCGATAGCCATCTTAACCATCGAAACAGCACCCTCAACAATCTTCTCGCGAGCCGAGATGATAGCATCTGCCTGCTGACGGCGCAACATTACGGCCGCAATTTCAGGAGCGTATGCAAGGTAGTTAATACGAGCCTCTACAACCTCTATACCTGCCATTGCAAGACGCTCGTTCAGACGATTTTCGAGTTGTTCGTTAATCTCGTCAGCATTCGAGCGAAGGGTGAGTTCCTCTTTCCCACCGTTGTTATTATCGTAGGCGTAGATTCCTGCCACCTGACGCAACGCTGCATCGCTCTGCACCGATACGAAGTTTTCGAGCACCTTCATACGGCTGCTTGCAGTTACGGTAACCTCGCCCGTAGCAACAGGGGTGTCGATATCGAATACAGCCTTGTAAATCTCCTCCTCACGGATTTTCCACACCAAAACCAAACCGATAAGGATAGGGTTTCCCTGCTTGTCGTTCACCTTGATAGGCTCGGCGTTAAGGTTACGGGCACGAAGTGAAATAGACTTCTTCGACATAAATGGATTTACCCACCAATAACCCGTCTGCACAAAGTTACCACGATACTTTCCGAAGAAGAGCAATACACGCGCCTCGTTAGGCTCCAACATTATGAAACCGCACGATGCGATAAGTGCCCACAAAAGGATTACCGCACCCACCGCAATAGCAATACCATCGTAAGGCGAAGCCCAATTTACGCCACCATAAATTGCAAGCGCAGGACCGCCAACCCACGACAACAACACGATGAATAACATCGCAAATCCGTTCATCTTCCAGCCTGAATAGACCATGTTCTGATTCTTCTCCATAGTAATAAGTATTAAAAAAGGTTTATAATTTTGTTTTTTATTTACTGTCCTCTTTTCAAAATGATATTATTTTGATATCACAAAGTAAATGCAAAAAAATTGTTTTTCCAAATAATTTTTCGATTTTTTTGAGAGATAAATAAAAAAACACCACTTGTGGTGTTTTAATTTTTTAGTATTTGATATGTAATTTTTAATTTTTAATTTTTAATTTTTAATCTTCACCCTAATATATGGTGCGCCACTTGCTTTGGCAGCAGCTAAACCTACGGCGGAGTCCTCGAAGATAAGCGTTTCGGCAGGGGTTACGCCCTCTCTCTTCATCGCCTTCAAGAAGGCTTCGGGCGAGGGCTTAGGCTCGGTAACATCGCGTGATGATATAATGCCATCGACCATACCTTCAATGCCGAGATAGTGCATTACATTTGTTATGTTTTCGAGCTGTCCGGTCGAAACAATCCACACCTTGATACCCTGTTTGCGGAAATCCTGCACGAAGTGCCACAGCGATTTGTTAAGTTGAACTGTATTGAAGAAGGTGGGGTATAGCTCAATTTTTCGGCGGCGTATGCGGTCGATATCCTCCTCGTTGGTAATGCCTATTGTGCGCAAAAATTCGGGGCAACGCATACCGAAATAGCGGCGTCTATACTCCTCTTGATTGAGTTCTATGCCCTCCTCATGCAGGGCGGTAAGGTAAGCCAGCATGTTCGCCTCTTCGGTTGAGGCGAGAGTGCCGTCAAAATCGAGTAGAATCAGTTTTAACTGCATTGGAGTGGGGTGTTAATCAAAAGATTGCATGCCCGATTGAGCAATACGCATAATACGCTGATACTCATCGGAAGTGAGTTCCATAAAGAAGTAGTGTATTGGGTCCACACGCACACCGTTGTAGCGTACCTCGTAGTGGAGGTGCGGGGCAAGCGACAAACCCGAATTTCCCGATAGGGCTATGATGTCGCCACGCTGCACTCGGCGTCCTCGCTTTACCTTCACACTTTGCAGGTGGCTGTATGAGGTGGTATAGCCGTTGCGATGGTCTATTACAACGGTTATTCCCGATGTTGAATTTTTACCCTTTATCTCCTTGACGATACCATCTGCCGTAGCAAAAATTCTGGTTCCTTCGGGTATGGCATAATCTACGCCTTGATGAGATTGCAGGGTGCGGTAGAATGGGTGCATCAATGTCCCGTATGCAGCAGTTAAAAGTGTCAATTCGTGGTTTGTAACTGGTTGTATAGAGGGGATATTGTTGCGCTTTGAGCCAACTTGATGCAGTGCATCATCAAGTTCTGAATAGCTTGTTTCTAGTTGTTGAACTCGTTGCTCTAAGTTATCGAGAGAAGTTTGCAGAGTTTCCGACATCTCTCGGTTGCTCTTTGCGAGTAGCGACTCATGCAACTCTATGCGTTGGTTGTTATACTCCGATTCAAAGTCGTATGGCTCCGAGTCGAATAGTATGGCAAAGATGTTTCTATCGCGCTCCACGACATTATCCACTACTACCGATAGTGAGTCGTACTCGGCGAGGAGGGTGTTGTACTCTCTTTTTAGTCGGTCAGTCGAGTGGCGTAACTCATACTCGGCAGGGGTGTCGAAGAGCAACGAGAAGACCGTATAATACAATACGGCACCACCAAACCACGCCAGCACCTGTAATGCCCGGCGGCTTTTACTCTTTTTTGTGGTGTTTCTATATCGTTGTGTCATAACTAATTCTCTTCGTTGGAAGTTCCCTCCAAGGTTTCGAGGTCGGCGTTGTACTTCATATTCTCCATCAACTGACGATACTCATCACTTGTCATATTGCGGTTGAAGTAGTTTACAGGGTTTACATTACGCCCCAAGTATATAACTTCATAGTGGAGGTGTGGTCCCGTAGAGCCTCCCGTAGAGCCTACCTCGCCGATAAGCTGTCCTCGTTGCACCTTGTCGCCAGCCTTTACAAACATCTTTTGCAGGTGGGCATAGCGTGTTTTATAACCAAATTTGTGGTTTATAAGAATCTGTCGTCCGTAACCTCGGCGGCGTTTGCCTTGTTCTGTTTTCTCGACAACACCATCACCCGTAGCATAGACCGGTACGCCGTAGTCGGTGGACATATCCACGCCCTTGTGCATGGTGCGAATTTTGAGTATAGGGTGTTTTTTGCGTACTCCGAAGGCGTAAAAGGCTTTTAGTCGAGTACGGTCGATTGGCCAAATTGCAGGTATGGCGAGCGACATCTGCTCCTTGTCTTTGGCAAGAATCTGCAATTCGTCTAACGAACGCGAAGTGGCGTATGTTTGGCGAGTTGCGGCATCGAGTTGTTTCCATGTTGTAGTCATCAACTCGGAGTACTCATCGCCCGACAGAGAGTGATATTTCGAGTCGGGGTATGGTGTGTATATACCCTTCAATGCGAGCGTATCACTCGAAAACAGAGGTCGATAGACATTGTGGTCACGATGGTTTATCTCTTTAACCCTACTTAGCATCGAAGCGATACGACTTTGTAGTACCTCATACTTCAATACAAGTTCTCTGTTTTTGGCTGCTATACGGTGCATCTTGGGCGTATAGAAGAGGTATGATATTGCCATATTAAGGATAGATATAACGATAAAACCAATCAGCACCTGCCGCAAAATGCTGTATCGATTTCTTCGTTTTGAGGTACTTTTGCTACCCTCTATATTGCGAATTTCCTCTTTCAATGCGAAAAACTTTATTACAATGGCGCAAAATTAATTATAATTTTGTACTTTTGCAACCGATTTGGCGCATGCGTGCGTGCAGGCGTGTGCAGGCTGGTACTATAACGAATTGAGATTAAAATTATTATACATGATGAATTCCAAACAAATACGCCAAGCGTTTCTCGACTTTTTTGCCGAGAAGGAGCATTTGATTGTGCCTTCGGCACCTATGGTAGTTAAGAATGACCCGACATTGATGTTTACCAATGCGGGTATGAATCAATTTAAGGATATCTTCCTCGGTAACGCCGAGCGCAAGTCGCCTCGTGCTGCCGACTCGCAGAAGTGTCTTCGTGTATCGGGTAAGCACAACGACTTGGAGGAGGTAGGACACGACACCTACCACCACACCATGTTCGAGATGCTCGGTAACTGGTCATTCGGCGACTACTTCAAGGCGGAGGCTATCGCTTGGGCGTGGGAGTTGCTGACAGAGGTCTATAAGTTACCAAAGGAGCGCATGTATGCCACTGTATTCGAGGGCTCGGAGGAGGACGGCGTACCGTTCGACCAGGAGGCGTACGATATCTGGAAGGAGCGCCTTCCGGAGGACCACATTATTCGCGGTAACAAGCACGATAACTTCTGGGAGATGGGCGAAACAGGTCCTTGCGGTCCTTGTAGCGAGATTCACTTCGACTTGCGTGACGAAAAGGAGATTGCCGAGAAGCCTGGTCGCGAGATGGTAAATATGGGACACCCACAGGTTATCGAGATTTGGAACCTTGTCTTTATGCAGTTCAACCGCAAGGCTAACGGCTCGTTGGAGTCGCTGCCGGCAAAGCATGTCGATACGGGTATGGGCTTCGAGCGTTTGTGTATGATTATGCAGGGCGTGAAGTCGAACTACGATACAGATGTCTTCCAATCGACCATCAAGGTATTGTCCGAGATGTCGGGCAAGGAGTATGGCAAGGAGGAGGCTACCGATGTGGCAATGCGAGTTATTGCCGACCACCTTCGCGCTATCGCCTTTTCGATTGCCGATGGTCAGTTGCCATCGAATGTTAAGGCGGGATATGTTATCCGCCGTATCTTGCGCCGTGCCGTTCGTTACGGCTACACTTACCTCGGCTTCAACGAGCCGTTTATCTGCCGCTTGGTGCCAACTTTGGTTGCGCAGATGGGCGAGCAGTATCCTGAGTTGAAGGCGCAGCAGTCGCTCGTTGAGCGCGTTATCGAAGAGGAGGAGGCATCGTTCCTCCGCACCCTTGCTACGGGTATCAACCTCTTGGAGGGCGTTATCAAGGAGTGCAACGGCAAAATTTCGGGCAAAAACGCATTCTTGCTCTACGATACATACGGATTCCCAATCGACTTGACCGAGCTTATTGCAAAGGAGCAGGGTGTAGAGGTCGATTTGGAGGAGTTTGAGAAGGAGTTGCAGGCGCAGAAGGAGCGTTCGCGCAACGCCGCAGCACAAGATATTGACGATTGGAAGGAGCTTATTGCCGATGCCAAGAACGAGGAGTTCGTAGGCTACGACACTTTGGAGGCGGATATCCGCATCGCTCGTGTGCGCAAGGTGCAGTCGAAGAATAAGGTTTCGTACCAGATGGTCTTCGACAAGACTCCATTCTATGGCAATTCGGGAGGTCAGGTAGGCGATACGGGCTATATCGAGTCGGCAAACGAGAAGATTGAGATTGTCGCTACCGAGAAGGAGAACGGTTTGATTATCCACATCGCAAATCAGTTGCCTGAGAACTTGGAGGCAGAGTTCCACGCAGTGGTGAACCCTGCAAAGCGTCAATGCTCGGCAAACAACCACACCGCAACCCATCTTCTTCACGCTGCATTGCGTAAGGTCTTGGGTACTCATGTAGAGCAGAAGGGTTCGATGGTGTCGCCCGATGCGTTGCGTTTCGACTTCTCGCACTTCCAGAAGATGAGCGATGAGGAGATTCGTGCTGTGGAGCGCGAGGTAAATGCAAAGATTCGCTTGAACTCTCCACTCGATGAGAATCGTGAGGCTACGCAGGAGGAGGCTCAGGCGGCTGGTGCAATGATGCTCTTTGGCGAGAAGTATGGCGATAAGGTGCGTATGGTGCGCTTTGGCGAGTCGGTAGAGTTGTGTGGTGGTACCCACACCTCGGCAACCGGAAATATCGGAATGTTCAAGATTGTATCGGAGTCGGCAATCTCGGCAGGTGTTCGCCGTATAGAGGCTGTTACGGGCGAGAAGGCAGAGGCGATGATTTATACCGCACAAGATTTGATTACTTCGCTCGGTACAATGCTCGGCAACTCGCAACTCGTTCCTGCTATTAAGCGTTTGGTTGAGAATAACGATGCGCTTGCCAAGGAGGTAGAGGCTATGCAGAAGGAGCAATTGAATACCCTTACCGAGAGTATCTTGGCAAATACCCCTGAGACTGACGGCTACTTCGTTATTGTTCGCGAGATGCCACGCCAAGCAGAGTTTGTCAAGAACTTGGCTTACAATTTGCGTGGTCGTAAATCTAACCTTGTGATGGTTGTGGGCTCGAATGCAGGCGGTAAGGCTACACTTACAATTATGCTCGGCGATGATGTTGTTGCGAAGGGCATAGATGCCGGTGCAGTTGTTCGCGAGGCAGCCAAGGCTATCCAAGGCGGTGGCGGCGGTCAGAAGTTCTTTGCTACCGCAGGTGGTAAGAATCCTGACGGCTTGGCAGAGGCTATCGAGAAGGCGAAGGAGTTGATTCTCGCTGCGCTCAAATAAAATGCAGAATGCAAAATGCAAAATTCAAAATGCAAAATTAAAAGTTAAAAATTACAATGATAATTATGGCTGCAAAAGTTTTATTGATGATTTTGGACGGTTGGGGTATTGGAAACCATACCAAGTCCGATGCTATCTTTTCTACAAATCCTGAGTTTATTAACGAATTGACTGCGACAAATCCGCATGCAGAGTTGCGTACCGATGGCGAGAATGTTGGTTTGCCTGATGGTCAGATGGGTAACTCGGAGGTAGGACACCTCAATATCGGCGCAGGTCGTGTAGTATATCAGGACCTCGTAAAGATTAACCGTGCTTGCAAGACCGACTCGATTATGATGAACAAGGAGGTTGTTGCAGCATTCGAGTATGCAAAGAAGAGTGGCGTGAATGTTCACTTTATGGGCTTGTTGTCTGATGGTGGTGTTCACTCTTCGATTGACCACTTGTTCAAGTTGTGCGATATATCGAAGCACTACGGCATTGAGAATACCTTTGTACACTGCTTTATGGACGGTCGTGATACCGACCCGAAGAGTGGTAAGGGCTTTGTTGAGGCGTTGGAGAATCACATGGCTCAATCGACCGGCAAGATTGCTTCGGTTATTGGTCGCTACTACGCAATGGACCGTGACAAGCGTTGGGAGCGTGTGAAAGTTGCCTACGACTGCTTGGTTGATGGGGTAGGCGAGAAGGCTACCGATATGGTTGCTGCCGTTCAGAAGTCGTATGATGAGGGTGTAACCGATGAGTTTATCAAGCCTATCGTAGCGGTTGATGCGGAGGGTAATGCTATCGGCACAATCAAGCCAAACGATATGGTTATCTTCTTCAACTATCGTAACGACCGCGCACGCGAGATTACCGTAGTACTTACACAGCAGGATATGCCGGAGCAGGGTATGCACACCATGCCGCTTTACTACTGCTGTATGACTCCATACGATGCTTCGTTCCAAGGTTTGCATATCTTGTTCGACAAGGAGAATGTACAGAATACACTCGGTGAGTATGTTTCATCGCTCGGTTTGAAGCAGTTGCGTATCGCAGAGACCGAGAAGTACGCCCATGTAACATTCTTCCTCAACGGAGGTCGCGAGGAGAAGTTCGAGAACGAGGACCGTATCTTGGTCGCTTCTCCAAAGGTTGCTACCTACGACTTGCAGCCGGAGATGAGTGCATACGAGGTTGCCGACAAGCTGGTTGGCGCGTTGGACGAGCAGAAATATGACTTTATCTGCTTGAACTTCGCAAATGGCGATATGGTTGGTCATACAGGTATCTACGAGGCTATCGAGAAGGCTGTAAAGGCAGTTGATGAGTGTGTGGAGAAGGTTGTAACTTCGGCAAGGGCTAACGGCTACGAGGTTGTAATCATTGCCGACCACGGTAACGCCGACAACGCTATCAATGAGGACGGCACACCAAATACTGCTCACTCGTTGAATCCGGTACCTATCATTGTTGTTTCGGACCGTGTCGCAAAGGTAGAGAACGGAATTTTGGCAGATGTTGCTCCTACGGTACTCTCGTTGATGGGTGTACCGCAACCAGCCGAGATGGACGGACACTCGCTCGTAACTTTGAAGTAGTATATATAATAAAGGTATAGTTGATAATGCAATTTTAGCGAAGCCTATTGAAAAATTTGCGAAGCACCTAAATTGTCAATTATCAATTGTCAATTATCAATTAGAATATGTTAAGCAGACAAGTTGCCGCAAAATTGGCAACATACGAAACCCCATTCTACCTCTATGATGTGGACCTCTTGCACCAGACTCTCGATAGTCTGATGTCGGTAGCACGCCGTTATGACTATAAGGTGCATTACGCCATCAAGGCGAACTATGACCCTCGCCTCTTGCAGATTATTCGTGAGCACGGTCTTGGCATTGACTGTGCAAGCGGTAACGAGGTGAAGTGCGCTATCGAGGCGGGTTTTGATCCAAAGACCATCGTCTATGCAGGCGTAGGTAAGAAGGATAAGGAGATTTGCTACGCTATCGAGCAGGGTATCTTCGCTATTAACTGCGAGTCTATCGAGGAGTTGCATGTGGTAAATAATATCGCAGGTGAGATGGACAAGGTGGTTAGCGTGGCACTCCGCGTAAACCCCGATATCGACCCAAAGACCAACCACTGTATCGATACAGGTCAGGCAGACTCGAAGTTCGGTATCTCGTATGAGGAGATTCTCGACAGCGTGGAGGATATAAAAGGGTTGAAGAATATCGATGTTGTGGGTATGCATATCCATATCGGCTCGCAAATTCGAGAGTTGCATGTGTTTGAGAATATGTGCAACAAGGTGAATGTTATCGTTAAAAACCTCACTGACCTCGGCTTCGAGTTGGAGTTTGTAGATGTTGGTGGCGGTCTTGGCGTGAATTACGATATGCCTGAGAATGAGCCTATTCCAAACTTTGCTTCGGTGTTTGCAATTATCAAGCAGCACTTGCAGGTCGGCAAGCGCGAGGTGCATTTCGAGTTTGGTCGCTCGATTGTAGCCGAGTGTGGAGAGTTGATTACCAAGGTACTTTTCAATAAGACCACTGCAACAGGTCGCCGCCTTGTGATTGTAGATGCAAGTATGACGGAACTTATCCGTCCTGCGCTTTATGGCTCGTATCACAATATCGAGAATATCACCTCGGAGAGTGAACAACGCAAGAAGTACACTATTGTAGGTACTGCCTGTGAGAGTACCGATATCTTTGATGAGAATGTATCGCTCCCTATTACCAAGCGAGGAGATTTGCTTACCCTCAAAACGGCGGGAGCATACGGAATGTCAATGGCTTCGCGCTACAATCAGCACGACCTTCCGGGTGCGGTCTATTCAGACGAGTTGTAACCATTTATAGGTAGCAGTTGGTAAGAGTCTATAAAAAATCGTAAATAAATTTAAACCGCCGTTAGATAGGCGTGATTTAAATCATAAAGAGCGTGCCCGATGGACACGCTCTTTATGAAACTTTAATTATTTTGTGTCAAATCCTATAACACATTTTTAGGACTACTTGGATAACTTTGCTGTAATCGATTGATTAGCTCTTGACCAAGAGCCGACTTGTCTTCGATATGTTTGAGTGTGGCACAGACGAAAGGATTGCTCTCGAAGTCGCCTCTCACATGTTCAAAATCACTATCCTTAACCTCTCGTGAACCATCTGCTCCGAAGCCTGTTCGTGAAGACAACGAGAACTCTTTGCGAGCATCTTCGTATATCTTTCTATCCAGCCACACAACAGCCTCTCGCCACTGCTCGACAATGCCGATAATGTCGGTAGCTGTGAGCTTTTCGGGGGAAATACCGTAGAACTCTTCGATATGTTCATAAACCCAACTCCACTCGTATGTATAATAGTTGTTGTACATGCGCTCCCACTCGGTATTTATCTCTTTTAAGCGTGTAATATCGCCACGCTCAATAGCAGATATAAGTTGCTCAATTTCGCTCTTAGGTGCGATAAGTCCCGATATATCAGCCCATTCACCACGACCTATTTCGGTATCGGGAACAAGTCGTTTGCGAATATCATCGTCTGACGAGAATTGCAGCCCCTCCAATCGCTTGATGATGGAGTTGCCCATAAACTTATGTATCGCAACCTCGTAGAAGCGTATTCCGTTGCGGAGTGAAGAGTTCTTAATCTTGGTGCTGTGGAACGAGTAGATGTCCGACAACTCACCGCTGGCGTGTTGTAAATCTTTCAGAATTTCACGACCTTTCATCATCTTCTGCACAGTGTAAGGGCTGAGGTGGTTGAAGTTGATAAGGTCGAGGCGATTCGGGTCGGTACGGCGATCACGCTTTGGCCACTTCTGCACATCGCGTATAGTACCAACAGAGCGAAGATTTACACCGGGAACAAGGTGTGTGGTGTTGTTTTGCTCTATGAGATAGGAGAATGGCAGATTTGTGGTGTCCGAGTTGCTGATGTGACGCCCCATAACCAACGAGAATGCGCCCACGCGCGAAGGCCACAAGATATATGAATTTGATGTGGTTTTTGCACCTCGCTCCAATGTTCCTTGATGTATAGGTCCCAATTTATACATGTGGTTGCTTTGGTTCGAGCCCGAACCTGCATTCATAAACGAGAACATTCCTGCGATAAGGAGCGTTGATTTGTGATGGGTTACGGTGTATGGACCTGCGAATATGGCACAAGCCTCGCCATTTTCTCCTTGACAATTGCTGAAAAAGAGCGAATCCGAAGCCGAATAGTTGTGGCCGAGTATGCAGGCTTGTCCTACAAAACAGCGACTCAGCATAGCTCCACTATCTACCTTTGAGCCACTCGAAATTATAAAGTCATTGCAAACTACGCCATGCCCTATATATACAGGCGCTGTTTCGTTGCTGTTTATACTACCGTTCGAGAGTAGATTGACACCATCTATATGGCAATGGTCACCAATGCGCACTCCTTTGATAACACCCGAATTAGAGATTATTACATTCGAACCTATTGTGCCAAATTCGGAGGCGTGCTTGTTGCTGTAATATAGAGCAATATCTCGCAACTGCTCAATCAGTTTAGGGCGGTGACGATAGAGAGCCATGATGTAGGCTGTGTGAGCCGAGAGCTTGTCGGTTATGATAACTTCACGACCGCCCGTTTCGTTGAGTACGGCTACCTCTACACCATTTCCGAAGTGAGATTTTCCATCAACAACTATAAGGTCGCAGTTGTCGATAATGGTATTCTCGCCAATAGAGTAGTTAGCGATATAGTTGTTTATATTCTCTACAAGACAGTTATCTCCGATACTGACATTGTGTAGTGTGGCATTGCGAATACCTGAGTGCATCTTGATGCCACCTTCGCGGATAAATGATTCCTTGAATAGACCGAGTACAATATCTCCCGAAAAGCGAACATTGTGAATGTGTTCAGTCGAAAAATCGTGGTGAACTTTTATCGTTTCCCACCTCTCTGCACGACATTGTTGCCCCTGCAATTGGGTGATTTCCTGTTTGGTTAATGTACGGTAACTCATATATTGTCAAATTCTGCTTTTAAATCTTTGTATGCTACCACTCTATCCTCAACACTACCTATGGCAGTGGGAAATATCAGATGTAGAGAGTCTCCATTTCGTTTCTTGTCACCTTCGATAGCCTCCAATAACTGCTTTGTATTGATTGGTATGGTGGTGTCAAAATCATACTGCTTGATAAGTGTGAAAATACGGTCGGCACTATTTTTTTCGATAAGAGCTTGCTTTAATGCCGAGCAGGTTATGTGGTAGAGTCCAATGGCGACAGCCTCGCCATGCGAGAAGTTTGAAGTGCTCTTCTCGATGGCATGAGCGATGGTATGTCCCAAGTTTAGTATGCGGCGGCGACCGCCCTCTCGTTCATCTTCTGCCACTATCGAAGCCTTTATTCTCACACAACGGGTAATAATCTCTTCGAGCAATTTGTTATCGTTGCGAAGCGCATCGAAAGAGCTCTTCTCTAATATCTCGAACAGTTCGGCATCACCCAATATCGCAGTCTTGATTACCTCTGCCAACCCTGCACGGAACTCTCGTTTAGGAAGTGTTGCAAGTAGCGAAGCATCGCATACAACAAATTGTGGTTGCGAAAATACCCCTACCATATTTTTGAATCCGCCTACATTGACACCGTTCTTCCCTCCGACCGAGGCATCTACGGCACCGAGTAGGGTGGTGGTGACAAAGCCGAACTCCACACCTCGCATATAGGTTGATGCAACAAATCCTGTGATGTCGGTCACGATACCTCCGCCAATACCGAGAATAAATGTGTGCCTATCTGCACCGAGTTCGATAAGATGGCGATATATGCTCTCCAATGTAGCGAGGCTCTTTGCTTGTTCGCCCTGCCCGATAAGAATATGCTCGTATGGAACGATAAGGTCGTGGTGGGTGCGGTCGATATTGCTGTCGGATATTACTATTACCCGTTTTTCGGGCAATAGTTTCTGCAATAGCTCCTTTGCGCAACCTATATATACGCGGCTTCCGCCGGTAACATCTATCTCGTTTGTCATAAATTTTCTGTGCGATTACTTCTACAAAAGTAGCAATTTTCCGATTAAATTTCGTAATTTTGCGCATTAATTGTAAAAAGATATGCAAAAATTACGCAATATAGCCATCATTGCCCATGTTGACCATGGCAAGACAACCTTGGTCGATAAGATGATTTTGGCAGGCAATCTGCTCCGTGAACCATCGAAGACGGGCGACCTCGTACTCGACAATAACGATTTGGAGCGCGAACGAGGTATAACCATTTTGTCGAAAAATGTTTCGGTTGTATATAAAGATTACAAGATTAACATTATCGCCACCCCCGGACACGCCGATTTCGGTGGCGAGGTGGAGCGTGTGTTGAATATGTGCGATGGCGTGCTTTTGTTGGTAGATGCCTTCGAGGGTACAATGCCGCAGACCCGTTTTGTGTTGCAGAAAGCTCTCGCACTCGGCAAGAAACCTATCGTGGTAATCAACAAGGTCGATAAGCCGAACTGTCGCCCTGAGGTTGTGAATGAGCAGGTTTTCGACCTGATGTTCACTCTCGATGCAACAGAGGAACAACTCGACTATAAAACCATCTACGGCTCGGCAAAGCAGGGGTGGATGTCGCACAAATGGAACGAAAAGACCGATAGTATCGTGCCTCTGCTCGATGCTATTATTGACGAAATTCCTGCACCGGCAGTCAGCGAGGGCACTCCGCAGTTGTTGGTAACTTCGCTCGAATACTCATCGTATATCGGTCGTATTGCTGTTGGAAAACTTACTCGCGGAACGCTCGTAAATGGTCAGAATGTAACGCTTGCAAAGCGTGACGGTGTAACCAAGATTAAGACCAAGATTAAGGATTTGATGGTCTTTGACGGCTTGGGCAAGAAGAAGGTCGAGAAGGTGGAGTGTGGCGAGATTTGTGCCTTGGTAGGTATCGAAGGTTTCGAGATTGGCGATACAATCTGTGATTTTGAAAATCCTGAGCCACTGCCACCAATTAAGATTGACGAGCCTACAATGTCGATGCTCTTCACAATTAACAACTCCCCATTCTTTGGTAAAGACGGCAAGTATGTAACCTCTCGCCACATCAAGGAGCGTTTGGATAGCGAGTTGGAGCGTAACTTGGCGTTGCGTGTCGAGCCGGGACAGAATGCCGACTCGTTTATCGTTTATGGTCGTGGAGTGTTGCACCTCTCGGTCTTGGTTGAGACTATGCGCCGTGAGGGTTACGAGTTGCAGGTAGGTCAGCCGAAGGTTATTATCAAGGAGATTGATGGCGTGAAGTGTGAGCCTGTCGAGGAGATGACTATCGACTGCCCTGACGAGGTGGCAGGTACGGTCATCGAACTTACTACCCGCCGTAAGGGTACGCTTACAAATATGGAGTCGTCAAATGGTCGTACCCGCCTCGAATTTGATATCCCTTCGCGTGGAATTATCGGCTTGCGCTCGAATATGCTCACTGCAACTGCTGGCGAGGCTATTATGTCGCACCGCCTGCGTGCCTTCGAGCCATATATGGGCGATATAGATATGCGCTCAAATGGCTCTATTATCGCCTCTGAAACGGGTATGGCGTATGCCTATTCGATTGATAAACTGCAAGATAGAGGTCGTTTCTTTATCTCGCCGATGGAGGAGGTCTATATGGGACAGGTTATTGGCGAGCATACCCGCAGCAACGATATTACCGTAAATGTCTGCAAGGCGAAGCAACTTACCAATATGCGAGCTTCGGGCTCTGACGATAAGGCGGTTATTGTTCCGCCAAAAATCTTCTCGTTGGAGGAGGCTTTGGAGTATATCAAGGAGGACGAGTATGTTGAGGTTACCCCTCACTCGATGCGATTGCGTAAGATATTGCTCAACGAAATTGACCGCAAACGCGCTGCAAAGTAGCGTACAAAGTGCGAAATAAAAGAGCCTGCCTAACCGAACAGTTAAGCAGGCTCAATCTTTTAAGTAGGACAAAGTATCGAAATTTCTAATTCGTTCATAGGGGATTATGAAAGAGTAATTGCGTTTGCTGCGTATATAAATAAGGAAGCTGTCTAACAAGGTGATTTCAGCGTTACGCTTGCCCTCAAAATGCTCATTTACGCCAAGTAAACTCCGCTTTTTCGGGCTACGCAAGCCTTGAAATCCCTCTTGTTATACAACTTCTAACAAAAAGGTAGTGCCTAAAAAACTTGTTAGACACTACCTCACTCTTTGAAGAAACGCTGTCAAACAATAACTACAAAGAGATTGTTACTAATTCGTGACCAAGTTTGTGTAACGCAGTTTCAATTTTCTGTCGTTGTGCCTCACGAGGTTTTGAATGGCCGTGCATATAGCTCCACAATTGCTTGGAACTTATGCCAGACAAACGACCCAACGCAGCGGGAGTAATAATTCCTGCGTAATACTGCAAGAGAGATTGTGCATCAAACTTGTAAACAATGGTATATTCGCCATCGAGCCAAACTGGATATTGGTAGTTATCCTCTTTGCAAGACTCAACATAGTGCTTCATTGCTCCAAGCATATCCGCCTTTGCCTCTTCGGCGGTCGCACCCATTCCAGAGAACATTTCATCAACGCAGTAAACGCTATATTCGCCATCTGCATTTTTCTCGATAATTGCCTCAATCTTTTTCATATTGTAATCTCCTTTCTATTTTTCGGGGATAGGGGCTTATTTCAGCCCCATCTCCTTTTTAATCTTCTTCTCTAATCCTTTACCAACTTCTTTGCTTCCGTGAAACGGAACTGTGTATCGGACTCCTTCCTTCTCGTAAATGTAATGACTTCCGCAAGCCCTTACGCAGATCCAACCGTTTCTTTCAACAAGTTTCCTTAATTCTGCTGATTTCATATCTTCCTTGTGTTATTGTTTGACAATGCAAAGATAGATATTTTTCTATTATCTGCAAAATTTTTAATAGTTTTTTTTCTATTCTTTGCAAAATTTATTCCAAAAGTTTGAGAATTGGAGCAAATTGGAGGAGGTCTCTGCGTTTTCATACCTTATATTATAATACGCCGTTGTAATTTAACAGTACAGGGTTTGCATCTTTGATGTCTTGTGGTGTATAAACATCGGTCATCAAGAGCGAGGAGTGTCGTGCCTGTTCTTTAACAGACAAGGCATCGTAGCCGGCTCGAAGCATCGAGGTAATGCCCGTATCTTTGAGTGAATAGAATTTATACTCCTTCGGAAAGTTCAGAGCTGGTCGAATATAGTAACTCCAATAGTCTCGATAGGTCTTTTCGTTTACCCATTCAGGACCAGGCTTAAATCCTTTTGAGAAGATATAGTAATCGCTTGGATAGTTAAAGTAGCCGAGTTCTATCATCAACTTGATTATCTTGGCAGGCATAGTAACCACAGCCGATTTTTTGTTTTTGGAAATGATATCGGCTATAAAGATTGTCTGCTTTGCTACGCAGATATCACTCAATCGCAATTTGGCTATTTCTCTGGGGCGAATGAGCATATAATGAAGGAAGTAGCAGACAAGCAGATAGTTCTTGTTGTGAGCCACCAAATAATTGTGTAATCGCTCCATATCAACAAGTGGAATAATCTGTCGTTCTTTCGTGAGCAATGACTTGCCTATACTGATAAGACCATCTGTCGGCTTCTCTTTGAGATAGAGGTGCTGCACGAGGAAAGAACTGAAAGTTCGTAACCACGCCAAATAGTTGTTGCGAGTACGAGGAGAGTTCTGTCTTTCAATATAGATATAGTCAAGGAAGCGTACACAAAATGTACGGTCAAACTGATACACATATCGAATAGGTACAGCCTGTGCAGAGTTCCACTCCTCCAAGATACGAGCAAAGCAGATACAATCGTGATGGGTGGACATACGATGTACGCCATCATTCAAAAGTTTTGTAACATAGTTTCGATAATGCTGAATAGCATCAGAAAACAATTTGTATGTGCGGTCAGCTTCTGCATCAACCCAAGGGTTCCAGCCACCTTCGAGTTTAGTTGATAGGCGATGGCACAAGAGAGCTGCATATCGTTTCTTCTCGGAGGCAGTACCCACGGAGTTGATTTTGATACGCTTCCTACGCAAGTCGCCCTTTGCCGGATCGTAAGCGTAGAAAGATATGTACCAACATACGCCCGTATGCAGTTTCGGATAGGTAAACGAGAGAATTTCGTTTAGAGTAGCGTTGTGCGAGTTTTGTTTAGGCAACATTTTTTTTACATTTTCACCGAAGCAAAAATGTATATCCCGAATATCAGGCTGTCCCCGAATTGTCCCGTCAATTTAACAAAAAAGACTGTAACAATTTGATTTACAAATTGATTACAGTCCTTGTGTAGCGGGAGAGAGACTTGAACTCTCGACCTCATGATTATGAATCATGCGCTCTAACCAGCTGAGCTATCCCGCCATTGCGTTTAAGCGAGTGCAAAGATAAACCAAATTTCTTTTTCTACAAAATATTTTTTAGTTTTTTTTCTCTCTTTTTCTTCTGCGCTAAGAGTCAAGCCTCTATCAATCTTATCTGCAAAATGATATTTTTTATCACTTTTTCAACTTTTTTCTGCCAATTTGTGTTGTTTGTTACCGAAAATCACTATATTTGTTATTAAAATAACACAGACACTATACTATTAAACGATAAATAATTTTAAAAATTATGGCTAAAACATTAAAAATTAGAGATTTAACTTTGCGAGATGGTCAGCAATCGTCTTTCGCAACCCGTATGACACAGGCGGAAATTGAGCGTGTGTTGCCTTACTACAAAGATGCGCACTTCTACGCTATGGAGGTGTGGGGTGGTGCAGTACCTGACTCGGTAATGCGTTACCTCGGCGAGAATCCTTGGTATCGTTTGGAGAGTATTAAGAAGGAGGTCGGCGATGTATCGAAGCTCACTGCTCTCTCGCGTGGTCGTAACCTCTTCGGCTATGCCCCTTATACCGATGAGATTATCGAGGGCTTCTGTCGCAACTCTATCGAGAGTGGTTTGGGCATTATGCGTATCTTCGACTGCTTGAACGATGTCGAGAATGTAAAATCTACCATTAAATATGTAAAGAAGTATGGCGGAATTGCCGACTGCGCTGTCTGCTACACCGTAGACCCTAAATATCCGAAGTTGTCGTTCTGGCAGAAGTTGATGGGTAAGAAGAATCCTGCTCCTGTATTTACCGATGAGTACTTCGTGTCGAAGGCGAAGGAGTTGGCAGCTCTTGGTGCCGATATGATTACCATTAAGGATATGTCGGGATTGATTCCGCCACATCGCGTGAGCGCGCTCGTCAAGAAGTTGAAGACAGCAACAGGTATCCCTGTCGATTTCCATACACACTGTACTCCTGGCTATGGTCTTGCATCTGTATATGCAGCTATTGCAGCAGGTGTTGATGTTGTTGATACCAACTGCTGGTGGTTTGGCGGCGGTACAGGTGCTCCTGCATTGGAGCTTGTATATCTCTTCTGCCAGAAGCTTGGTATCGATATGGGAGTAAATATGGAGGCTGTGGCAAAGATTAACGAGCAGTTG
>JAZOBZ010000102.1:0-16174 GCA_045596245.1 Alistipes sp. | reverse complement strand
GCCAGACACTGCTCCATGGCGATTTCCGCCCATATTTCCCTCAACATTGCTACCCTGTTTTGGAAGCAGAGAGCAAGCACGAACGCATTATAACCCTCTATCAGGAGGGCGTTACCGTCAATGCGGGAGCAGCCGACCGTGAGGTCTATATCATCAACGCCACGGGGGCCGAAAAGCCTGTTGTGGAGTTGCAGAGTGCGCCTCGCAAGGTGGAGTACTTCGACACTTGGGGCAAAGAGGTCAAGGGTGCAAAACTTGCCGAAGGTTTGCAGCGAGTAGCAATTCCGGTCAGCGGATATGTAAAGATTTCGTACTAACACAATAGGCCAACACAAAAGGGAGCGTGTTCCTTATGGACTCGCTCCTTTTACTTTTATGAGAAGTTGTATAACAAGAGGGATTTCAAGGCTTGCGTAGCCCGAAAAAGCGGAGTTTACTTGGCGTAAATGAGCATTTTGAGGGCAAGCGTAACGCTGAAATCACCTTGTTAGACAGTTTCTCATTGTTATTTACAGGAGAGTCTCTTTATTTTGATTGTATTATCAACTCATCGTGCAGCAACTCTCCATTAGAGGTTATACCCTCAATGACAACACGATAGTCCGACTGACGGTCTGCTGTCCAAAATGAGATGCTTGCATCGCCCAACGAGTTGCTCTGCAATGATGGTACCCAAGCTATTGTTGTACGATTATCACGCTTACTCTTATCATTTTTAACCGAATAGTCAGGAGCATAGAACTCCGCAGGAGCTGCATAACCCGGAACAACAACCTCAGCCATCGAATTTATAAGGAACTTCTCGCGAGCATTTATATCTCGCACATGGAGTATTATCGCGCCTGTTTCGGAGCCCATACCTGCTGCCATCGATTCAAATTTATTGAGATACGATACGCTGAGGACCTCACTCATTGGATAGGCATCAATAATGGCAATATCCATCTCCTGACCATTGACATACAACGCCGGCACCGCATCATCATAATCAGGAATACCCGAATCCTGAGAAGACATATATACAGTACCACCTATATTTCCACTATCGACACCATCATCATTTCCACTGGCCTCGCTACTCGAACGAGATGCAGCAATTTCATCTGCATTATTATCTACCTCCACATCATTCTTCTCCATATACTTACTGCTGGAATATACACTATTACCAACAACTGTAAGCTCCTTGAATCGTTGCAAAGCATCAAATATAGAGCTGAATCGTGTCATATCACCACTTACTGTATTAAAGTCGTTAAGCGATGATGAATAGTCGTAAGTCACTGAACGCTGGGCTACAATCTCCACTGCATCGATATCGATTACAGGCGTACCGCCATCTTCGAAATATGCCTGCTTCGAGCGTACCATATACTCCTCTGTAAGTGACGAAAATGTTCTATTTTGAAAGACCTCGCGAGTGATAGCCGGCATAGTCGGATAGACATACGGATCAACCTTTATTCTCACACGACTGCTACTACCCTCTTTGTTGAGCGCCTGCAAGATATAGACTGTTGTATCGGGCAAATCCACACCCGTTATATGGAAACGGCTACTCTTATTGAGTGGGTGAACACCAAGATACTCCTTGCGGTCTCGGAAAATCATTACACTCACATTACGAGTCTTGCCGACAGCCTCTGCTACTGTACCATTAATAGATTGTTCCGCCTCCATCGCATGACGAAGTCGAGGTTTCCTTCCTGCAAGGATATTGTTGATATTGTATCTGCGCCAACCATGTGTAAGCATCACCAAATCGAGATGCTCATTATGCTGTGCATCAGCTGCCTCAAAGTAGTATGTCGGTTTCTCTATATATCCCTTCAAATCGGAATTAAGAAGCATATAGGAGAATATATTATCCGCTTTATCGTCCTTTTTAAGCAGCTCCGCATCTGTAACCGATACCACGAAATCGCCCTTTGCAGCCTCACCTTTACTACTCTTAACAGCAAAATCAACCGACACAAATTCGCGTGGCGAGATACGCTTCACACTTGGTGTAATTGTAGCCTTCGCCGCACCGCCTCGAACAAAGAATAGTCTTTGTGCTACCACCTTACGCAATGTTTTATCGACTATCGATATCTGCGCCACTCCACTACGCAGTTTTTCGAGTGGTATTCTTATAGGGTGTAACAAATCCTCTACAACATAATTAACAATACCTCTCGACTGCACAATTGCCACAAGTTGCTCAATCGGATAGTCTGGTGTCGTCATAGTGTGCAACAACACTCTGTTATCCGCATCTGGTGTTAATCTGATGACACAGCCCGACTGCATAGCAACCGGCAGCGTAAATGAACGAGAGACTCCATCTTTGGTCGTAAGCGTAGCAATATATGGTTCATTGAGCTTTGCTTGAAGTGTAAATTTACCCATACCGTCATGAATTGATGTGAGCGAGCAGATGACTTCTCCCGATTTATCCCGTATTACACCCGACACATCTACGGCATGTCCATCTACACCAACAGCCTTAAATGCAACAATCTGTTCTATACCTGCTATCAGGTTACCACCCTCAGGCAAAAACTTAACCGAAAAATCATCTTCGAATGATGGCAGTTGCAACTTCCTATCCAGTCGGCGACCATTGGCGTTTATATTCATACGAATACAATCTTCGATATTACTACTTGGACGGAACGAGAAGCGGAAAAATCCATTTGCATCAGTTTTGGTCATGTGGTTGGTAGTACGACCATTTATATTCAACGAGTACTCTATATCATTGTAAGGAATAGGAGCGAACACATGATTAGTAACCTCGACAGATGCCACAACTTTTCCCGTTTTGTCGAACGCGTATGTCACTTTTGTATGTACCGCATCATCAATATAGTTACCTATCTCTATTTGGCGAGTATAGAGCAATTCGTTATCGAAGTTTGTCTGCCACTTCGAATATGCACGCAAAGTATATCTGCCGGGAGTCATCTTCGGCGACAAAGGTATTGCATTATAGAAGCGACCGCCATCACCTCGTACACGCATACGAGCTACGGCATCTCCGATTGCATCTATCAACTCCACATAGATAAAGCGTGTATCGGTTGTACTATTAAAATAGATGGAGTTTACCAAAAAAGCACTAAAATAGATGGTATCACCTGCGCTATAATATGGTTTATCCGTAACCATATACAACTTCTCCTGCACACCACCTGTCGTGTAGTAGTTGATAAAACTACTTGTTACAAAATCGGTAAATCCAGTCTGTTGAGGATTCATATCCGATAGTGCTTGCGCCGAAACTGCATACGGCGACATCGCAAAAACAAACACAATAAGCTTTAAGATTCTCTTCATATCTCTATATTAGTTTTATTATATATTACCTGTTACTCTATCGGCACACTCTATTGCCTCCTCCATATCGTATCCTCGCGATGCGGCAAAGCGGATAAGTTTCGTCTTGGCATCATACGAAGAACTATATTTGAGTGTCCTCATACGGCGCACCATTATCTCCTCCAATCGCTCCGTCATATCCGTCTCGGCGAGCATCGGAGCCACCACCTCCTCTATAATCTCCTTTGACACTCCTTTGGTCCGTAGTGCCATCTTAATTTTGTATGCACCCCAGCCACTCAAATTGAGTTTGTCGCGCACAAAGGCTTCGGCATAACGGCTATCATCAATAAAGCGTTCGGACTGCAATCGTGCAAGTACCTTCGCCGCATCTTCGTCAGACAAGCCCCACCGCTTCATCAGTCGCAAGGCATCACCCGAGGAGCGTTCCGAGCGAGCACATTCACGCATCAGCGACTGCAATGCCTGCTCTGCGGTCTTTGCCTTTTTCGTGCGTACTACCTTCTGCTCCATACCATTCGCGGTTTTGCGTTTGCATCTTCGAAGAGTTCTGTCTGCGCAAAACCCATTTCGCGTAGCATCGAACATACCTCCTCGCCGGCTTTTTCGTATATCTCGAACCACAACGAACCACCTTCGCGCAACATCTTTGTTGCGTTCTTCGCCGTAGCACGATAGAATTTCAATATATCGTCATCAGGGACAAACAAAGCTGTGTGTGGCTCAAAATCGACCACATTCTTCCTCATATCGACAATATCGCTCTGCGGAATATATGGCGGATTCGACACTATTACATCGAACTTCCCCAAATGGCTCAAATCGAACAAGGCATCAGCCTCGATAAAATCCACTTTTACGCCCAATCGCTCGGCATTGCGCTCGGCTATCGACAATGCTTCGTGCGAGATATCGACAGCCATAACCTCTGCATCTTTCACGAATTTGGCGAGTGCTATCGCTATCGCTCCGCTACCCGTTCCGATATCGATGATTCTTGCACCTCGCTTGGCTGTTTCGACTATGCGATATACCAACTCCTCTGTTTCGGGGCGTGGGATAAGCACTCCCTCCTCAACCTCAAACTCTATTTCACAAAACTCAATCCTCCCCAATACATACTGTACGGGGCGACCTTGGCGCAACTCCTCCACGATGCGCTCTAAATCGGCAATATCACACTCCTCGTCATAGTGTGCAACAAGCTGCGAAAGGTTGTATCCCAATCTATCGCACACCACCAAACGCGCCACACTCTCTGCCTCATGCGGACCGTACAACGGCTCCACAGCATCACGAATAAGGTGTATAGTTTGGCGAATGGTCATACTATTAAACAGACAACTAAAAAGCTAATTTTAATTAAAACAAAATACCTTTAATTGTCAATTATCCATTGTCAATTGTCAATTTTAACTCTGCAAGCGCAATGGCAACTACTGACTCGACAACCACTGCTGCTCGCAAAACAATACAAGCATCGTGGCGACCTTTAATCTGCAATGGAGCAACCTCACCCAACTCTCGGTTGTAGGTCATCTGCTCGCGCGAGATACTCGGTGTCGGTTTTATCGCCACACGCACTACCAAATCATTTCCATTCGTGATACCACCATTGATACCACCCTCATTATTTGTTGCGGTGTGTCCTTCGCCATCTACAAAGCAGTCGTTACGCTCCGAGCCACGAAGGCGAACACCCTCGAAGCCACTACCGAACTCCACACCCTTAACCGCAGGTACGGAGAACATCAGATGGGATATGATACTCTCGGCAGAGTCAAAGAATGGCTCTCCCAAGCCGACCTTTACACCTTTGGCACAACACTCCACAACTCCTCCGACCGAATCGCCATCGCGCATTGCCGCCTCAACAATTTGCGGAAACTCCACTTCGTTGCGTGAGCCACCAATCTCCACGATTGAGGTTTTATACTCGACACCCGCTATCAGCTTTTTAGCCACAACGCCTGCTGCAACCAGCAATACCGTCATACGCCCAGAAAATTGACCGCTACCTCGCAAATCGACCTCCGAACCATACTTTGCGCGTGCCGTAAAATCTACATGCGAAGGTCGGTTATGGCTCTCGAATTGCGAATAGTCCGTAGAACGAGTATCTCCATTTCGGAACACAATCTCGATTGTTTCGCCCGTAGTCACGCCACCTTCAACACCCGACACAATAGTCGGGATATCCTTTTCGTGGCGAGCCGTAGTGCCCTTTGCCGAGGCACGGCGGCGTGACAGGTCCGCCTCGAAATCCGCCTCACATAGAGCAATACCCTGCGGAACGCCACCTATGCGCACGCCAATCTCCGGCGTGTGCGATGCGCCCCAAATCTCAATCTTAAACTTCGAGCCAAACGAATTGTGCCACATAACTACGCCTTAATTCTCAACGACTCCAACGCCTCGAAGAAGTCGGGATAACTCTTTGCCACACACTCGGCATCGTGAATTAGAATCTCGCCATCGGAGCGCAGTGCCGATACAGCCAACGACATCGCAATACGATGGTCGTGGTGACTATCACCCTCTGCCGAGCGAATCTCTCCGCCACGGATATACATCGCATCGTCCTCCAAACGCACCTCAATACCGAGTTTTGCATACTCCGACTTGATAGCCTCGGCACGATTGGACTCCTTATGTTCCAAGCGATGTGTGCCATATATCACACTCTCGCCCTCTGCTGCTGCCGCCAATGCCGCCAACGCAGGAAAGAGGTCGGGACACTGCGTAGCATCAAACTCGAATGCCACCAAATCACGGTGCTCCACCGTAATAGAGTTCGGCTCGCTCGTAACCGATGCTCCGGCACGCACCAACGCATCACAAACAGCCACATCTGCCTGCTTCGACAACATCGAGATATTAGTAAGCGTAACCTTTCCTGCTATCGCGCCTGCAACGAGCAACATTGCAGCAGCACTCCAATCACCCTCTATCGCAATATCGGTGGCTTCATACTTCTGACCGCCCTCAACATAGAACTCCTTGTAGTCGTTGTGCTGGATATTGACACCGAACTTCGATGCCATATCTATTGTCATATCGAGATAGGGTTTCGATACGGCATTTTCAACTGCAATCGTAGTATCCTCCGCAGCCAATGGCAATGCCATAAGCAAACCTGTCAGGAATTGCGAAGATACAGAGCCATCGACCTCAATCTCGCCACCTTGGATAGGTCCGCAAACCTCTATTGGCAGGCGACCTCCGCCATCACGCACATCGACACCGAGTTTGCGTAGCGGCTCAATCATCATGTGCATAGGGCGATAGAGGATTGTGCCCTCGCCATTTACTGTTATGGGAGTATTGCAAAGTGATGCTATCGGGGTGAACATTCGTGTTGCCAAACCCGACTCGCCGACATTCAGTGTGTCGCTTTGTGGGTTTAGACCGCCTCGTACCTTTACTGTACGCTCATCGAGTCGCTCAACCTTGGCACCGAGTGTTTCGATAACACGAATGGCGGATAATGTATCATCACAAAAATCGAGATTACGCAATACGGTTTCGCCCTCAGCAAGCAGAGCCGCTGCCAAGGCGCGTTGTGCATAACTCTTTGAACATGGTGGCGTCACTACGCCTGAGATTTGCCCTCGCGGGACGGACTTATCCATTAAATTAAGAATTAAAAATTAAAAATGAAGAGTTAAATTTAATTTAATAAAAACAAAAACGACTTGTCGTTTTTACCACTAATTGTCAATTATCAATTGTCAATTGTCAATTATCAATTATTTGAGCTTACTCTTCCGTAAGTTCAAACTTATGGTTTTTCTTCAACTCGAAGTTCTTACCGAGATATACTCGGCGCACCATCTCGTCAGCCGCCAACTCCTCGGCTGTACCCGTTTTGAGGATTTTACCCTCATAAAGCAGATAGGTACGGTCGGTAATAGCCAGCGTTTCATCAACATTGTGGTCGGTGATAATCACACCGATATTCTTGTTCTTCAAGGTTGCCACAATACTCTGAATATCCTCCACAGCGATAGGGTCCACACCCGCAAACGGCTCATCGAGCAACACAAACGAAGGATTGATAGCGATAGCTCGCGCAATCTCGGTACGGCGGCGCTCACCTCCTGATAGTTGGTTACCATAGCTTTTGCGCACCTTTTGCAAACGGAACTCCTCGATAAGAGCCTCGGTACGCTCACGCTGATACTCCTTAGTGTAGTTTGTCATTTCGAGTACCGAACGGATATTGTCCTCAACGCTCAAATGGCGAAACACCGAGGCCTCCTGCGCAAGGTAACTTACACCCAACTGCGCACGCTTATAGACAGGCAGCTTCGTAAGTTCATCGACTTGTCCGTCATCGTGTTCGAGGAAGATACGCCCCTCATTCGGTTTGATAAGTCCTACAATCATATAGAACGATGTCGTTTTACCAGCGCCATTAGGTCCGAGCAGACCTACAATTTCGCCCTGCTGAACATCTATCGACACATGATCTACAACTGTGCGTGACTTATATTTCTTAACCAAGTCAGTTGTGTAAAGCCTCATAAAAACAACTTTTTTCAAATAATTTCACACAAAGTTATGATTTTTTCCGAAATAATTTTTATCTTTGATTGGAAATTTGGTTAAAAAAAGAGTTTTATAGTATAAAATACCATGTCACAGCCACTGATTGACAGAAATTTACTACGAGAAAAACTAAAAGAGTACTTTGGATTCACCTCATTCAAAGGAAATCAAGAGGAGGTTATTTTGAATCTTCTCTCTGGTCGTGATACCTTTGTACTAATGCCTACGGGTGGAGGAAAATCATTATGTTACCAATTGCCAGCCCTTATGATGGACGGCGTGGCAATTATCATATCTCCACTTATTGCACTGATGAAAAATCAGGTCGATGCAATGCGTACATTCTCCGACAACTCGGGCATTGCCCACTTCCTCAACTCCTCGTTGAGTCGTGCTGCCATACAACAGGTGCGTGACGAGGTACTGGCGGGCAAGACCAAGTTACTCTATTTTGCACCAGAGTCACTCACCAAGGAGGACAATATCGCCTTCCTGCGCAAGATAAAGATATCGTTCTACGCCATCGATGAGGCACACTGTATATCGGAGTGGGGACACGACTTCCGCCCGGAGTATCGCCGTATCCGACCAATCATTAACGATATCGGTCAGGCACCATTGATTACACTTACCGCAACGGCGACACCAAAGGTACAGATGGATATTCAAAAGAACCTCGGTATGACCGATGCCGTAGTATTCAAGTCATCGTTCAATCGCCCGAACCTCTTTTACGAGTTGCGACCAAAGAACGACCCCGACCGAGATATTATCCGCTACATAAAGCAGAACGAGGGCAAAAGTGGTATCATCTACTGCCTGAGCCGTAAGAAGGTGGAGGAGTTGGCGGAGTTGCTTGTAGCCAACAACATCAAAGCGAGGGCATATCACGCAGGTATGGACGCTCAAACTCGTGCCGACAACCAAGACGCCTTTCTGATGGAGGGGATAGATGTTATCGTGGCTACCATCGCCTTCGGTATGGGTATCGACAAGCCCGATGTGCGTTTTGTTATCCACTACGACATTCCGAAGTCGCTCGAAGGTTACTATCAGGAGACCGGTCGTGCCGGTCGTGATGGTGGCGAAGGTCACTGCCTTACCTTTTATAATTATAAGGATATACAGAAACTCGAAAAGTTCATGCAGGGCAAGCCCGTTGCAGAACAGGAGATTGGAAAGTTGCTCCTTCTCGAAACGGAGTCATACGCCGAGAGTGCGATGTGCCGCCGCAAGACGCTGCTCCACTACTTCGGAGAGGAGTATCACGAGGAGAACTGCGGAGCGTGCGACAACTGCTGCAACCCTCGCCCACAGGTCGATGCCACACAAGACCTTGTCAAGGCATTGCAGGCTTTGCGTGCCATTGGCGACAAGTTCAAGATGGAGCATCTCGTTTCGCTCCTTACAGGTAAGACAACTGCCGCAATAAAGAGTTACGGACACGCCAAATTGGAGTGGTTCGGCATCGGCAAGAGCAAGGGCGAGCGCCATTGGTCTGCCGTAGTGCGTCAAGGACTTATCATGGGACTTATCGATAAGAATATCGAGAACTACGGTCTTATCTCCATAAATGCCGCAGGCGAGGCTTTCATCGCCAAACCTACAAAGGTGATGGTTTCGCAAGACCGCGACTACGATGAGGAGGAGCGCGAAGCAGCCGAGGCATCAGCACCAAAGGGTGGCGGTGTTGCCGATGAACAACTCTTTGCAATGTTGAAAGATTTACGCCGCAAAGTTGCTCAAAAGAACAATTTACCTCCATTCGTCATCTTCCAAGACCCTTCATTGCAGGATATGGCGATACAGTACCCTATAACCATCGAGGAGATGCAGAATATCTCAGGCGTGGGTGTCGGCAAGGCTAACAAGTTCGGCAAGGAGTTCGTGGAGCTTATCAAAGCCTATGTCGAGGAGAACGATATTATCCGTCCGCAAGATATGGTCGTCAAGTCGGTGGCAAACAAGGCGGGAAACAAAATTTTCATCATTCAGTCTATCGACCGTCAGATGGATTTCGAGGATATTGCCCGTGCCAAGAGTCTTACATTTGACGAGCTGCTTACCGAGATTGAAGCGATTGTAAATTCGGGTACAAAGTTGAATATCCAATACTATCTCTCTGGCTATATGGACGAGGAGAAGATTGAGGATATCTACCTCTACTTCAAGGAGGACGCCGAGAGTGATTCGCTCGATGAAGCCATCGAAGAGTTGGGCGGCGAATACACAGAGGAAGAGATACGACTTGTTCGAATAAAATTCCTCTGCGAAGTAGGAAATTAGGTCAAGTCGCTATATTCCGCAGTTGAACACACAATATAGGGGTAAAGATGTTAAAAACACCATTACCCCTATTTATTGGTAATAATGCCAAAAGTGGCGTTTTTTCAGAGATTAAAGAGGAGCGTAGGAACGGACTACTCTTTTAACTCTCTTTCCCGTCTTTTTCAAAGTAATCCACGACTGAATTGCGTAGTGGTCGGAGATACACTTCGAATCACGATTCTCGCCCTTAATCTCCTTTGGAGCCAAAGTATCCATCGCCTCCTCCTCTGCTTTCATATCACGGAAATAGTGGTATGTCAAAACACCATAGCGACTAACTTTAACACCATTAGTGACAAAGATATGGTCGATACGATGAGTAGTATAACGGCGTGGATTGAAACCATTGAAGGTTCCGGTAGGAGCGAAACGATACTTTGCTAAATCGTAAGTATCAGACAAAATGCCGCTATCGACAAACACTTTGTAGGCATCACTCTCCTGATTAACATTGTAGTCGCCAACAACGATTACATTCTCACCCTTGCAATTCTCCTTAATCCAATTTACAATCAGTTTCGCACCCTCCATTCGTGCAACATTACCCTTGTGGTCAAGGTGAGTAGAGAGAAAGTAAAAGCGGCTCTTGTCGCTCTTGCGCTGGAAATAGCCCCACGAACAGATGCGATAGCAAGCAGCGTCCCAACCTTTCGACACTTCGTCTGGATTTTCCGATAGCCAGAAAGTTCCACTATCGAGCAGTCTAAACTCCTTCTTGCGATAGAGTACAGGGCAAAATTCGCCCTTCTCTTTGCCATCGTCACGACCGACACCTATGTACTCGTAATCAGGCAGCTTAGACATCATATAGTCCAGCTGCTTTTTGCGCACCTCCTGCGCACCGAACACATCAAATGCTTCGAGGTTAATCATATCGCATAGTTCGTCTTTGCGGTCGTCCCAACCATTAAATTTCGAGTAGTCGCCCTTCTTAGGACGCTCACGACCAGGTCGGAGAGGGTTACTACAACGAACATTAAACGAGCCCACATTCAACTCCTGTGCAACTGCTGTAAAGGTGAGCAATACCGCTACAATGTAAATCGAAAATCGTTTCATAGATTTGTTATTTTTAGATAGTTAGTATTTGAAATCTCCAATTTCGGTTTCTCATTGAATATGCCAAATACCGCCGAACCCGACCCCGACATCGAGGCATAAATAGCCCCTGCATCGAGCATCATTTTTTTCAACTCGGCAATAGCAGGGTGTGCCACAAAAATATGGGGTTCAAAATCGTTCTTCACAACACACTGCCACTCCTCTATCGGTCGCTGCAACGCCTCCGCCAAACGCACCTCCGGAACAGCGGGTTTTACCCCTGCATACGCCTCTCTGGTCGATACTCCCTCCGCAGGTTTTGCTATGGCAAGATACTTTCCTTGCAACGGCAACTCTATCGGTGTCATCTTCTCGCCACGCCCCGTGCAGAGTTGTGGGGTATTGCGGACAAAAAATGCTGTATCACTACCAATCATAGCCGCCACCTCAATCAGCCTCTCCTCGCTTAAACCAAGTCCATAAAGTTCATTCAGAGCCACAATCACCGCCGTAGCATCGCTCGAACCACCACCCAAACCGGCTCCGAAAGGGATTCGTTTTTCAAGACTGATGTGCGCCTCGCCAACTCCATATAGCCGTTGCATCAGGCGAAGGGCCTTCATGCAGAGGTTATCCTCCGCATTGCAATCAACCATCAAGCCCTTTTGTTCAAATACCGAACACCCCTCTGTGCGATTGACCTCCACCACATCGTACACCTCCGGAACGGGTATCATCACCGTTTCGAGGTCGTGAAAACCATCATCACGGCGGCGGAGAATATCGAGTCCAAGATTTATTTTACAATTAGCGTATAAAATCATACTACAAATATAGGTATATTTTTCGAGGAAAA
The DNA here is from genome assembly GCA_045596245.1 of Alistipes sp. Taxonomy (GTDB): domain Bacteria; phylum Bacteroidota; class Bacteroidia; order Bacteroidales; family Rikenellaceae; genus Alistipes. Next base: position 4,074 of record JAZOBZ010000102.1, on the reverse strand, counting down.
GAGTATTTTTTCAAAAAAATAGACTACCTTCGCAACTATGGAGCAGAAGCTACTCGATACGCTACAAAAACATTGGCATTACGACTCATTTCGCCCGATGCAACGCGAGGCGATAGAGTCTGTTTTGTCAGGGCGGGATACGCTTGTACTGATGCCCACAGGTGGAGGAAAGTCGATAATTTATCAACTACCGACACTTATGAGCGATGGCTTGTGTATCGTTGTCACTCCGCTTATTGCCCTAATGAAAGACCAAGTCGATACTCTGCGCAAACAAGGAATACCTGCCGTAGCCGTACATTCGGGATTGACGAGCCGACAGATAGATATTGCCCTCGACAACTGCGTCTATGGCGATGTAAAATTTCTATATGTCGCCCCCGAACGACTTGCAAGTGAGATGTTTCGCTTGCGAGTGGATAGAATGAATGTTTCGCTCTTGGCAGTCGATGAGGCGCACTGTATCTCGCAATGGGGCTACGATTTCCGCCCTGCATATCTGCGAATCAAGGAGTTGCGAAGGATACTGCCCGACACTCCCGTTTTGGCCCTTACCGCCTCTGCCACACCACTCGTAGCAAAGGACATAATGGCACAACTCGACTTTACCGAACCAAATATCTTGCAGTCATCATTCCTGCGCCCTAACCTCTCATATAGCGTACGACAAACAGACGATAAGGAGTCGCAGTTGATGCGAATAATCAACAATGTTCCGGGTTGCGGTATTGTCTATGTCCGCATGCGCAACACAGCCGAAAAAGTTGCTAACTATCTTATCGAGCAGGGCGAATCTGCCTCGTTCTATCACGGAGGTTTGCCAAATGCCGAACGCGCAATACGACAAGACGAGTGGGTGAGTGGAAAAACCCGTATAATGGTGGCTACCAATGCTTTTGGAATGGGTATCGACAAGCGAGATGTTCGTTTTGTTGTTCACTACACCATGAGCGATGCCCTCGAATCGTACTATCAGGAGGCAGGTCGTGCAGGTCGTGACGGAGAACGCAGTTATGCCGTAATTTTGATGGCTTCGGACGACAATCACCGTATTCTCGACATCTTCGAAAAGGAGTTTCCGAGCATCGAGCTCATACAACACATCTACAACGAGCTCTGCTCCTATCTTGGTGTTGCAATAGGCGATGGCAAGGAGGCTTCGTTCGTCTTTAATATCTACGATTTTTGCCGCCATGTAAAACAGCCTGCCACCATTGTTCTCAACATCATCAAGTTGTTGCAACTCAATGGTTACATGACACTTGTAGAGGATTGCGAACACCCTGCCCGACTGATGTTTATGGTTACGCGCGATGAGTTGTACAATGTGAAGATGCAGAGTGAAAAGGAGGAGAATATACTCCGCACAATACTACGCCTCTACACCGGTATTTTCAGTGAGTTTCGACCTATTGACGAGATGGAAATTGCCTCCGTATCGAAACAATCACACACCGAAGTACACGAATTTTTGAAGCGACTTTGGAGGGCCAACATTATCCGCTACATTCCAACAAATCACGACCCACTCATCTTCCTTGATGAAGAGCGACTGCCGGCACGAGATGTATATATCGCACCCGAAACATATTCGCGCCGTAAGGCTTTTATGAAGGAGCGTTTCAACCATCTGCTCCACTACGCCAACGAGGGCGAGGAGTGTCGCAGTCGAATCATCGAACAATACTTCTGCGACACGATGTCGGAGCCGTGCGGAATATGCGACAACTGTCTCGCCCGTAAAAAGCGAGAAAAGAGCAATACAACCAACTACGAGGGACACATTTTGACTCTGCTCACCAATGAGCCACTGACCGTCAAGGAGTTGGTTAGTCGCATCATAGGCAACGAGAAGGATATTCTTGACTCTGTCCGCCAACTCTTGGAGAACGGAAAACTGAAAACGGAGAACGGAAAAGTTTTCATCAGTGAGGAGATAGGAGATAGGAGATAGGAGTTAGGAGTTAATTCTTAATTCTTAATTCTCAATTTTATCCCGACACCCTGTCGAAACAAAATCCAAAAGTGCCTAAAATCGCCTAAAAAGGGGCAAAAATCGCATTTTTCACAAAAATATTTTTCAAAACACGCATTTTATGCAAGTAAAAATTGATTATTCGCAAAATAATCGCTATTTTTGCGCATGTTATTATAGGAAGCAAAACAACAAACTAAATAATAAATCACTATGGAAGAAGAAAAAGTAACTCCGATTGGTCGTATTGAGCGTATCAATATCGAAGACCACATGAAGGAGTCCTACATCAACTACTCGATGTCGGTCATCGTATCGCGTGCGTTGCCCGATGTAAGAGATGGTTTGAAGCCGGTTCACCGCCGTATCTTATTCGATATGAACTCGGAGTTGAACCTCTATCACAACAAGCCAACCCGTAAGTCTGCTCGTATTGTCGGTGATGTGCTCGGTAAGTTCCACCCACACGGTGATACATCGGTTTACGATGCAATGGTGCGTTTGGCTCAACCTTGGGCTATGCGTTATCCACTTGTTGAAGGTCAGGGTAACTTCGGTTCGATGGACGGCGATTCACCTGCGGCTATGCGTTACACCGAGGCTCGCATGCAGAAGATTACAAATGAGGTTATGGCCGATATCGACAAGGAGACTATCGACTGGACCATGAACTTCGATGATACACAGAAGGAGCCTACCGTACTTCCTACAAGAATCCCGTTGTTGCTCGTAAATGGCGCAAGCGGTATTGCCGTAGGTATGGCAACCAATATGGCGCCACACAACCTCTCGGAGGTTATCGATGCATGCTGTGCATATATCGACAACCGCGAGTGTACTTGTGAGGATTTGCTCCACTTTGTCAAAGGTCCCGACTTCCCAACAGGTGCCCTTATTTATGGTTATGAGGGTGTTAAGGAGGCTCTCTTGACAGGTCGAGGTCGTGTAGTTATGCGTGCAAGACATGAAGTTGAAACAACCTCAACAGGTCGTCAGCAGCTTATCTTCACCGAGATACCTTACATGGTAAACAAGCAGGAGATGATTAAGCACATCGCCACCCTTACGAAGGAGGGACGCTTGGAGGGTATTGCCGATGTAAATGACGAGTCGGACCGTCAGGGAACTCGCGTAGTGGTAACATTGAAGCAGGACGCAGTGGCAAATGTTGTGTTGAATATGTTGTTCAAGCACACCGAGTTGCAGACTTCATTCTCGGTAAACAACATCGCCTTGGTAAATGGTCGCCCACAGGTATTGAACCTGCTCGACCTTATCCGCCACTTCGTAGAGCATCGTCACGAGGTTGTGGTACGCCGCAGCCGCTTCGACTTGCGCAAGGCAGAGGAGCGTATGCACATCGTACAAGGTTTGCTTATCGCACAAGATAACATTGACGAGGTTGTGCAGATTATCAAAACTTCAAAGAGTGTTGACGAAGCAAAGGCTACCCTCTCGGAGCGTTTCGGATTGAGCGATTTACAGGCAGCCGCTATCGTAGAGATGCGATTGAGCGCATTGGTAGGATTGGCTCGCGAAAAGCTCCAAAACGAGCACGATGAGTTGCAGCAGACTATCGACCACCTCACAGCCGTACTCGGCAGCGAGGAGATGCAGCTCGGCATTGTAAAGGAGGAGTTGCTCGAAATCAAGGAGAAGTATGGCGATGAGCGCCGTTCGGAGATTGTTTACGCTTCGGAGGAGTTCAACCCTGAGGACTTCTACGCTGACGAGGATATGGTTATCACCATTTCGCACCTCGGCTATATCAAGCGTACATCGCTCGCAGACTACCGCACTCAAAATCGCGGTGGCGTAGGTATGAAGGGTTCTGCTACCCGCGATGAGGACTTCATCGAGCATATATATGTTGCATCGATGCACAATACAATGATGTTCTTCACTGAGAAGGGACGCTGCTTCTGGTTGAAGGTCTACGAAATTCCGGAGGGTACTCGCGCATCGAAGGGACGCGCTATCCAGAATATCATCAACATCGAGCCTGACGACAAGGTACGCGCATATATCAACTGCAAGAAGTTGAACGATGAGGAGTATATCAACTCCAACTATATTATAATGTGTACCAAGAACGGTAC
>JAZOBZ010000101.1:0-44428 GCA_045596245.1 Alistipes sp. | reverse complement strand
GGCGGCAAGCAGACCAAGTTGCTCGCTATCGCAGGCGTCTTGGGCGGATTGTACGACTTTGCCGTTTCATCGTTTGGTGCTTGGGCGGAGAATATCTCTACCAAGATGACCGCTTGGGGTGTTGCCGTAGCGGATAAGTTCAAGGTGGTGTTCTCGATGAATACGGGAGCAACCCTGCTCGGTTTGGGTTATATCATCGGCTTGAAGTATGCCGTAATCATCACCGCAGGCTCATGCCTTGTATGGTTTGTGATTGTACCGCTTGTGGGCTACGCATCGGCAGAGGCGGGTTCGATGTGTGCAATGGAGCTGTTCCAAGCGGATGGTCGCCCTATCGGCATTGGCGGTATCGCAATGGCAGGTTTGATTGGCATTATCAAGCAGGCGGGCATTATCAAGCAGGCTGTCGGCTTGGCATTCAAGGAGTTGGGTGGCAAGAAGTCGGAGGGCGCAGTTGAGCGCACACAGCGCGATATCTCGATGAAGGTTATCCTCTCGGTAATTATCGCCGTACTCGTTGCAACAGTAGTATTCTTCCAATTTGGTGTTTTGGGTAATTGGTTCCACACCATCATTGCTCTGCTGATTGTATTTGTTATCGCATTCTTGTTCACTACGGTAGCAGCTAACGCAATCGCTATCGTGGGAACTAACCCCGTATCGGGAATGACGCTGATGACCTTGATTCTCTCGTCTTTGGTGCTTGTTTCGATTGGCTTGGAGGGCGAGAAAGGAATGACCGCAGCGTTGATTATCGGAGGTGTTGTCTGCACCGCATTGTCGATGGCAGGAGGTTTTATCACCGACCTCAAAATCGGCTATTGGCTTGGCACTACCCCACGCACACAGGAGAAGTGGAAGTTCCTCGGCACATTCGTTTCGGCAGCAACCGTTGCGGGTGTAATGATAATCCTCAACAAAACCTACGGCTTCGTTGGCGAGAACGCACTGACTGCTCCGCAGGCAAACGCAATGGCAGCCGTAATCAAGCCGTTGATGGAGGGTGGCGAGACACCTTGGATACTCTACTTTGCAGGTGCTGTGTTGGCACTTGTACTCAATTGGATTGGCGTTCCTGCATTGGCATTCTCGCTCGGTATGTTTATTCCTATGTCGCTGAATGCTCCGCTTGTAGCAGGAGGTGCTATCGCTTGGTTTGTGTCGAATCGCTCGAAGGACGAGGCGTTGAACAAGGCTCGTTTCGATCGTGGTACACTTCTCGCATCTGGTTTTATCGCAGGTGGTGCGTTGATGGGTGTTGTGGCAGCCGTTTTAAAGTTTGTGGGCGTTGATTTGTATATGACTGAGTGGGCAGCATCGAGCGCAGCCGAGTGGTTGGCATTGGCGATGTATATCGCGTTGGCAATCTACTTCACCGTTCACACTTTGAAGGCGAAGAAAGAGTAGACGAGAGACGAAAGACGAGAGACGAGAGTATTAAGAATTGAGAATTATAGTAATTCAAAATCGGAGATATGGAGTTAAAAGATAGATTTTTGAAGTATGTTGCGATAGATACGCAATCAGACGAGAATAGCGAAACATTCCCATCATCAGCGAAGGAGTGGGATTTGTTAAACCTATTGGTCGAGGAGATGAGGGCACTCGGCTTGGAGGATGTAAGTATCGACAAGTACGGCTATGCTATGGGTACAATCCCTGCAACGAAAGGCAAGGAAAATGCACCTGTAATCGGCTTCCTCGCCCATGTGGACACATCGCCCGATATGAGTGGCAAAGATGTACGCCCACGCATTATCGAGGAGTACGATGGCAAAGATATCGTGCTAAACCCATCGCTCACAATGCGAGTGTCGGAGTTTCCGGAGTTGAGCCGCTTTGTTGGTCACACCCTTATCCACACTGACGGCACTACCCTGCTCGGTGCAGACGACAAGGCGGGTGTCGCCGAGATTATGACTGCTGCGGAGTACTTGATGTCGCACCCTGAGGTGGAGCATGGCAAGATTCGCATCGGCTTTACCCCTGACGAGGAGATTGGTCGTGGTGTAGATTTCTTCGATGTAAAGGCGTTTGGCGCCGACTTCGCCTACACAATGGACGGCAGCTACGAGGGTGAGTTGGAGTATGAGAACTTCAATGCAGCATCGGCAAAAATCGCTATACAAGGTCGCAATGTCCACCCGGGATATGCCAAGAATAAGATGATTAACGCTATTGATGTGGCTTGCGAGTTGAACTCGCTCGTTCCTGCTGTGGAGCGACCACAATATACCGAGGGTTACGAGGGCTTCTACCACTGTGTAGGTATTTCGGGTACGGTCGAGGAGGCTACAATATCGTACATTATCCGCGACCACGACTTCGACAAGTTCGAGGCTAAGAAGGTGTGGATGCACAATATCGTGGGTATCCTCAACAACAAGTATGGCGAGGGAGTGCTAAAACTTACCCTCAAAGACCAATACTACAATATGCGCAAGATGGTTGAGCCACATCCGCAGGTTATCGAGTTGGCAAAGGAGGCGATGGTCGAGGCAGATGTTACGCCTATCGTAAAGCCTATTCGTGGCGGCACAGATGGCGCACGCCTCTCGGTTATGGGGTTGCCTTGCCCGAATATCTTTGCAGGCGGGATGAACTTCCACGGCAAATTCGAGTACTGCTCACTGAACACCATGGAGAAGGCGGTGAAGGTTATTATCAACCTCTGCCGACTCTGGGCGAAGTAAACGGAAAACGGAAAAGCTTTTTAGACGAGATACGAGAGAATGCAGTAACAATCAATGGCATAGAATGGCAATGAATGGCATGCGTTCGCTTACGCTCACTGAATGGCATTGAATGGCAGATTTTTGAGATGGATATAACGAAGCAAAACAACAATCTATATCGCAACCTTATTGCCTATCGCAAAGCGGTGGTTATCTACGATTTAACCTACCATTTCTGCGATAGATTTATTGCCATAGGCGACCGCACCAAAGACCAAATGATACAGGCGGCTCGTTCGGGTAAGCAAAATATCGTCGAGGGCAAAGCTGCATCGCTTACATCTGCCGAAACGCACTTAAAGTTGTTGGGCGTGGCGAGGTCTAGTTTTCAAGAGTTGCTGGAAGACTATCTCGACTATCTGCGAACTCGCAATTTGCGAATATGGGAAACCAATTCGAAAGAGGTTGAGGCTATGAGAGAACTTGGTTTGAAACATCGTGATTCTAAATTCTTTTTAGAGCTTGCCGAAACGAGAAACGATGAGGTTATTGCCAATATGGCGATTGTATTGCTATACCAAGAGGATGTTTTACTGCGTAAACATATTGAGAAACAGATTTCACGCTTTGTCAGTGAGGGAGGTTTTAGGGAGTCCTTGACAAAAGCGCGTATTGAAGAGAAGAAGAAAAAGTAGTATTTTTGCCATTCAATGCCATTCAGCAATCTTTGATTGCGCTTGCCATTAAGGGCGAAGCCCGAATGCCATTGAATGCCATTAAAACATACAACTATGAACAACAGATACGGTTTTGTAAAGGTGGCTGCGGCAACACCGCTGGTGAAGATTGCCGACTGCCACGCCAATGCAGAGGCGATAGACAAGATGACCGCCGAGGCGGTGGAGCGAGGTGCGAGTGTGGTGGTGTTCCCCGAACTCTCACTTACGGGTTACACCTGTGGTGACTTGTTCTTGCAGTCACGAATTATCGAGGCGGGCGATGAGGCTTTGGCGCAGTTACTCGCTACGCCACGACCTATTGTATCGATTATCGGAATGCCGATATACTACAAAAACAACCTCTACAACTGCGCCGTAGTAATTGCCAACGGCAAGATATGCGGTATAGTGCCAAAGAGCTATATCCCGAACTACTCGGAGTTCTACGAGAGCCGCTGGTTCTCGGAGGGGCGCGATATCCGCAATGCCGAGATTACAATCTGCGAACAGCGAGTGCGTTTCGGCACAGACCTCTTGTTTGATGTTCACAGCACACGCTTCGGAGTGGAGATTTGCGAGGATTTATGGGTGCCTGCACCGCCATCATCGGATATGGCATTGGCAGGTGCAACCCTTATCTTCAACCTCTCGGCAACACCCGAGATTTTGGGTAAACACAGCTACTTGCGTTCGCTTATCAAGCAGCAGTCGGCTCGCGCCTTGTGCGGATATATCTACTGCTCGGCAGGCGTGGGAGAGTCCTCAACCGACCTTGTATTTACGGGTAACGGCATAATTGCCGAGAATGGCAAAATCATCGCTGCGCGTGAGCGATTTGTGCGTGAAGCACGATTGACGGTTGCGGATATCGATGTTGAGCATATCTTCAACGAGCGCCGCCGTCACACCTCGTTCATCAACCTCGACAATCGTTTTGATGTTATAAAGATTGATATTGCACAACCCGAGAGCGAGTTGGAACGCAAAATTAACCCTGCACCATTTATCCCTGCCGACCTCTCGGAGGGTTGCTGTGAGGCGTTCACAATTCAGTGCGCAGGCTTGGCTCAACGCCTTTCGAGCATCAACTGCAAGTGCGCAGTTATCGGCATTTCGGGCGGTTTGGACTCGACTTTGGCGTTGTTGGTAACGGTGGCGACTTTCGACACGCTCGGGCTCGACCGCAAGGGGATTATCGGCGTAACGATGCCGGGCTTCGGCACTACCGACCGCACCTACCAAAATGCGCTTACATTGATGCGCGAGTTGGGTATCACAACACGAGAGATTTCGATTCGTAAGGCTTGCGAACAGCACTTTGCCGATATCGGTTTGAACCCTAACGAGCGCGGTGCAGCATACGAAAATGCGCAGGCTCGTGAGCGCACGCAGATACTTATGGACTTGGCAAACAAGGAGAACGGCATAGTTATCGGTACGGGCGATTTGAGCGAGGCAGCACTCGGCTGGGCGACCTACAATGGCGACTCGATGTCGATGTACAATGTAAACTGCTCGATACCCAAGACCTTGGTGCGCAAAATTGTTGAGTGGTGTGCTGAGAACGACACCAACGCACAGGTGCGCACAACGCTACACGATATTGTGGCGACACCTGTAAGTCCGGAGTTGCTCCCTGCTGACAATGAGGGCAATATAGCGCAAAAGACCGAGGATTTGGTAGGTCCTTACGCACTGCACGACTTCTTTATCTACAACTTCCTGCGCAACGGTTTCTCGCCTGCAAAGATTGAGTATTTGGCGTGTCGTGCCTTCTGCGGAGAGTTTTCAAAAGAGGAGATTGCTCATTGGCTAAAAGTCTTCCTACGCCGATTCTTCTCGCAGCAGTTCAAGCGCTCGGCAGCACCTGATGGTCCGAAGGTTGTTTCGGTATCGCTCTCGCCACGAGGCGACTTGCGAATGCCGTCAGATGCTTCGGTTTCGGAGTGGTTGAAATAGTCTATAACAAAGGGTATGTCTAACAAGTTATTTTAGACATACCCATTTTGTTAGAAGTTGTATAACAAGATAACCTTCAAGGCTTTTGCAAGGTGTTACCTGAGCATATATGAGAGACTAAACGACCAATGCGTAACGCATAAATCACCTTATTAAACAGCTTCATTTAAATTGCAATCATCAAGCAGTTAAGAACGACTTCGAGATACCTTTCTTTGTCGCTCTGCCCTCAATGCCAATTTCTTGACTATATAGACAAATCCGATTGTCAGTATCAAATTAAGCACAAGTGTCAAGACCGAAATTAGCAATATAGGACCACCGATATTATAGCCGATAGCGATAAATATCACACCAGCACCAACCTCTCCTCTCGTAAACATTCCAACCGAAAGAGCCAATCGCTCAATAAGTGAACGGTCGTTATAGAATAACATAGGAGCCAACTTTCCCAAGTTCGATAAGATGGTAACCACAATCACATGCAGGGCTATCTCCCAACCTGACATTATCGGGATTGTGGCAATCATGCTCTCTGTATTGTCGGCAGGTACTGCACCACTCATATCTATCAACGGCATACTCATACCAACAAGTAACATAAAAACAAGCGAGATAGCTGTTGTTACTCGCTCCTCCTCCCGTCCTCCGACATGGCGGTTTTTGAGCATCATACCAAAGATAAATGCAGGTAACAACACCTCGATATGTATAGCTCCTTTCTCGCCAAAAAAATGATTAGTCAGTGTATAAACCAACAAAGTAGCACCATATACCAACACTGCATAGGTAAATATGGCGTACCAAGTCTGTCGCAACTTGAAGCATGACATATATCGCCAACCCACAAAGAACAAGCCGAAGATAATAGTCAGCATAGCTATCATCTGCCAATTCAACTCGCCAATCATCGCCACCTGTAACGGCACCATCAAAATAATGGTATCGAGGTCATCGAAGATAGCAAGCGTTTGCGCCTTTTGATATATCCAACTCCTCTGCAAGTTCATTGCTGCCAACATCGAGAAGAGTATTCCGGCTGATGTCGGTGCGGCAAAACGACTTAATAGCAGAGTCTCCTTCCATACCTCACCGGAACTCCACCACTCCATAGGCATAAGAGCCAAGATATAATAGATAGCGATAAACAACCAAGGCAACGCAGCGGCAAGCATTGCCACAAAGTAGTCCTTAACATAAATCTTGACACTCGATTTGTCAATCTCGAACTCTCGGCCGACATTTATCATGATGAATGCCAAGCAGACTCCAAGCATAAACTCTATTAAGTGTTTGAGTTCCGCATACGACTCGCCCAGCTGCGATGGCAACATCTGCGACAGCACAAGTCCGACCATCAACATCAACGAGAAGGAGATTACTTTCTTCATAAATAGAGGAAAAGGTTTAAGTTCAGAGTTAAAAGTGGAGGGTTGAGCAATAATGTTCAACTCTCCACTATGCTTTATTTAAGTGTTATTACAACACCTCAACGGCAAGAGTCTGCGATATATTCGCTGACGAGTTTCCGATATGAAGAGTATAAGTACCCTTATTCACCTCCCAAGCGTGGGTTTTATCGTTCCAGAAAGCGAGGTCAGAGAGCTTCAACTCGAAGGTTACGGTAGCGCTCTTTCCCGCTTCGAGATGTACCTTCTTAAATGCCTTCAACTCCTTCTTTGGACGAAGTACTGTCGGATTGTTCTCCTGAACATACAACTGAACAACCTCTGCACCTGCCATCTGACCTGTGTTCTTCAAGCGAACAGTAACCTTCAAAGGTTTCTCTGCCGAGATTTGCTTTGCAGCCCTCGCCTTACCGAACTCGAAAGTGGTGTACGACAGACCGTAACCGAACGGATAGAGAGGTTCAATACCCTTACTCTCGTACCAACGATAACCTACCAATACCGACTCCTTGTACTCAACATCATAGGTGCGAGGGTAGAACCACAACTCGTTAGGGTTGCGATATGCCTTGCTAATACTTGCACCACGCGGAATCATTCCGTATGCAGGAGAGTCCTTAAACGACTTCTCAATAGTCATAGGCAGTTTGCCGGAAGGATTGATTTTTCCAACCATGATGTCGGCAATAGCCTGCATACCACTCTGTCCCGGATACCAGCCGTAGATTATGGCCGATGCCTTATCGTTCCATGCACTCATATCTATACCCGAGCCCGAGAGAACCAATACGATAACGCTCTTATTCGCCGCACAAGCCATACGCACCAATGCCTCATCCTCCTCATTCATCTCGAATGGACGCTCTACTGCCTCTCTATCGCGAGTTCCCGTAGCAACAATGACAACATCAGCCTTCTGCAACTGAATAAAGTTTGGTTTCTCGATGGCTGTAACCTTTGAACGAAGCGAGTTCAAAAGAGCCTGTTCCGGTGTAACTTGGTTAAATCCCTTTACCTCCGAGGCTCCGCCACCCTGCGGTGCAACCTTCGCCCAACGACCTACAAGCAGCACCTGCTGCCCCTCCCTTAATGGTAGGATTCCGTTATTCTTCAAGAGTACAGTACCCTCGGCTGCGGTTTGAAGCGAAATCTTCTCATGCTCAGGCAACTTAGATGCAAGGTGGTCCTCGTTTGGCTGACCATTCTTGAAACGCTCGTACAATCCGAAACGGATACATGTCGCAATCATAGGGCGAATCATATCCTCGATATTCTTTTCTGTCAATTCACCGCTTTTTATAAGGTCACGCACGGTATTGGTATAGTATGTATCTGAAAGAATACCCGGCATCTCTACATTCTGTCCCGAGAATACAATCTTCTTCCAATCAAAAACCGATTTCCAATCGGTCATTACCATACCCTTGAAACCGAGCGTTCCACGGAGAAGGTCTGTAATAACATACTTGCTCTGACCACACCATTCGCCATTGAGCTGATTGTATGCCGTCATAACCGAGCCTGCACCGGCATCAATACCCGCCTTGAATGCAGGGGTATATATCTCCATAATTGCACGCTCATCAACAATAGAGTTCGATAATCGGCGATAAAATTCAGTATTATTAGCCACAAAGTGCTTCAAACAAGCCATTGTGCCTGTCGATTGCATACCGGTAACATAGTTCTCTATCATGCGAGCCGCCAAATATGGGTCTTCTCCGAGATACTCGAAATTGCGACCACACTGTGCCGAGCGATAGATATTCATGCCCGGACCAAGCAATACACCTGCGCCTGCCATACGGGTTTCCCAACCTACTGCCTCACCATACGCCTTTGCCAACTCAGGGTTGAAGGTTGAAGCAAGCATTATATTTGCAGGAAACTGTGTTGTCTTTTCCGGGTGACGCACCTCACTCTGGTCAGGAATAGCGTGGTTAATACGCACACCTGCCGAGGCATCTACCATAAATACATGTGGCAAACCCTTTGCCGGAGCACCCGGAAGGAAGAATTGGTTATGTCCGTGAGTCATCTCGATTTTCTCATCGAGCGATAGGGTTGCCAACACCTCATTCGCTTTGACGGTAGCCTCCTCCCACGACATCATCTCACCCTTCTTCTGGGCAAATGCGGTTGTAGCCAAAGCGATAGCAACAAACGAAAGAATCAGTTTTTTCATACTTTTATTAAATTAGACTAGTATTATATTCTGCAAAGTTAAACTTTTTATTCTAAAAAGCAAAAATCGGATAACTGAATATCCGATTTTACCAATCAACATTATGTGAAGAGCCACTATTTCTTTTGCTCTGCCGGAGCAGGAGCTGCCACCACCATATTCTTGTCGATGCGGAGAGTTACATTGCTATCCACCTCGATAAGGAGTGTTGTCTCCTCAACCTTCTTTACTACGGCGTAGATACCACCTGCGGTAATCACCTTATCGCCCGATTTAAGACCGCTACGGAACTTCTCCATCTCCTTACGGCGCTTCGACTCAGGACGCCACATAAAGAAATACATAATCAAAATCATCGCAGCAATCATTACCCAGAACGACCAATTTGCCATTCCCTGTGGCTGCGCTGCACCAGCAGCTGCTTCCAAAAGTGTAATCATAACGAATTAAAAATTAAAAGTTAAAAATTCAGAAATTGTCATTTTTAGAGCAAACCCTTACCGGATTTTACAATCTTACCCTCCTCGGTGAGTTGGTTTATCATCTTGTCGAGCACGCCGTTGATGAAACTACCACTCGAAGCGGTCGAATAACACTTGGCAATATCGATATACTCATTCATCGTTACGCGCACCGGTATTAAAGGGAAGTTCTCCGCCTCGGCAATTGCTGTAACGAGGATAATTTTATCCATCAAAGCCACACGCTCAATATCCCAATTGCTCATCGAGTTATCGAGAAGGAGTGAGATACGCTCATAGCCCGCAACAGCATTTCGCAGGAGCGACTTTGCGTAGTCGAGGTCCTCCTCACTCTTAAATTGTGGCATAACACGCACACTCTCGTGCTTCTCGCGCATCGACAACACAGTACGCGACACCATCGTCAGGAGAAAGCCCAAATCATCATTCCACAACGCCGACTGCTCCTCCAAAACCGTTTCGAGTGGCTCGAACTCTTCAAGCATCGTCATATAGATATCCGACACGAGTTGTGCATCTTCGCGGAACGAACGCTCCTCGGAGAGCATGTATTTTTGGTAGAATGGCTGACGAACCAAGGCGTTGTAGAGTGCCACGATAAGGTCGCGATGGTTTTTCCACGACAACTTTCGTGCCTTCAACTCCGACTGCAAATTCTCATCTTCGGCAAGGCGGACAATAACCTTATTCTCCACGAATTTGCGGTTTGGGTGGAGGTCATCGTATGTAGGCAACTTCTTGTTTTCGCCGATGCGGATACGCTCGGCTGCATACTCGGCAATCTCGGGAACGAGTGCGAGCAAGTGAAAATATAGGTCGTAGGCGCGGTCAATCGAAAGAAGGAGATTTTTCTCGCTTGCAACAGGTGTCAAACCCTCGCACTGCATGTGCGCATAGACTGCCTTTACAACCTTTGTTCGTAGAACTCTTCTGCTTAACATAACTTCAAGGAGCTAAACTTTATCTCTTTATCGAGTGCAAAGATAAGAAATAAAACGGAAAACGGAAAACTTTTTAGAGAGTAGTTAGTAGAGAGTAGTTTTTAAACCCTAACGCCCCTAACGCTCCTAATGACTCTAATCCCCCAGCAACCCCAGTAAGCACCGAATGTGCGCCCCCAGAAAACCCCAAAAAAACCGCTCTCCAACAATGGCGTTAGTTTGGAAAGTTACTTTTTATCCGCATAATTATCCGATTTATCACATCTGATATTCAAAAAGGAATAAATCGCATCTCTAAATATGCCGCAATATGTATGTTATGTTAAAATCGCTCTTGCTAACGGATATGTCTGTGAATCAGTGAAATACACCACTCACGTAACGGGTATTCCAAGCGACATCAAGTTCTTTGGCTCAAATCTTGACAATATTAAGGGCGCAGGTTGGAATTTGAATGGTTCGTACGAGATGTCGAACGCATCGACCGGAGGTAACTTCCTCTGCTTGTATCGTGCCGGAGGAGCAGCAAGTAGCAAAGTTCACATTGACGGATTTGCCGTAACTCCTCGTTATCGAGTTCCGGCGAGTACAAATGTTGCAATTTCGATTAGCCACAAAGACTATTATGCTGGCTCGGGTAAGGATATGAATGTGTATGTTGGTGTAACTTCGTCGGCTTCATCTGCGGCTTCGTCTAGAACCACCTATAAATTGTCTAAAACGACAACAAATGGCGAGGGCGGCAGAACAACATCTAATGGTGAATTTACTCTTGATGCATCAAATCAGTATATCTCTATTGACCACGATGATCCTGTGTTCTGGGGATCTACAATTAAGTATTTGTTGCACTCATATTCGATTGATTACAAGTTATAGTATAATTCGAAATAAACAGCAAAGACCGCCCTGCGTAATTGCAGGGCGGTCTTCTTTGATATTTAGGCTTATGAGTGAGTTTACAACTGATACTGCACTCTTACATTTAATACATATGTATCATCCGCATTTGCGCCTATGTATATGTATGGCGTTGAACTCGAAATGGTAATGTTCCAACTCTTCGATGTGGCATTTTCTGTAATTCTATAGTCTGTGAATATCTTATTAGACACTGACTCTTCGGTACCACTTGTGGATTTAGCATTTGTCGCATTTGTCGCACTCATTACGAATTTTGCGGATCCAGTCGCTATCCATTTATATGCGAAACACGATGCTGTTGCTGTAATGTTGGTTGAAGCCGGAACATGATGCTTTGGCGAAACCATATATTTGCTATTCAACTTCGTTACCTTATAAAAACCATTTTTGGCATTACCTTTGCTAGCACCCTGCGGTGTCCAACCAAGCCAGTTATTGTTGTCGCTACTCACAGCATCAAAGTCGTAGGTGTAAGGAATACCCGTTACGCTTGTTGTATATTTATTCGACTCCACTACATAGCCATTTTTGAGCAAAATCTTGACATAACATACATATTGTCCCCAAGCACCGTACGCAAGAGTAATATCCTTCTCTGAGCCGAGGGTCTGCGTTACTGTGTTCGAGCCGTAGCAGATTGTATAGGTCTTGCCATCAACGAAATTGTTGGCTACATACGAGTCCGAGATATTAGCCTTAACCCTCAAAATATCGCCATTGATATCGTTAGTCTTATCAACATTACCATTGCTCGAATATGATGTGCGAACCGAGTAGTCGGTAACCTGCGGAATCGAAGTAACAGTCTTCTCAACCTCGGCACACTCCAACCACTTCTCCTCGCCATTAAGCGATACCTTTGCAACAGGCTGCACCTTGTAAACACCGCTCGACAAACCCGAGATTACGATTGGCGAAATAGCCAACTTACCGCTCTGCTGCGAAGCCTCGTGGAATGTTCCGTTGATCTTAACACCGATAGCCGAAACCTGATCAGCCGAGATATTTCCATCAATGCTTACATTATCAACATAGATTGTGCTACCCTCCAACTGGAACTGCGAACCCTTATTCCAATCGTTGTACCAAGTCTCGATGGTTGCACCCTTCAAAGTTGCATCCTCCCAAGTGAGGTTAAAACCTGCACGGTGGCTTGCTGCGATAACCACCTCCTTATCAACTACACGCTTCAAGGTCGAACCATCGACATCGGTAGCCTCGATAGTCAAAGTACTTGCTGCGAGAGTTGCAGGGGCTACATTAATATAATAGGTATAGTTGCCGTCAGCCTCGCTTGCGATAGCATCGAGATTTGTTGCAGTGATAGTCTTGTCGCTACCTGCAAACGAGAGCGACATAGCCTTGGTCTGCGAAACAGTTGCAGGAACCATTGCCTTAACCTTCGACTCAAGGCTTGCGAGAGCCTTGCCCTTTGCACTACTCTCCTCGAACGAAGTGTGCCAAGCAGTCTCATCGCCTACAACCTCGCCCAACGAGCCAACGCTCTGCGCAGTACCCGAGAATGCACCAGCAATAGCCACATCGTTAGACTTGATAACAATCTGCTTCAACTGCTTTGGAGTCTTTCCATCAGGCTCGAAAGCACGAACTGCAATAGCACCGGTCAAAGTTATCAATACCTTTGCACCAATAGCCTCAGAATTTACAGCCTCCGAAGTCGAAGCATACATATATGGCTCCCACTTACCGTTCTGTGTTGTAGGAACAGTAACATTCAAAGTCGAGTTGTAAATGTAGTTGTAAGTACCGTGTGCTTTGAGTTGGTATCCTGCGATAGGCGAATTGTTCTCGTAGGTAACACTACCTACCAACGACAACTCGCTTGTAGTTGCGAACGACACTGCCGAAGCAGGGTAAGCAATGTGATATACACGAGGCTCGGTAGCATCTACCGAAATCTCGCCATTGAACAACGCCTTGCTTGTTCCCCAGCCCTCCTTGATATTCAACACACCTACACCGCTGAAAGTCGAGCCGTAGTTTGCATGCTCCTGCAAGAGTGCAATCTGGTCATTCTCCTCCCAAGTTGCATTCAACTCTTCATCATAGGTAGCCTTGGTATCCTCCTCGCCTACTACGCCAACCTCGGCATAGAGAGTGTGCGAGCCACCAACATTTGCGTTGCCGCCCTGCTGTGGTGCGTCCAAATTCACATCGCTAAAATCGCTCTGACAAGCAGCAAATGCCGCAAGAGCAAAAATCGAAACAAATAACTTTTTCATATTTTTAGTTTTTCTTAATTTTCTCCAATTAATACATCATATAGTTGTCACTGTCGTCTGTGAAATGCTCTCTTATATCAGAGTAGGACATTGTCATATAGACATCATCGCTTACTCCATAATCATCAAAAATCTCGCACGCTGCACGAAAAGTCTCCATAAGCGAACGAAATATCTCACCATAATTAGCCTGCGACTTTCTATACTCCATAAGGTCCTCTTGCTCTTGAAGAGCCATAGCAGAGCCACAACCATTAGTTGTATGGGTTTTACCATCGCTATTGGTACAACTCTGACAAGCTGCAAGAACCACAAAAGAGAGTATTACGACAAGCAACTTTTTCATATTTCTTAATCTAACAAGATATCTGTTATTAAAGACCATACCAACCATCATCAATACCATTATGGAATGATAGTTCTCCTGTTGAGTTCTTGAATCCCGCCTCGCAGGCCACATCTACCATCTCCAACGATGGCTTAATGTACTCTTTTTCTGTTTTGGTTAAAATCATAGTATGAATAATTTTATTAAAGTTTATCTCCTAACTAAAATTGTATATATATACAATCCAAAAAATCAGTGGCAAATATAGATTTTACAAATTTTATAAAAAAATTTTTTCAACGAATCGGCTATTTTCTATAATAGAAAGGGGCGTTAGAAGCGTTAGAGGCATCAGGGGCATTAGGGGCGTTAGGGGTAATAGGTGTAATAGGGACATTAATAGGATTAAATAGGAGAACTACTCACTAACTACAAGCGCAGTAAAGTAGTTTTAAGTGAGTAGTTGCAAGGCATACGAGAAAGCCACCGCGCAGCATACTAAATCGTATGTGAGCAGGTGGCTTGTCGAAGTATAACGAAGCAAATGAGGCTTAAAATTGCTTTAACTGCGCTTGTACTCTCCCGGAGTCATACCCGTAATTCGTTTAAAGTACTGCCCCATAAATGATGGATTGGGGAAGTTGAGATGATAAGATATCTGCTGGATACTCATATTGGAGTATTTTAGCAGGTTCTTGATTTCGAGGGCGACAAACTCGTCAATCCACTGGTGCACAGACTTGCCGGTAAAGTTGCGAATAACGCGGGAGAGATGCTTGGAAGATATATGCATCTTCTCGGCATAGAACTCCACATTTCGTTGCTCCTTGTAGTGTTCCGACAACAGATTCATAAGTCTCTCGAAATACTCGGAACTGCGCTCCTTAACACCTACTGTCGGCATATTGGCATTATCACCCAACACCGCATCGCAGATGCGATATATCATTGCACAGAATAGGTGTCGCAACGACAACTCCATATACTCGGATTTATCTTTCGGCGCATGTTCTGCAAGCAGGGTATCGAAAAATCGAGATACGCCATTCATACTCTTATCGTTGAGATTAGCGATATAGGCATTATTGCGCAACTGCGACACGATATGAACAATCGAGCGTATATCGACATTCATATTCGACAAAAACTCCGAATTGAACGCCAACATATAGAACTCGCTATCGGCTAACGAATGGAACTGAAAAATCGATGCAGACGAGATAAAGAATTGGTTGGCTTTGAGCGTATAATCGTTCATGTGTGCAGAGAACGACACCTCACCACGCACACATACAGCCATAATAATAGCATCTATACGGCACGGATATTTCAACTCCTGCGCATAATTATCCTCAACATCGTTGAAGTGCAACATCGCTGCACCATCAACATCAAGCACCTCTACCCCACGCACACTGCGCAAGGTCTCGGCATAATATGGAAATAGACTCTGCTTTGTCATAACTTAAAGTGTTTTTTCGTTCCGATTACACTCTCTATCATCTCTTCATTATCCGGTTTGAGGGTGGGTAAGCGGTTACAAAGTACCGCCTACCTCCCACCAAAAGGCTCTGACACCGAGTTTTGGGTTTGCTGCATCGAGCGCACGCAACGCATCGAGCAACTTCCAGCAACGCTCATCGTCAGTAATTGAGAGTATCGCCGAGTTCAAAATCGGCCATACATAGTCACCGAGGTGCGGCTCACCCGTCTCAGTTCCGCAGCCCTGCACCTCTTCCCAAGAGGTGTAACCTCGAACTCCGAGTTCTGCCATCTTCTGCTGTACCTCGTCATAAAGTGCTTGGTCACAAGCTATAAATAGTGCTTTCATAATTTCACAACATTATAATAACTAAAAATCTTTAATTGTCAATTCGTCAATTGTCAATTATCAATTAGATTTACGCATTCAACATTGCAGTCTCCTTCGCCGCCTTCTTTGCTCTGCGCTTCTTGCCATTGATAGCGAACATCGCAAACAATACAGGGATAAGGAAGAGTGTTACAAGTGTCGAGAACGACAATCCCCACGCTACGGTCATACCGAGCGAGTTCCACATCTCGGCACCTACACCTGTACCTACCGCCATTGGAACCATACCGAGTACGGTAGTGAGTGTGGTCATCAAGATTGGGCGCATACGCGAACGACCTGCTGCAACAGCTGCATCGAGAATCGAGTATCCACGACCTACCAAGAGGCGAGTGTAATCGACAAGCACGATACCATTATTTACCACGATACCCACCAACATCAAGATACCGAGCAAGCCCATAACGCCCATTGCAGTATCCGAAATCCACAAGCCGAGGATCACTCCCACCAACGCGAATGGCAGCGAGAACATAATTACAAATGGATAGGTCAATGACTCAAACTGCGATGCCATAATCACAAATACAAGGATAATCATCAAGGCTAACAACATAAACAAATCCTTGAAAGTATCTTGCTGATCCTCATACGAGCCTCCCAACTCCCAAGTGATGCCGGCAGGGAACTCCATCTTGTTCAACTCGGCAACTGTGCCCTCGATAATCTCGGACATAGCGTAGCCGTGACCGATAGCACCCGAAATCTTCACATAGCGAGAACGGTCCATACGCTGAATTGTAGGAGGGGTATTAGCCTCGATAACATGACCTACATCACGCACCTTAACAGCCTGTCCCATAGAGTTGTAGAGTGTGATATTCTCCAAATCCTCAACCGATTCACGGAACGGTTTGTCGTAGCGCACCAAGATATCATACTCCTCACCATCTTCGCGATAGTACGATGCCACAGCACCATTTACGCGGTTACGGAGGAATGTTGCAGCAGTAGCCACATTCAAGCCATTACGAGCCAACTTGTCACGGTCGAACACAACCTGATACTCAGGAGTATATTCGTCACGCGAGATGGTAACCTCGGTACAGCCCTCAACGCCGAGCATCTTCTCCTTAATCTCGGCTGCGACACGGTCGGTAGTTTCGAGGTCGTAGCCATAGAGTTCGATATCAACCGACTGCTGACCTCCGGCACCACCCTTCTGTCCCGACTCGATAACCTCGTATGTACGAATCTCGGCATACTTATCCAAATCCTTACGCATAAGGTCGCAAATCTCGGTCAGCGAACGCTCACGCTCGGTCTTTTTCAAGAGGCGGATATTCATCGAGATATAGTGAGTACCATTCTCCTGCATTGCAGCAAAGGTATTGTCGGTATCTGCCGTACCCTCACTCATACCGATAGCGATAATCTCCGGATAGTCCTTGCGGAACTGCTCGTCTATACGCAAAGCCAAGTCGCGAGTAATCTCCTGACGAGTACCGATAGGCAACTTAATCTTCACTGCAATACGACCATTATCCTGCGTAGGGAAGAACTCGGTCTTAATCATTGGTCCAACGCCTACGATAACAGCTACAAAGAGTGCCAATGCTCCAAAGAGGAAGGTCTTGCGATGATTTACGCACCAATTCAACGCCTTGCCATATACATTCTCCAACCAGCCCATTGCACCATCGACATACTTCTGCATACGCGACTTCTTCGGATTCTGCTTCATAATCTTCGAGCAGAGCACCGGAGTAAAGGTCAATGCAGCAGCCATCGAAACGGTCAGGGTGATAGTTACCATCCAACCCATTGGCTTGAACAATACTCCCGCCATACCGTCAATCATGGTCAAAGGAAGGAACACCGCCAAGGTGGTCAATGTCGAAGCGATAATCGACACACCGACCTCCTTCGTAGCGAAGATAGCCGCCTGCTTAACACGCGCGCCACGATCAACATGAGTAGTGATATTCTCCAACACCACAATCGCATTATCCACGACCATACCAATCGAGATTGAGATAGCCGACATGGTGATAATGTTGAGTGTCGAATCGGTAGCCAAAAGATAAATCAGTGACGAAAGCATCGATATCGGAATCGTAAGCACGATGATAAACATCGCACGCCAACGACCAAGCATCAACATCACCACGAACATCACCACGATAAAGGTGATAAGGATAGTATCCATCAACGAAGATGCCGTATCCATAATGTTGTCCGACATATCTATATATGGCTCGATAGTTACATCCGAAGGGAGGTCCTTACGCAACTCAACCAATCGCTCTCGAACCTTCTTCGAGATTTGAACAGCGTTAGCATCGGTCTGCTTCTGAACAATCATCATACCGCTTCGGGTACCGTTGTTGAAGGACTCCTGCGCACGCTCCTGCTGGGTATCGGTTACGGTTGCCACATCACGCAAGTAGATATTTGCGCCATTGCGAGTACCGACTACGATATCGAGCATCTCCTCTGCACCATTAAACTCCTGGTCCACACGCAACGAGTAGGTGTTCGAGCCTACATCCATCTGTCCGCCCGGCACGGAGATATTTTCTTGTCCTATAATCTGCGCAATCTGCTCGATTGTAAGACCGTATGCCTCCAACTTGTAAGGGTCGCAATAGATTTGAATCTGTCGCTCTGGAATACCCGTTACCGACACCGAACCTACACCATTGACACGAGCCAAAGGTGTTGTAACACGCTCATCGATAATCTTGTACAAACCACTCCACGACTCGTTAGCCTTGATAGCCATGAGCATAATAGGCATCTCCTCGGTCGAGAACTTGAAGATAATCGGTTTATCGACATCGTCAGGGAGGATATTGGTAGCAACATCGAGCTTATCTCGGATATTTGCCGTAGCAACATCACTATCGATTCCATACTCAAATTCGAGCACCACGATAGAGATATTCTCCTTCGACTGCGAATGGATATGTTTCAAATCCTCAACGCTATTCAGAGTATTTTCGAGGGGGCGAGTTACATTCTCCTCAATATCGATTGCACTCGCACCCGGATAGGCGGTAATAACCATGATATTGGTAGTCTCGATGTGGGGAAACATATCGATAGGCAGTTTCACCAGCGAGAAGATACCGAATATCGAAATCGCAATAAAGACAAGTATTGTCGTTATCGGATTATTGACTGCTGATTTATAGATATTCATTGTAAATAAGCTTTAACTATTTAACAAGTTCCACCTTCGAGCCATTGGTGATACCCATGTGTCCCTTTGTAACAACCATCTCACCACTCTTCACGCCCGAATATACCTCGAACTCGGTGTCGAGACGGCGACCAAGCTCAACCTTCGAATAACGCACAGTGCTGTCCGCAGGATTATATACAAAGACATAACGGTCACCCGAACCCATCAACTTCTGCACAGCACGGTCAGGGATAACAACATTATTCTTCTTGCCGTATGGGAGAGTTACGCGCGCAAACATACCCGGACGAACACGCTCGTTTGCATTCGGTATCTGCACCTCAACTTGGAAGGTGTGAGTAGCCTGATTGATTGTAGGATAGATTCGTGCAACCTTACCCTTGAACACCTCATCGCCATAAGCATCGAGGGTAACATATACCTGCATACCCCTCTTCAACTTGCCGAAGAATGGCTCCGACACATTTATCATAATCTTTACCGGCTTAATCTGCTCGATAACCAATACAGGCTGTCCTGCATACATATCGCCCTTATCGTAGTTGCGGGCAGTAACAATACCCGAGATAGGCGAGATAAGCGTGGTATTCTCAACAAGGTTGTTGTAGGCGGTCTGAGCCACCTCATACTGCAAGCGGCGTGCGTCCCACTCCGACTTTGAAGCACCTCCGAACTCATACAACTCGTTTGTACGCTCGTACTCCTTCTTTGCATTGTCCAACTGTGCCTTCGCCTGAACGAGCGAAGAGTTATCGAGTTTTACCAAAAGGTCGCCCTTCTTCACATGGTCACCCACATCGAAACGAATCTCCTTGATACGCAATGGCTGCTGCGGTGCGATATTGTTCACCACCTGTGCCTCTACTGTACCTGTAAATGTAGCCTCTTGCGAAACCATACGGCTCGCCACGGTCTGTGCCTCAATCTTTGGAAGTTCAACAACCTCCTGCCCTACACTCTGCTTTGCAGTCTGCTTCGAGCCGCACGATACCATCGCTACGGCTGCCACTACAAACATCGAACTCAAAAAAATCTTCTTCATAGTTATATCTGTTTTTATTATTTGTTTTCGTATCGTTTCTCGTACATCTTCTCGTAGCGGTCGATATAGTCGTGATTGCTCTTTACATCGTGGTTGCCCAAAATCTTGTCGAGCGAAATTTTCGCAATCAGGAAGTTGTAAATCGCACTATTGCGGCCCAACTCCGCCTGAGTGAGTTGCAACTGCGAGTTATCGACATCAACCAGCGTACCACGACCAACCTCGTAACGCTTGACTGCAATGTCGTAGCCTCGCTGTGCCTGACCTACGGTAGCTGCCGCTGCCGAGAACTTCTTGACATTGGTCTGCATATTGTTCAGGCTATTCACTACTGCAACTCGCAACTGACGCTCGGCATTCTCGCGCTGCAACTGCAAGTTCGAGAGATTCAAACGCGCCTGACGCGTTGCGGCACGGCGTTGATTACCCGCAAAAATCGGGATATTCAACTGCACACCTGCATACGAATATGGATTCCACGCCTTTGCTTGGAAGAACTTGCCATCGTTGCCGAGTGCTGTATAGAGATATGCAGCATTGATAGACAAGGTTGGCACATTTGCCAACTTCGTGATTTTCAATGCGCTTTCGAGCATACCCTCCTGAATATCCAACTGCTTCAAAGTAGAGTTATTCGAGAGGTCAAGTTGGTCAATTGTGTGAGCATAGTTCATCTGCGCCTCATAGTCCGTCAACGAGCCTGCAACATCGATATTTTTGTTGAGGTCAATACCAAGCAATGCCTTCAACTGCCACAGAGCCAAAACTACGCTATTCTGCGCCTCGATAACATTCGGAATGGCATTCTGCACCGACACATTCGAGGAGATATAATCAAACTCCGACACAGAACCTACATCGTAACGCTTCTTGATATTCTTATTGTTCTCTACGGCATTGTCATAGACGCGCTGATACACCTCCAACGACTCCTTAGCCAACAATACCGAGAAGTATGCCTGCGACACCTGCTCAATCATATCAATCTGCGAAGAGCGAGCCTTCTCGATAGCAAGCATTACATCCGCCACCGACACTTTCAGACTCTCCCACAACTGCGAATTTACGATAGGCATCGAACCCGTAATACCGCCATTGAACGAGTTGTCGCTACCAACTTTGATGGTCTGTGTCACTCCACCAAAATCCATACTCATTGTCTGCTTCTCCAACACTCGCTGATACTGCGCCGTAGCATCGAAACGAGGATAGAGCGAGGAGTAGGCCTCCTGCTTTGCGTAGCGTTTAATCTCAATCTCCTGCTCTGCAACCTTAATCGTTGGATTTTCACTCAAAGCAATTTCGAGTGCCTGCTCCAAAGTCAAGGTTAAAGCCGTCTGCTCGGTGCTTTGCGCTACCGAAGTCAGCGTCAAGGTAATAAAACCCAAAAATAAACCAAGTTTTTTCATCTTACCTTACTTATTAGTTAAAAATTAAAAGTTAAAAATTATATTGATTTTACATTTCTCTCGTCTTATCTGCGAGGTATTTATCTATCTGTTCCACACCCTTTACGGTGGCAAGACCTCGGAAGAAGTTCATTATTGTATAGCGGAACGCCTCCAATTCGGAAACACCATTCGGCAACACCAATCGCCCATGTCGGCGCATCAAACCCATCGAAGTATAGTAGAACATCGTTATCGAGAGGTCGATATTTACCATCTCCGAAATCAAGCCCTCCTTAACCAAGTTATTCAACTTCTCGCGCAATATAGCCAAGCCGTAGTCGCGATTTTCAGTCATAATTCGCTCGTAGAGTTCCGGATAGAACTTCGCCAAGTTCTCCGTAACACGCTTACGCACTGCCGAGCGAGCCATCATTGCATCGAATGTTTCAAACAACGCCGGAATACCCGACTGCTCAACCACTACCGTAGCCTGAATTTCGTTAGCCTCACTCTGCAAAAGATGCTTAACACTATGGTAGAGCAACTCCTCCTTATCGCCAAACATCTCATAGAGAGTACGCTTCGATATTCCCAAATCGCTCGCCAAATCATCGACACGCAACGATTTAACACCCAATTCGGCAATTATCTCCGCTGCTCGCTTGATAACTTTTTCTCGTTTCGACATACAATGCACTTTACAACGGTGCAAAAATACAAAGAAAACTCGAAAGAACAAAAAAGTTTTCAAAGTTTTTTCACTTGCATAATGTTCTTTTTCTCGCCTGAACCGAGAAATCATGTCAAATAACCGTTTGCCACGATATCATAACGATATTTTATCGCTTATATTGCAGATAGCCTTAAAAAAAGGGAATAATACGAGCAAGAGATAGAACATTTACAATAATAGAGAGATTTCTAAGAATTGTTAGCGAGTTTGTTTCGAAGAATCAAACCCTGCACTATCTTGAAGACATAAGCGCGTCTATATCACCTAAATATAGCCCCATGAACGGCTATCATAAACTTATCAAGGTGGTATAACGATTTACGCACAAATGATGTAAGTCGTCTTCCTCGTTTTTGCCACGATTTCAACAAATCGACTTTAAGCAGATTATTTACCGGCACAGAGAACTCTTCTATTCGGGCTTGGGCAACAAGTCGCATCAGTCGCACATCTACCATTGCAAAATCTGATGCTGCAAAACTCTTGTTATTCATCACAAGCAGGTATTTGCGATATACAATTCTCACCCTGTCAGCAACTATATTTCGCAAGAAATTCAAGCGTTTTGATGAGTGTACAAAGCGCGATGCCGAGATAAAATATCTTGCCATAGCCTCCGTAACCGCTACAAGTTGCGAAAGGCTGCGCATCTGCACCTTCGAATCCATAGTCTGTCCCTCGCGAGAGAGGTTGTAACGATATAGCGGGATATTGGCAAATGCGATTGTCTTAACCTTGAATAACGGATAAAAAACCCACTCTTGGTCGGTGTAGGATACTCCCTCGCTCTGTCGGTATGACATTTTGCGCAACATCTCCGTACGATAGCACACGCCATGCATCATAAAATAGCGTATTACGCCATCTGAGAATATCTTGTCGGCATCGTAAGCTTTGCCATACTCATAGACTTTGCGTGAGTAGATATTGTACTCCACCCTATGTTCTCGGCGACCTGCAACCTCTACAAATGGTGTAACAACCATATCCACGCCCTGCATTTTGTGTAAAAAGGCGAGCATCTCCGCCACACGAGAGCCATCAAACCTATCATCAGCATCGAGAATCTTGACATATTCTCCCTGCGCTAATGGCAATGCAGCATTTATGGTTGAGCCGTAGTTGCCATTCGGCTTATCAATCACCCGCACCGTATCGACATAACGCTCGGCATATTGCTTTGCGATACGCAAGGTTTTATCCTTACTGCCATCATTTACGATAATAATCTCCACCGCCGCCAGCGATGGCGTGCGCAGTATCGACTCGACACATTGTTCGAGATACGCCTCCATATTATAGGCAGGAATTATAACAGACAGCAGTTTCATCTCTCAGCGGTTGTATCAAAAGATAGTTTATATGGTGCATGGTTTATCTGCTCCTCTTCGGGTAGTACGGCACGAAGGTTTGGATAGTGATGGCGCAGATATACCTCGATATTTCGTGGTGCTTTGACCATCATACCTCCAAACTCCATATCGACCGTATTCTCGATATCGGCACGAGCAATTTGGTCTTTCGGCATACGCACGATATTTACGAACTTCGTATTACTACGATTATAGCGCCCAAGTACTCTGTTCATCTTCTTGTATATCGCCTTGCGTGACATCAGCGACACCACCACACGAATAGCGGCACACCCCAACCACGACTTTGGCAGTGGCTCGTCAATTTCGCACTTGCCGCAGTGCTTCCACAGCCACACCTCTTTCGCCATAAAGCAGTTTATCCAGAACTTTGCCGAGAAGCGGTGCAAGCGCTCTAAAAACCGATTGTCAGGTATTCGGTCATACGGGAAGATATCGACAAAAATACCGTGATGAATATCCATGTGTCGCCAAATCTCCTCCACAAAGAGAGTATTGTTGCGCTTGACCTTTGCGAAGTAGAACGGTGTATTCTTCTCCGTACCAAACCACTCCAAGAAGTAGTCGAGAGATAGGTGTGCAGGCGCCTCTCGCAAGAAACGCTCATAGTTTTCACGAGTCATGCCGACATCAATATCATCGTCCCATGGCACTATACCTTTGTTGTATAGTGCGCCTATTGCCGAGCCGCCCTGAATAAAGTACGGGATATTGCACACCTCACAGACACGCACAACCTCCGCCAGCGTGCGATACAACTCCTCGTGGAGTCTTTGCAAATCCTCTTTTGCGTACTTCATAATAGACTACTGCACCAACAAGTTACAACCCCTGATATCGCTCTGCGAAATACGCCCTTCGATACGGAACGAGCCATCGGCATAACATACGCCCATATCCTGCGTGGCGATAAAGGCACACGAATCGCGGTTTGCCAAATCTATAATATCCAATCCTCCGCGCCTACCTGCATCAAGTCGAGCAAACGGATTGTTCACATCACGCACCAGCACCTTCATCCACTTTGGCGTACGGAACACCCCATCTCCGAATGAGTATGCCTGCGACAATAACTCTGCCATACCATACTCCGAGTGAATACGCTCTACGCCAAATGCCGAGCAGAGTATTTTGTGCAACTCCGACTTAGGCAACTCCTTACGCCTTCCCTTCATTCCGCCCGTCTCCATCACGACCGTATTTTCGAGTTTCGGAGCATAGTTCTCTGCCAAGTCGAGCAGAGCATAGGTCACGCCAAGCAGAATTTTAGGATTATCGTCACGCGCCATATCGCGCAACAACTTCTCGTAGTCATCAAGATAGAAACCGCCACCGCTACACTCGGCAATCAGCCTCTCCGCCATATAGACTAACGATGAGCCCTCTCTTTCGAGGTATGATGGCAATAGGGCATATATGCTACACTCCTTAGGTTCGCCATAGAATAGCCGGAAAGCCTCCTTAAACGCCCGTTCATAGAGCGTAAGGTCTGCGACATAGTGCTTCGACTGCACCATACCCGTTGTGGCGCTCGAAGTAAAGACCATCTGCGGCTCTCCGTCACCACAATATAGCTTGTGCGATTTGAAGAGTTCGATTGGCAACATCGGGATATCCTCCACCCGCATCACCTCTGTCGGTTCAACACCTAAAAGACGGATATACTCGGCGTATGGCGCACAGCAACTCGCCTGATGGCGAAAAAGCCGTAGAGCCTCACGCTCAAACTCCGCCTCTGAGCAGATTAAAAATATATCATCATATCGTGCCACGAAACAAAGATAGTAAAAATAAGTTAAATGTTTTTGACAATGGAACGGAAAATTCAACTTGACAACCAAAAATCGAAAATCAGGAGCAAAAAAAACAGAAGTATCGAAAAACTTTGCACTTTTAACTTTTAACTTTTAACTTTGTACTATGAAACACTTTGCACTGATAGGCTTTCCACTTGGACATTCGTTATCGAAGAGCTACTTCACCGAGAAATTCTTGCACGAAGGCATCGAAGCGGACTATACGCCCCTTGCCATTGAGCATGTAGAGGAGGTATTGCCTCATTGCGAGCACCTTGAAGGCTTCAATGTTACCATTCCCCATAAGCAGGCAATTATGCCGTTGCTCGCCGGCATTAGCGAAGAGGCACAAGAGATTGGTGCGGTAAATTGCGTAAAGGTCACAACAGATGGTTTGGAGGGTTACAACACCGATGTTATCGGTATTCGCAAGTCGCTCGAAGGGGTTGCACTCAAAGGGGCGAAAGCTCTCGTTCTCGGCACAGGCGGCGCATCGAAGGCGGTACAGTATGTACTACGCACAGGAGGTGCAGAGGTTAAGGTAGTATCTCGCACACAAGGTTCGGCAGATTTGACTTACAACGATTTAAGCGAAGAGCGCATCGTAGAGTACGACATCATAGTAAACACCACACCTCTCGGCATGTTTCCGAATGTGGATAGCGCACCAGCTCTACCCTACTCTGCTCTCTCCCAAAAGCACACCCTCTTCGACTGTGTCTATAACCCCCGCCAGACTAAATTCCTGCAACTTGGAGGCGAGCAAGGGGCCCGCACAATTGACGGTTTGACAATGTTCAAAGCGCAAGCCGAAGCCTCTTGGAAGATTTGGAACGACTAATCAAAACAAATAGTACATAGAGTGGCTCGTATTTTGCGCTATACCCTGCCATTATGGGTAAGTTGCGTTACAACATAGCCCTCGTGGTGGCGAATATCCTCTTCGGAGTATCATTCTCGATATATGTATCACTATTGCATAAAACACTGGATTTCGGGCAACTCTTTACATTACAACTACTCTTTTCGACTTTTGTATTCACACCTGCTGCGCTACTACGAGGCAAATTCTTTCATCTGTCGCTCAACGACTTCGGCTCGATATTTATAGTCGCACTACTCGTCATCTTTGGGTGGTGGTATATGCTTATGATGGGAGCTTCATACACTAATCCCATAGACGCCTCAACAATAGCCACCATAGGACCTATATTTACCTTTATAACTGCCATCATTGCGCACTCACGCCAAGCAAGATGGGGTGAGAAGATAGGTATTTTCACAGCTTTATTAGGTGTTGCCGCAATTTTATTTGACAGAGGGCGCATACTTATCGGAGAAGGTGGCGAGGGTTATGGCAATGCACTCGTATTGTGCAGTGTAGTGTCGATTGCGGTAAATACCGTTCTTATTACCCCTGTACTACAACGGCATGGAGTTATCAAGGTTATGGGTTGGTACTATCTCATTGGCATTGTACTCGCATTGCCGTTATTGGTGGAGACTCTACCGACAATTTTCTATCTACAACTCTCACACTCCGACCTTATCGAGATGGGATATATTCTACTATTTGGCTCGGCGCTGCCGATGTATCTACTCTATATTGGCTCGGAACATCTAACCGCTGCTCACACAGCCATTTATCGTTACTTGCAGCCCATCGTTGCCACCATATTAGCATTGATACGCGGACAGAGTATAATAGACCGCACCAATATCATCGGTGCGGTCCTGATATTTTCGGGTATGTTATGTGTAATTCTATCGATGCCCCGTGCAGAACGCACAGCCGAGAGCCCTACTACTCGCGAATAATCTTCACTTCGCCCCTCTCGCCAAAGGCGATAATCGAACTCGGTTGCCCCGTAGGTCGTCCCTGAAAGCGCGGATTAACCATAAAATCGACACCTTCGATAATCTCCTTCGAGATATCGCGCACGCTTCGTGGAGTAGGCTCGCCCGAGATATTTGCCGAAGTCGAAACTATCGGACGACCGAACTTGCGGAGTAGCTTGTAGCAAAATTCGTGGTCGGGAACGCGCACACCAAGGGTTTTAGCCTCAGGGATAAGATTCTTTGCCAATCCCGTAGCGCCCGGCAGGATAAGAGTGAGAGGTTTGGTCGCCATCTCCATAACCTCGAAGGCGATACCCGGAGCCTTATCGACATAACGCACCACCATATCGGCATCGCGACACAACACCAACATTGCGTGTTTATCCTCGCTACGCTTCAAGGCGTAGATTTTAGCAACAGCCTCCTCGTTCGTGGCATCGCAACCTATGCCCCACACCGTATCGGTAGGATAGAGGATAATACCGCCTTTGCGCAGCACCTCGATTGCCAATTCAATCTCTCTGTCCATCTCTTAAAAGAGCTTTTTAGTGCTTCTTTGGCAATACCTCAATCCAATAGTCGTCAGGATCGTTTATAAAATACAATCCCATCTTGTGGTTTTCGTAGCAGATACAACCCATCTCGCGATGGTACTCGCGAATAGCATCGTAGTCGCCCTCCAATCGCAAGCAGAGGTGGGTTTCGTTATCGCCCAACTCGTAGTTACCCTCTTTGTCGCGCAACCAAGTTAGTTCAAGGAAGAAGTGACCGCTATCATCGCCCAAATATACAAGAATGAACGAACCGTCCGAAGCCTCCTTGCGCTTAACCTCCTTCAAGCCGAGAGCCTTCTCGTAGAATGCCAAACTGCGCTCCAAGTCGGTTACATTTATATTCATGTGGTCGAATGTACTTTTAATCTCCATACTCTCTATTATTTTTTCTGAATTACTGTAATATCTACAAATCTGTTATCCACTCCGGCATAAACATAGAGTTTGCGGTTCTTGCCGGTTCTATTAGGCTTAGCAATCAAATGTATCTCATCACCCCCTTTTACGGTAGTGGCGGTAAGCCAATCATAGGTAACGGTCATTACACCACCAACCTCAGTAGCAGACTTTTCATTACCATCGTAGTTCCCAATCGACAGTGAATATATTGACGCATCGCCATCTACATCCTCATCGCCTCCGGCAGCTGAAAATACCACCCGATTATCAAAGCCCCACTGATCCTCCTCGCACGAATTGAGTGCAAACGCCGAGAGTATCAACATTGCAACAAAAACAAACCGTTTCATAATCATCTTTTTTTATAGTTTAAAGAATAATGTTTATCATATCAGTCACACAAAGATAATGATTTTTTTTATATTTTTACCCGATACAATAAATAACCCCAAAAGTTTCTTGACTTTTGGGGTTATTTTTTCATTTAGCAACTCTTATTTTCTCTTCTGCGGAGCAAAGATGTACTCCCATGGGGCAAACGAGTACTTAGTACCATCTGCAAGGGTAAACTCGGTTGCAACATCAGAGAAGTTGCCAACGAACAACACATCGTTGTGACCTTCGAGAGTTCGCTTAAACGAGATTACTCTATCAGGCCAAGAGTTGTCTATCCACTCGGTCTTTCCGTACGAGAGAGCCTTCTGCTCCTTACGCATCTGCGCCCAAGCCTTAATCACTGCAGTACGATGTTTAGCAGCCTCGGTTGCGCCATCTACCTTCCAGTTAATCCAGCTATTCTTATGACCGAAGAACGAAAGTCGCTTGTCGTAGGCAATCTCCTGACCATTGAAGAGAAATGGAACACCATCGAGAGCGAATGTAAATGCCAACATCAACTCGCAACAAGCATTTCCGCATATCTTCTCAACACGGTTGTGTTGCGCATACTCTGCAAGGTCGTGATTTTCGTACATATTCCAGTTCAACGAGCCCTTTGGACGCGAAGCTGTCATCTCCTCGTGTACCTTGCGAACAACCTTCATATTGTCATTGACATGCTTGTGGATACCCACCATCTTGCCAACCATTCCAACCTTAACAATATCGTTGCATATATCCCAACCATAGTTAGCATCGAAGGCATAGCATGTATTTTCGAGCGTATCGGACTCCGCAATCATCACCATATCTGGCTTGATCTGCTCCAACTCTCTACGAGCATTCTCCCAGAACGAAAGAGGCACATAATCACAGACATCGCAACGGAAACCATCTGCTCCATAGTAGGTGAGATAGTGCTTCATAATGCTCATAAAGTAGTCGCAAGTCTCCTTCTTCTTGGTATCGAACATCGGGAATCTCCATCTTGTAAGCATCAAATTACCATTCTCGTCATACAAGAAGAACTCTGGGTGCTCCTTCAAAACCTTTGCCGAAGGGCCACAATGTGCAAACACAAGGTCGAGCAACACTCTCATGCCAAGTTTGTGAGCCTTAGCTATAAAATCTTTGAGGTCCTGGTCTGTTCCATACTCAGGATCTACATGGAAATAGTCACTGATACGGTATGGGTTACGAGGATCGTTGAAACCTGCTCTAATTTGCTTTGGGCTCCACTTAGTACGATCCATATCGGTATCCGACTCGCAAACAGGGATAAGATATACTACACTCACACCCAAATCGGCAAGTCTTTTCAACCCCTTCTCTGCGCCTTTCAATGTACCCTCTTCGCTGAAATTGCGAACCACAAGTTGATAGCTTATGCCCTCGCGAAACCACGCTGAAGTTTTACGCGCATCCAAGTGTCCGTACGATTGCTGAGCAAACAACGATGTACTCAACATCAAAAACGAAATCAGAATAAATGCTCTTTTCATAATACTCTGTTAATTTAATATAGTGCCAGAAGCAGATGGTACTATTTCTGCACCTCAAAGACATAACCCCAAGGTGCAAGCTTGTGCTTCGAGCCGTCAGCGAGTTCAACCTTAACCTCCTTGTCCGAGAAGTTTCCAACGAACAAAACATCAGGGCAACCCTCGTAAGTTCTTCTGAACGAAAGTACATCAGCAGGAAGATTGTTGTCTATCCACTTGGTTGCTCCGTGAGTAAGAGTCTTACACTCCTTACGCATCTGCACCCAAGCCTTAATCTTGGCTGTTCTATCCTTTGCGAAATCTGTTGCGCCATCGGTAGCCCAATCAATCCAGCAATCTTTGTGTCCGAACAACGACACGCGCTTGTCGTGGCCAATCTCCTGACCATTGAAGAGGAATGGTACGCCATCGAGAGCAAATGAGAAAGCAATCACAAGCTCACCACAAGCGTGACCGTTACGCTTCTCAAATCTATTATCGAAGGCATCTGTTGACCAATCGTGATTGTCGGTCATATTCCAATGCAACGAACCCTTCGGATAGAGAGACTCCTGTTCCTCATGCTTCTGACGAATATACGCCATACCGCCTTTGCCCTCCATTCGTGGCAACTTATCCAATGTATAACGCAAATGCTTAAATACATTCCAATTGTAGTCGGCATCGAAAGCCAAGCGAGTATCATAGGCTTTGTTTGACTCTGCTACTACTACAATATCCGACTTCATACGCTCCAACTCGATACGCGCCTCCTCCCAGAACGAAATTGGGAGATGGTACGCTACATCGCAACGGAAACCATCTACATCAAAATCCGCCACATAATACGACATAATACTGCGGAAATATGCACGAGTGCCACTATACTCAGGGTCAAACATAGGGAACTTCCATCGTGTGAGCATCATCTCGCCCTTCTCGTTATACTTGAAGAACTCTGGGTGTTGCTTTACAACGGCTGCACCCGGTCCACAGTGAGCAAATACAAGGTCAATAAAGACCTTCATACCGAGGCTGTGAGCCTTATTGATGAAATCTTTGAGGTCTTGGTCTGTTCCATACTCAGGGTCAACATGGAAATAGTCACCTGCACGGTATGGGTTGCGTGGGTCGTTAAAACCCGACTTGTGCTGACGAGGACTCCACTTGGTCTGATCCATATCGGTATCAGCAACATTTACAGGGATAAGATAGACCACCGTAACGCCCATATCTGCCAAGCGCTCCAAGTGCTTCTCGGCGCCCTTCAAAGTACCCTCCTCGCTGAAACAACGAGGCATAAGCTGGTAGGTTACACCATTGCGGAACCAATCCGGAGTTTGGCGCGCATTGAAATGGTTATAAGACTGCTGAGCATAGAGCGACACGCTCAACATCAATAACGAAGCAAGAGTTAATAGTTTTTTCATAATGATATTGTATTAGATTACTAAATAAAAATGTTTCTACTTTTTCTGCACCTCAAATATATAACCCCAAGGTGCGAGTTTGAACTTCGAGCCATCGGCAAGGGCAACCTTTATCTCTTTATCAGAGAAGTTACCAACGAACAAA
Source organism: Alistipes sp. (assembly GCA_045596245.1). Lineage (GTDB taxonomy): Bacteria > Bacteroidota > Bacteroidia > Bacteroidales > Rikenellaceae > Alistipes. The sequence goes on along the minus strand of JAZOBZ010000101.1, from coordinate 12,981 downwards.
ACATCAGGGCAACCCTCGTAAGTTCTTCTAAATGAAAGCACCTCGGCAGGGCAATTGTTGTCTATCCACTTGGTTGCTCCGTGAGTAAGCGACTTCTGCTCTTTGCGCATCTTTGCCCACGCCTTAATCTTTGCTGTTCTATCCTTAGCGACCTCCGTTACGCCATCGGTCTTCCAATCAATCCAGCAATCCTTGTGACCGAACAACGAAACGCGCTTGTTGTGCCCAATCTCCTGACCATTAAATAAAAACGGAATACCATCGATAGCAAACGATAAGGCAATAGTAAGTTCGCCACAAGCGTGGCTATGTCTTTTCTCAAATCTATTATCGAAATCATCTGTTGCCTTGTCGTGATTCTCTGTCATATTCCAATGCAATGAGCCCTTTGGATATACGGCTTCTTGACGCTCGTGGCGCTCGCGAACATACGCCATACCGCCCTTACCCTCAACTCTCGATTTTTTGTCAAGCGTAAAACGCACGGTACTAAACACTGCCCAATTGTAATCTGCTTCAAAGCCGTAGCGGGTATTGTAAGGTTCGTTTGATTCTGCCACTACAACGATATCGGGTTTCATACGCTCTAACTCGATACGCGCCTCCTCCCAGAATGAGATAGGGATATGGCGTGCTGTATCACAACGAAATCCATCTACATCGAAGTCTGCCACATAGTACGACATAATGCTACGGAAGTAGGCGCGAGTACCACTATATCCCGGATCGAACATCGGAAACTTCCATTTAGTCAACATCATTTCGCCCTTATCGTTATACTTAAAGAACTCAGGGTGTTGCTTTACAATGGCAGCACCTGGACCACAGTGCGCAAATACAATATCGACAAATACCTTCATACCAAGACTGTGCGCCTTATTGATAAAATCTTTGAGGTCTTGATCTGTACCATACTCAGGATCTACATGAAAAAAGTCGCCTGCACGATATGGGTTGCGAGGATCGTTAAAGCCCGACTTTATCTGTCTTGGGCTCCATTTACTGCGGTCCATATCGGTATCAGCGATATTGACAGGCAACAGATAAACGACAGTAACGCCTAAATCTGCAAGTCTTTCGAGATGCTTCTCAGCCCCCTTCAAAGTACCCTCCTCCGAGAAACAACGAGGCATAAGTTGATATGTTACACCATTGCGAAACCAATCCGGAACAGGTCGTGAGTTAAAATGATTGTAAGATTGTTTTGCGAACAATGGTGTATTCAACATCAAAAGTAAAACAAAAGTTAGTAATTTTTTCATAGTTTTAGATAGTTTTATTGTTAGACATAAGCGTATATTATATTACATCTCCTATTGCAAAGTTAATAAAAATTCATTCAACTCAATTCCATAATGTGGAATAGAGTAAATTTCTTCGTTTTTTTACATAACAGAAAGTGGAATATGCGACCATACATCACGAAAGCACAAAAAGTATCGGAATTATATAGTTTAGTGTTGTAGAGAAATAGAATGTTATACCCCACCGCCCTAACGGGGACCTCCCCTAACTCAGGGGAGGAATAGAGAAAGTAATAGATAATTATTGTCCCCCTAAATTAGGGGGGGCATAGCGGAGGGGGTATTAAAAACAATTTTAATTTCTTGTCAGAAGTCATGAGATGTGGTGCATCGCAAAAGAAAAGACCTCGGGATAGTACAAATAGTACAGCCCGAGGTCTTTTACTTTTAGCGATGTGCCGCAGATTGCGGCTTATCACAAGAAATTATGCGCCGAAGTTATCGTACAAGATATTCTCCGGTGGAACGCCGAGAGAGTCAAGAAGCTTCTCGACAGAAGCGACCATCATTGGAGGTCCACACATAAGGTAGATACAACCCTCTGGGTCCTCGTGGTTTTTGAGGTAGTTCTCGAAGAGAACATTGTGAACGAAGCCCACCTTGTAGTCCACTCCTGCTGCATCTGCCTCTGGGTCTGGGCGGTCGAGAGCAAGGTTGAACTTGAAGTTAGGGAACTCACGCTCAATCTCTGCATAGTCCTCCAAATAGAATGCCTCCTTCAATGAACGAGCACCATACCAGAACGATACAGGACGCTTGGTCTTCTCGGTCTTGAAGAGGTGCATGATGTGCGAACGCATAGGCGCCATACCTGCACCACCACCGATGAAAATCAACTCCTGTGTATCAGGCAAGTTGTCCGGCAAGAAGAACTCTCCGTAAGGACCCGACATGGTAATCTTATCGCCCGGTTTGAGCGAGTAGATATAAGACGAGCAGACACCCGGATTAACAGGCAACATCTTGCGGTCAGGACCGAATGGAGGGGTTGCGATACGAACATTCAGACGAATGATATCGCCCTCGGCAGGGTATGTAGCGCACGAATATGCACGCACCTGCGGCTCAGGGTTTACCATCTTCAAGTCACGAAGACCGAACTTAACCCAATCCTCCTCGTATTGAGGGTCAACATCGATATCCTTGTAATCAACAGTGATTGCAGGAACATCAATCTGAATGTAACCACCCGAACGGAAGTTCAAATGCTCGCCCACAGGCAACTTCACCACGAACTCCTTGATAAAGGTAGCAACATTGTGGTTCGAGATAACCTCGCACTCCCACTTCTTGATGCTCAACACCGAATCAGGAACAGCGATTTTCATATCCTCCTTAACCTTTACCTGGCAACCCAAACGCCAATTCTCACGAATCTGCTTGCGGTTGAAGAAGCCTGTCTCGGTAGGGAGAACCTCGCCGCCACCCTCCAAAACCTGACACTTGCACTGTCCGCAAGCACCCTTACCACCACAAGCCGATGGGAGGAAGATGTCTGCCGTAGCGAGTGTAGCGAGGAGGTTACCACCGGCCTCAACCTCAACGACCTTCTTGCCGTTGTTGATGTCGATAGTTACATTGCCCGACGAAGTCAGCTTAGCCTTTGCAAAGAGCAACAGCGCCACCAAAAGGAGTGTTACTGCAAGAAAGGCAACAATTGCAACAATAATTACTTTTACCATCTTTTTATACTCTTATTAAAGGTTTACAACTGAATACCCGAGAATATCATAAATGCGATACCCATAAGGCCTGTGATAATAAATGCGATACCCGGACCCTTCAAAGCAGCAGGAATATGCGAGTAGGCAAGACGCTCACGGATAGCAGCCATCATAACGATAGCCAACCACCAGCCGAGACCTGAGCCTAAACCATATACTACCGACTCGCCAACATTGCGAATCTCGCCTGCACCGACCATCTGCTGCATAAACAACGAGCCACCCATGATGGCGCAGTTTACAGCGATAAGCGGAAGGAAGATACCGAGCTGGTTGTAGAGGGTTGGCGAGAACTTCTCGACAATCATCTCCACCAACTGCACAAATGCAGCGATAACGGCGATAAAGACGATGAACGAGAGGAACGACAAATCTACACCCTCAACCAACGCATTAGGAGCCAAAACATACTCATTCAAGAGGTAGTTCAAAGGCACGGTCATTGTCTGCACGAAAGTTACGGCAAGACCAAGACCGAGAGCCGTCTTAACATTCTTGGATACGGCAATGTAGGAGCACATTCCGAAGAAGAATGCGAAGACCATGTTGTCGATAAAAATCGAACGAATAAATAAATTCAATGTTTCCATAATCTATCCTCCTATTTCTCCTGTAAGTTAGTGTTAATAGTACGGTGAATCCAGATGATGCAACCAACGATAATCAACGCCATCGGTGGGAACAACATCAAACCGCAATTTGCGTAGCCTACCTCGTAAAGACCGAGCTTCTCGAAGATTGGATAGCCAAACAACGAGCCCGAGCCGAGCAACTCGCGGAAGAATGCCACGATTACGAGAATCAAGCCGTAGCCTGCACCGTTACCGATACCATCGAGGAACGAATCCCAAGGCTTATTCTGCAATGCAAACGCCTCAACACGGCCCATCACGATACAGTTTGTAATAATCAGACCAACATATACCGACAACTGCTTCGATACATCGTAAACAAATGCCTTCAATACCTGGTCCACCAAGATTACCAACGCAGCGATAACCACCAACTGAACGATGATACGGATACGCGAAGGAACACCCTTACGCAAAAGCGACATCACCAAGTTGGCAAACGCTGTAACTACCATTACCGACAAACCCATAACAATAGCAGGTTTGAGTTGCACAGTAACAGCCAAAGCCGAACAGATTCCGAGAATCTGAACGATGACAGGGTTATTTCCGCTTAACGGAGCTGTCAAATTTTTCAAACTCTTACTTGCCATTGTTCTCTGTGTTTAATTCGTTAGACACCTGCTCGGTTGTCGCCTTTGCAGCCACGAAATATGGCACATACGACACCAAGCAATCCTTAATCATAGCCGACACACCGTCCGAAGTCTTTGTACCACCGGTGATGGCATCAACCTCGTGAGGATTGTTCTCGTCAGCACCACCCTTCTTCAAGGTGATACCTACCAACTCCTCACCCTCGAATACGGTCTTACCGGGATACATAGCCTGATGCTTTGCAGTGGTAATCTCCGCACCCAAGCCCGGAGTCTCGCCCGAGTGGTCGAGTACGATACCCTTAACGGTATTCATATCGGGAGCCAAAGCAATATAGCCCCAGATTGGTCCCCAAAGACCTGCACCATACAAAGGCACTACAACGCTACCGTCCTTAGCCTTGAAGATTGGGAACGAACCCGCCTCACGCGAGCCCTTAACATCTTGCAAAGCCTCGAAAACCTTTGCCACATCGTTGTTTACGACTGCACCCTTTGCATCGAGCAAAGCAGCCTCTGCCACAACCTCATCGTACGAAGTGGTCGCTACATCGTAGCCGAGAGCCTTCACAATCTGAGTCTTCTTCTCGTTGAGAATATTCTCGTCCTGACGAGGCTTCAAACCGAGGGCTGCCAACGACAGCAATACAGCCACGATAACTACCATCACTACCGAGTAGATGATGATATATACATTACTATTTGTATTGAATTTCATAGCCTTACCCTCCTTATTTAACAGTTTTAACACGATTCTTACGGCGGCGGATATTAGCCTCAACCACAAAGTAGTCAACAAGTGGAGCCAACGCATTCATAAAGAGAATCGAGAGCATCATACCCTCCGGATATGCAGGGTTAATCTCACGAATCATAATTGCGATAGCACCTGTCAAGAAGCCTACGATATACTTACCGGTCGAAGTCTGTGCCGAAGTTACAGGGTCTGTTGCCATAAACACTGCACCGAAGGCGAAACCGCCAACAAGCAGGTGCATATAAGGCTCAACACCCTGCGAACCCATTGCACCAACGCCACAAAGGTTGAAGAGGTATGCCATAGCCAAACCACCAACAAATACCGACACCATAGTCTTCCACGAGGCAACACCTGTGTAGAGCAAGATAGCGGCACCAATCAGGATAGCCAAGGTCGAAGTCTCGCCAAACGAGCCTGGGATAAAACCGAGGAACGCATCGAGAGCCGACCACTGCATACCACCCGTTGTAGCCAACTGCTCCAAAGCGGTCGCACCGGTCTGTGCATCGGTTGCGCCAAACATCTTCCAAGTCGAGTACCAAACGGTCTCACCAGACATCTGCGGAGTGTAGGCGAAGAATACGAATGCACGAGCCAAAACAGCAGGGTTAAATACATTCATACCTGTACCACCGAAAATCTCCTTACCGAAGATTACGGCAAATGCAGTACCCAAACCTACCATCCAAAGCGGAGTGCTTACAGGCATTACAAGCGGAATCAAAAGTCCCGAAACGAGGAATCCCTCATTAACCTCGTGACCACGCCACTGCGCTACGGTGAACTCGATACCCAAACCAACGATATACGACACGGCAATCATCGGAAGGATTCGCACCAAGCCGTAAGCGAATGCCAACCAGCCCTCCAAGCCCACCTGCAAGCCTGTGTTGTAGCAGCCGAACAAGAGGCAAGGGATAAGAGCCACAACAACGGTAATCATTGTACGCTTGATATCGTTACAGTCGCGAACATGCGCACCGTGCTGAGTTGTTGTATTAGGAACGAACAAGAAGGTCTCGAAAGCATCGAAAGTCGAGTGCAAGAAACCGAGTTTGCCACCCTTCGAGAAGGTTGGCTTAATCTTATCTACTATATTACGAAGTGCCTTCATTACTCCTCCTCCTTAATCATTGTGTTAATACCATTGCGGAGAATCTGCTGAATCTCAATCTTCGAAGGGCAGACGAACTCGCAGAGTGCCAAGTCCTCCTCCACAACCTCGTAGATACCGAGATTCTCCATCTTATCCAAATCGTTAGCCAAGCAAGCCTTCACAAGGTGTACCGGATAGATATCCATTGGCAAGTACTTCTCGTAGAGGTCGTTCATAACGAAAGCACGCTCGCCACCATTGAGGTTGGTATCGAGGTTGTACTTGCGGCATGGGAGCAACCAAGAGAAGTATGCACGCGATACAGAGAACTTCTTGAAACGAGGCATTGCCCAACCGAGCAACTCATAGTTGTCGCCCTCAGGAATTACGGTAATCTGGTTAGCATTGACACCGAGGAATCCCTCCTTGCCAACATTGCGGCCCGTCAAAACATTGCCAGAGATAACGCGAGCATGCTCGTTTGACAACTTGCCACCCAAGATTGACTCAACCGAAGCACCTGCCACTACGCGGTAGTACTTTGGCTCTGCAACGCACGAACCTGCAACTGCAATCACGCGCGAGAAATCAACCTTACCCGTAAGGAACAGACGACCGAGAATTACAACATCCTGAATGTTCAAGGTCCAAACCTTCTCACCCTTGTTGATTGGAGCTATGTGGTGAATCTGAACACCCACATTACCTGCCGGGTGCTTACCTTTGAATGCATGCAACTCCACACCCTCAATCTCTGGCTTTTGACCGCAAGCGTTGTACGAGAGGTGCACCTTGCCATCGGTCAAACGGCGCAATACATCAAATCCCTTCTGCAACGGTTGTTGTTGGTCAGCAAGTGCAAAGTCGTAGTCGATAGCGAGAGGTGCGCTGTCGAATGCCGACACGAAAATAGCCTTTGGCTTATCGCTTGGAGTAGCGACAACACCGTAAGGACGCTGAACAAACATCGTCCACAATCCCGATTCGAGCAAAAGTTCGATAATCTGCTCACGCGATGCCTTCGAGAGGTCGAGCGAAGCAAACTTCTTGTACGCAACCTCCTTATCGGCTGTGACAACAACAGAGAGTATCTTGCGCTTCTCGCCACGATTGACAGCAGCAACAGTACCGCTGACAGGCGATGTGAAGAGAATCTCCGGACGCTTCTTGTCGAAGAAGAGTGGCGAACCTGCCTCTACTGTGTCACCAACCTTAACAAGCATCTTTGGGGTAATGCCCTCGAAATCGAGTGGCGACACAGCATACTCCGAAGCCAACGGAGCATCGACTATCGTCTTCTGTGCCTCTCCCTGCAAGCGAATATCCAAACCTTTGCAAAGTTTAATGATTTTCGACATGTTTTTTGAATTTAGTTAAGTGTTAAATTAATTTTTTATTTTGTAAAAATAATGTTTCCATAAAAACCCGTGCGAAGATACAAATTTTTTCGCCTCATTATACTCTTTTCTGTTATTTTTTTCACAATTATTGTAGATTTTCACTACCTTTACATCTGCAATGATTATAGATATCCATACACACAATACACAGACGCATGCTCAAACTATTGATATCGTGGGTATTCACCCATGGCATGCACTCAGTGGTAGCATCTCTACCATTGAGGAGGGTATTGCAACTGCCGATGCTGTCGGAGAGATAGGTTTGGACTTTGCATGCGACACTCCACACGCAGAGCAAGAGGCGATTTTTCGGGAGCAATTAGCCCTTGCCGAACGATACCAAAAGCCGGTGGTTTTACACTGCGTTCGGACCTTCGAAGAGGTGATGCAAATACTTCGGAATTTTAATCTGCCGGCGGTGATTTTTCATGGTTTTATTGGCTCTGTTAATCAGGCGCAACGGGCTGTAAAACAGGGGTATTACCTCTCATTTGGCGAGCGCACCTTCCGTTCCCCCAAGACCATCGAAGCGTTGCGCTCTACCCCACTCTCCAACCTCTTTGTCGAAACAGACGAGAGCGCAACTCCGATAGAGGATATTTACGAAAAAATTGCTGAGTTGCGAGGTATCTCCACGACCGAGCTTACCGCCATCACAAAGGAGAATTTTTCCCGAATTTTTAATTCTTAATTTTTAATTCTTAATTCAATTTACTACCTTTGTGTCAAAGGTAGTAAATTTATGTGGTTAGAGAGAAGTAAATTACTCTTTGGCGAGGAGCGATTAGGGCGTTTGCAAGGAGCAAATGTGCTGGTCGTAGGTCTTGGCGGTGTTGGTGCTTACGCTGCCGAAATGTTGGTGCGTAGCGGCATCGGCAAGATGACTATTGCCGACTCGGACTCAGTCAGTGAGAGCAATATAAATCGCCAACTTATAGCCCTTCACTCCACCATTGGTCGCTCCAAAAGCGAAGTGTTGGCAGAGCGTCTGCGCGACATTAATCCTGCTCTCGATTTGAGGGTTGTGAACGACTACATAAAAGATGAGAAAACCGACCTTTTGCTCGACAGCGAACACTTTGATTATGTGGTAGATGCGATAGACACCTTATCGCCAAAACTTGCCCTGATAAAAGGTTGTATCGACCGAGGATATCCCATAGTCAGTTCGATGGGAGCAGGAGCAAAATTGGACCCTACAAGGGTTGAGATTGCCGATATTTCGAGAACACATCACTGCCCTTTGGCGCACATGTTGCGCAAGCGACTCCACAAGATTGGTATCCGCAAAGGTTTTAAGGCGGTATTCTCGGCAGAGCCACCCGTAGAGGGGGCTATGGTGCTGTGCGAGGAGCAGAACCATAAATCGCAGGTCGGTACAGTGTCGTATATGCCGGCAATTTTCGGTATTGCGTGTGCTTCGGTGGTTGTGAGAAAGCTCACAACCACAATTGACAATTGACAGTTGATAATTGATAATTGAAAATTATATGGTAAAAATAGCATTTCTTGACGAGTATTCACTCGGTGATATGGACCTGACACCTATTAAGGAGTTGGGCGAGTATGTTGGTTATGACCGCACTTCAAAGGAGCAGGTCTTAGAGCATTGTAAGGGCGCTGAGGTTGTAATTTGCAATAAAACCGTATTGCGCGCCGAAACGCTTCGTGCGCTACCCGACTTGCGCTTTGTCGCCATTGCCGCTACGGGCATGAACAATGTCGATTTGGATACGGCAGCGGAGTTGGGTATTGGAGTAAAAAATGTTGCAGGCTATTCGACATACTCGGTGGCGGAGGCGACCATAAATTTTGCCCTTTCACTCTTCAAAAACACCAAGTATTTCGATGATTACTTCAAGAATGGTACATACGCCGCAACCGAAGATATCTTCCACTTCGGTCGTCCTGTTCGCCAACTGCGTGGCTCGAAATGGGGTGTAATAGGCATGGGTGCCATAGGTCGTGAGGTCGCACGACTTGCAACTGCGTTTGGTTGTGAGGTTGCTTATACCTCCACTTCGGGCGCAGTACGCAAAGAGGAGTATCCGCAAATGGCTCTCGAAGATTTGCTCGGCTGGGCCGATATCGTTTCAATTCACTGCCCTCTCACCCCTGCAACAAAGGGTTTGATTGGCGAAAAGGAGCTACAACAGATGAAGCCTACATCGGTGATTATCAATGTTGCACGAGGAGGTATCATTGACGAAGCAGCACTTGCAAAGGCGTTGAACGACAAAGTAATAGCAGGAGCAGGACTCGATGTATTCTCGCGCGAGCCACTACACTCCTCGCCACTATACGACCTATCGGACAAATACTCGCTGGTCGCATCGCCACATACGGCATGGGCAGCAGATGTCGCCCGTAAGGTCTTGATTGACTGCATCGCCGAGAACATAAAGGAGTATATCGCTAAATCCAAATAGAGGTATATAGTACTAAAATAGAGTATGCCCAATTAATACGGATTGGGCATACTTCGTTTATGTGGGGATTATCCTAAGTGTCTATATCTTCGAGAAATATAGCAGGCAACAGTGGCACAGGCAGTCGCTATATTGTGCTTTTATGGTTGTTCGTTGCACCTCTGATAATCTCACATTTACGCAATGGCACTTCGCTACATCTCCATCTGCACAACACTCGAACTCCGAGCCACATCGCGGACAAATCTTTCGCATAGGTTATTGGACTATTTTGGATAATTTGTAGTTTCGTTGTACGAAGATAGTGATTTTTTTGTATATTTGTAGTGTTAACACCCAAAACTGAAAATATATGAAACTAGAAAAGGTACTCGACAAACTCAACTCATTAGAAAAAGGGGCATTTATTAAAATCATAAATAGTCTTTTGTCTACAGGTTGTGCATCAAAGGAAATTGAAGAAATTTTAGCAGAAAAAGACGGCAATCTTAAAAATGCTGATTCGATTCAGCTTGCTCAAATATTCAATCTAGTTTCTGACAAATACGCAAAATATATTCAAGAGGAATATACAAAATCCACATCTCAATTAGATATTCTTCTTGAATTAATCACTCGTGATGGTAATTGTATTATGAGAACGGAGTGGTTTGCCAAACTTTATGAAGATCAAATCAAGAAGCAGAAGAAAGCAATCAAGTATTTTAAAGAGGATTTAGAGTCAGACAAACCTACAATTGGAGAAGATAGAGTTAAGGACTATAAAATATTCAAGGCTTGCCTCAATGTTGCATATCACAATGATGAGCGCCAAAACTTTGATCCAAAAATTTCCATGGATGAACAATCCATTCTAGATACATTAGCGCTGCAACTTGGTCTATCCCAAGATGAGGTTTCAATGATTAAATATTCCGTCCTAGGCATTACGAGAGTTGGAATAGATGATGTTATAGCAGAACTTAAAGACAAAGGTATTGTCTTTCTTTCACGCAAGGCTAACACTATCTATATAGCAGACGAAATGGTGTCATTACTAAGACGAATAAGAGGTAAAGAGGTTGCTGATAAATTTTTCCGCAGGACATTACTACAACTAAAAGAAACTCAAATAAACCAAATATGCAGAAAGCATGGTATAAATACCAAAGAACTTTCAATTCAACAGAAGGTTGAGGAAATTATCGCTTCCGGTGTTTCATTCTCTTCTGTATTAAAAGATGAAATCTATAAAAGCGATATAAAACTTATAGAAAAGAAGAAATACTTAGCCGAGTTTATCGATGACAAACTCGCAATTTCTGGAATCAAAGGTTCTACCCTAGAAGACAAAATTGCGAATCTAATCCAGTATTTCGAGAATCTCTATAACGGTGAACGCCTTGGTATATCAACTGCTGGCTACGAGAGGCTTTTGCAGGATCTTGAAGAGTTTGTTTCTTCTGCTAACAAAATAATAAGACAGACTTTCCAACTTCAAGAAGAAAATGTTATGAACGGAGCATATCTCTCAGAATATAATATAATGCCAAGAGACATACTCGAACTTATACCTCCTAGCGACCTCATTCGACTCTGCCAGGAGAGAGGCATTAAGTCTCGCGGAAACATTATAGACAATATTTTGGGCGCATACAAAGACTCCGAGAGTTTATTTGTAGAAAATTATCAATATATTGGCAAGCGAGATCTTAATACGCTTAAGACAAACGGCATTCTTATTAAAGAGGCTGAATTAGGAGTCAAATTTGAAGAGGTGACAAAACACATATTCGAGAATATTGGCTTTGATGTAAATGAAAAATTAAGGAAGAAAATTAATACCGAGAAAGATAAGATTGATATTCTCATTAGCATTGATGATAGTTCAGTATTCCTCGTAGAGTGCAAAACTGTTAAAGATAACGGATATAATAAGTTTAGTGCGATTTCTCGTCAAATACGTTCTTATAAAATGCTACTCGAGAAAAACAATCTTAATGTAGCAAAGATTCTTGTTGTTGCACCTGATTTTTCAGATGATTTTATTTCAGACTGTGGAGATGATTTTGATCTTAATATTTCCCTGATAAAAGCATCGTCACTTACGGCCATATACAAGGCTTGCAAGGAGAATTTAGGTAAAAAAGTGACAGCACAAATGTTCATGAAAGATGTGCTTATTCAAGAAGATCGTATTATTAGAGCGCTGAAAAAGTAAAATGTTATGTTACAACATTAAAGAGCCTTGAATTAAAAATTCAAAGCTCTTTTATCATTATTTGATCTGTTCACATATTTTGCACTATAAAAACTTGCGCCTCTTAATTTTTGTGGAGAGTTACCCACAACCAACAATTAAGCCCCCTTTACAGAAAGGGGGTTTGGGGGATAGGTAACACAAATGTTGGCGGCAAAATAGTTATCGGTGGCAAGGCTTAACTTACGGCACGAGCCTACGGCTCTATTGTACCGTTTCGATTGGCTGCACCTCGGCAGAGTACATAACAGATATGCACTCTGCGCTCGGTTTGCGCAATCGTTGCCGAGAATTAGTGAGCTTAACTTGCCGAGGATTGCTACGCAATCTATTCTCGGCTTCGGGCGGTGGCGATTCGGCAGAGTGTGCAAGCCCCCTCTGCTCTCACCTGCTGCGCCCGTCCTCTGTTTCACAGAGCTGTTAAGCTCATTCGCATCGAATAGTAATGCTATTTTCCAGTGGAAAATAGCATCTGCCTCTTTAAGATGAAGACCATCTTCGATCTCTCTATTTTTATATTTGCGCAGGAATTATGCTGTGCCGTAATGCAGAATGACGACTTGGATAGTACTCCTGTACAGCCAAGTCGTCATTCAAATAAGGTGCTGCAGAAACCTGCGCAAATAAAAAAGAGAAGATCGAATCTTGTCGGTCTTCTCTTAAAGAGGCGGCTACCTACTCTCCCACGGGAAAACCGCAGTACCATCGGCGCGAGTGAGCTTAACTTCTCTGTTCGGAATGGGAAGAGGTGGAACCTCACCGCTATAACCACCTAAATCGTATTTAGGTCTTTGTTAT